>NZ_JAKKCS010000001.1:0-440869 GCF_021728075.1 Vibrio sp. D54 | reverse complement strand
AGCAACAGCAACAGCAACAGCAACAGCAACAGCAACAGCAACAGCAACAGCAACAGCAACAGCAACAGCAACAGCAACAGCAACAGCAACAGCAACAGCAACAGCAACAGCAACAGCAACAGCAACAGCAACAAAAGTCTCAAAACGAAGGGAAAGAAGCGCAAGGACAACAGTCACAAAATCAGCAAGATTCTGAAAATAAAAAAGAAAAACAAGAAACGGAACAACATCAACCGCAACGAGATGACAAGCAAGTGAAGGATCAAGGTGAACCAATACAGGCTAAAGCGCATCCCGAAAAAATGCATCAGGATGATCCTGAGTTTCGTCGACTAGAAGCAGTAGAAAGTGCTCGCGACCCAAGCTTTTTGATCCGTGCGCAAATGCAACTTCAAGCGCAACAAAAACAACCTCCACAACAATCTCAAAAGGAGTGGTAAGCCTGTGATGAACAAAGGCGTAAAACTGGTCTTTATTTTTGTGGCCAGCCTAATATCCAGTTTCTCGGTGATGGCACAGACACTTCAAGCTAGTGTGAATAAAACACAAATAGCCAAGAATGAAGTGATTAACCTCAGAATCATTTCAGATACTGAGCTCAGCTCAGACTCAATCGACTTCAATGTTCTAGAGAAAGACTTCTTCTTGGGTCAACCTCGTTATGGCCGCTCTAGCAATAACATTAACGGAAGAAAATCGGTGCGTACCGAGTGGAGTATCTCAATTGCACCAATGAAAGAAGGTGTTCTGACTATTCCAAGTTTTTCCGCTGATGGCATGAAAACGGAGCCGATCAAACTACGTGTCAACGCGAGCCAAACAGACCCCAATCTTGATGATCTATTTAGCTTCAATATTACGGTCGACAACAGTACGCTCTACCCTCAGCAATCTGCAACATTACGTATACAGCTTCTAATTAAAGCGGACACTCGACGCCTAGATAACCCGCAAATAGTACCTCCGCAGATTGAAGGCATGAAGCTTGAGGCACTGGGTGGCTTACAACAAAGACAGAAGATCTTAAATGGGTTAGAAGTAGCGGTCATAGAGCAGTCGTTTCGCTTAACGGCCAATCAACCAGGCACTTATACCTTGATAGGTCCTAAACTGACCGGTTCTTATATTTATGGCGACAGCTTGACGGGCTCAACCAAAATAATACCTATCAACACCAAAGCGGAACGCATGCCAATCACGGTCAAACCGATTCCGAGCGAATTTAAAGGTGAATGGCTTCCTGCTTCAGCGTTAGAAATGACACAGAGCTGGCAAGACGATCAAGGTAATCTACTGTCGACTAACGCGATTAACACAGTAAAACAAGGCTCTTCACTCACTCGAACCATTCAAGTTAAGGCTCGCGGTACACAAGCCGAATACCTGCCACGAGTCAATATTAGTTACCCGAGTTCACTGCGCGTGTATCCCGAACAACCTAAGTTCGATAGCGCGAGAGATGGCACCGTTACCATGACGGTGAAGCAAGTCATTATTCCTACAGAGGCCGGGAAATATACCTTACCAGGATACGACTTGAACTGGTGGGACAGTCAAAATGATGAAGCGAAGAAAACAACGTTACCAGAGCTAACATTAGACGTAGAGAAAAATGACACTGGGCTAATCACGTTGCCGGAATCGCCTCTTTCAGCGCCTTTAGTGTCAGCCCCTAGTCCTGAATCAAGCGGCGATGTAAACAGTCTCTGGCGAATATTAACCTTTGTTTTTTTAGGGCTTTGGATAATGACATTGGGAATCGCTATTTGGGCATGGAAAAAGCGGTCAATAACAGCGAGTGGAACGGTTTCAAATACTGAACAACCACTTTGCATCGACGCGCTAAAAAAAGTCATCGAAGAGGGCGATGCTGCGAAAATTGAACGCTCTGTAAATGAGTATTTAACCACTCATCAAGACAGGTTAAACCCTGGTGACGTACAAGTAATTAAGCAAGAGCTTAATGCCATGAATCAAGCGCGTTTTAGTGCTAACCAACAACCTTGGAGCCCTGATTCGCTGCTAGCGAAAATTCAAAACCTTGGCAAAGCAAACGTAACGAAAACCGACCACCAACTCGAAAAGCTATAAATAACTAGATAACAATGGCAGCTCTCATGAGCTGCCAATTCTCTTATCCGGCCAAATTTTGCTTTAGCGGTTTTATCTAGAGCACCAACCGCCGCCTCTTCCCTATCAAGTTGCTCTTATGAACATCACTTACTCAACAAAACTTGGGGCTCGTATTCGTATCGCCTTACACAATTTCGCCCATGATTCTTCGCTTGATAGAGTGCCTTATCCGACAACTGATATAAATGGTCAAAATTAAAGTCTTTGCCTTTCGCTTTATAACAGGAGTAACCGACTGAAACGGTAAGTAACTCCCCGTCTGGATTATGTCGATGCTTTATCCCCTCGCCCTCGATGCACTGACGAATGCACTCTGCTCTCAATCGAACCTCCTCTTGCTCAGAACCAATCATGAGCAACGCAAACTCCTCACCACCGATACGGCAAAAAACTTCATCTTCACCTTTGGTATGATGATCCAAGATATAGCCAATTCGCATCAATGCAATATCGCCTTCGAGATGACCATAGTGATTATTGAATAAGCCAAAATGGTCAATATCAATCAGGATCAGGCCAAACGACATGTCGTCTTCACACTCTAGGGCGCAATATTTTTGCATCACATGTTCTAACATGCGGCGATTACCAAGACGCGTCAAAGGATCGAGCTTAGAAAGTACCTCAAGCTGTCGATTGGCTTCCTCCAACTCTTTTGTTCGGTTCTGAACCTCCAGCTCTAAGTTTTCGTTTAGTTCGCGAATCGCCTCTTGAGCTTGAGTACGTTGCAATACTTCAGCTAAGCTGGACGCGAACATACGAATCACTTCACGTAACTGAGAAGTTAAGGGCGCACGTGTCAGCAAATTATCAACAGCGATAAAGGCGATAGGACCACTGCTATTTGAAGTCAATACCGTCATCGCAGCCCAACCAAAGCCAACAATATTACAGTCATGATAAATAGGCACTGATTCTTCAAATGCGACTTCGTTTGGCATTGAGCGAGCCAGATTTATAAGAGAGAAATCTTGGGTTTCGCCAAAGAAGTAAGATTCATCCACCACGTTACCTTGAATATCGGTACCCCACGTTCCTTGCATGTAAGAGCAATTTTCATCAGTTAAAAACACCGCCATTCGATCAATACCAAGATTTTTAATGGCGAAAGTGACGGCCGATTTGCATACTCCACTGACAGTAGTGCAACGTGATAACTCAACCATGCTTGAATGCAACATGCGTACGTTTTGTTCTTGGCGCTTACGAATGTAAATTTGAGAGAAGAGTGAACCAAACGAGTCCAACATCTGTTTTTGATATGCCGTTATCGGCTTACGATGAATAAAGTTATCTAGCGCGAACCACCCAAACGGTTCATTGCCATCGCGTAAAATCAACATCGCATTCCAGCCCTGCCCGATGACCTTGCCTGCTGTGTATATTGGCGCGTCTTCTACAATCACTAAGTTGCTCTCAAGGCTAGATAACGCGGTGATATACTCCTCGCTAAGTTGATGTAAATCGTATTGTGTGTGAAATTCATCAATCGTAATTCCTGACTCATCCGTGCCGTATGTACCACTGAAGCTGCGCTTTTTCATATCGAGAAGCATCAGTGTAGAGCGATCAAACCCAAGTCGTTCACGTAACGCTTCGACGGCTTTGTAGTACAAGTCCTTTAAAGAATCAGGATTAGAGATTTCGAGTGCAACTTGCTGAACTAACTTCATATTTTCGATAAAGCGCTCGCGTTGGCTAATCTCATCAACATATTGCGCTTCACGAATATCTCTGTGCCTGATCTCTTTCGAGGCATTTTTTTCAGCACGAATACATTGCCAACGCGCCGCTGCGAGCTGCATTGCGTCGTAACTTTCTTCATAGATATTATGTGCTGTGCGAGCATGTACAGATTGAATCAGTAGGTAGGTACGTTTGATAGGCGTGTTGTCGAGCATCATGATGTAACTATCACCGCCTAAATCTCGGGTGTGATTCCAGTTACAAGTGTTGATCGCCAGAGGTATGATGCTTTCAGAGGTATCAAACTGACTTGCCCACTCCCAGAATGTCTCAGGATAGTTTTGGGTTGGGTAAAGCTCTCCGCGAGAGAAGCTCATTGAATGACGAGGGTTAATTGAAGGATCTTCAAAAATAGCGAGGGCTTGAGGGGAGAACAGACTCTCTAAATGATCAAAGATTGCCTCCGCTAGCAACCGATGGTCCCTCGTTGAAGACACTTTTCTTGTAAAACTTCTTAAACTCACCCTACCAACCTAATCTACTTTTTTATCCTCGATAAAAAACTACTTAGGCCATGATATGCAATCAATACGTTCAAATTTGAGCTGTTAAGTCATTCGCAAAATTATCAGACTTAGTGTTACATTCGAGAGCTCTTCAGCACTTTTAAAGCCATGTTTCACATAAGTTACATGCTTTATAAACTGGGGAGGAAAGTTATGCTTATTTACAAGATTTTTTGTGTTGGTAGGCGTTATAAGCCCACGACTTAAAAAGAAAAAGGCCCCTCATCAAGAGGGGCAAAGTTACCATCGCTTATAGTTATTTAGTTATGCTTGTAAATACGGTGGATTAACCGAAATCACCATTTACGTAGCCTTGAGTACGGTCGTCTTGAGGGTTGCTAAAGATCACTTGCGTATCGTTGTGCTCGACCAGTTCACCCATTAGGAAAAACGCAGTGCGGTCAGAGATACGACGCGCCTGTTGCATTGAGTGAGTCACGATAACGATGGTGTAGTTCTTCTTTAGCTCTTCCATCAACTCTTCGATTTTGTGTGTCGCAATTGGGTCAAGTGCCGACGTTGGTTCATCCATCAGAATCACATCCGGCTCCATCGCGATTGTACGTGCAATACATAAACGTTGCTGCTGACCACCAGATAGACCGAATGCGTGTGATTTAAGGCGATCTTTCACCTCATCCCAAAGTGCAGCACCGCGCAGCGAACGCTCTACCACTTCATCAATTGTCTTTTTGTCTTTGATACCTTGAGCACGTAAGCCGTAAGCCACGTTCTCGTAAATGCTCATCGGGAATGGGTTTGGCTTTTGGAATACCATGCCGACTTTGATGCGAAGGTCAGCAACATCAATGTTGCCGTAAATATCTTCGCCGTCCATCGCCAATTTACCTGTAATTTTCACGCCTTCGATTAGGTCATTCATTCGGTTCAAACAGCGTAGAAGCGTTGATTTTCCGCAACCTGACGGGCCGATAAGTGCAGTTACTTGGCGAACTGGAATTGGTAAGTTGATCGATTTCAGTGCTTGGTTGTCACCGTAGAATAGGTCTAGGTTTTCAATATCAAATTTGTTCATTGTCTTAATCTCTTAATTCTTGAATTCGTGTCTTTTAACGTGCGTTCTTAATTAGTGTTGTTAGTAAGTTGCGGTGTTAAAACGTCTAGCAATCAGTTTCGTTACCATGTTGATCAAGAGAACAACCACGATAAGCACTGTTGCCGTACCGTAAGCCTGATTCCATTCTTCAACGGTAAACAGTTCGGTAGTCAGTTTGTATAGGTGAACGGTTAGCGTACGACCTGAATCCAATAAAGAATCCGGAATACGTGCAACCATACCTGCTGTCAGGAATACTGGAGCAGACTCACCAATGACACGACCAATACTTAGAATGACCGAGGTTAAGATACCTGGCATTGCGCTCGGAAGAATCAAACGCCAGATAGTGTAAATCTTAGAAGCACCGAGGCCATAAGAGCCTTCACGGTACGTTTGTGGTACTGCCATCAGCGCTTCTTCCGTTGTACGGATGATCACTGGCAGGATTAGGATACTTAGCGTCAATGCACCCGACAGAATCGAGAAGCCAAGGCCAAGAATCGCCACGAAGAAAGTCATACCAAACAGGCCGAAAATGATCGACGGGATACCCGCCAATGACTCGGTACAGAATCGGATGATTTTCACCAAACGACTGCCCACTTTCGCGTATTCGGTCAAGTAGATTGCCGTCATGATACCGAGTGGCGCTGCCACTGCGATAGAAGCGATAACCATGTAAATGGTCGCCACAATCATTGGGAAGATACCGTGCTCTTCACCTGTGCGCGTATAGTTATCAGTAATGAAGTTCCAATCTACGTGTTGTAGACCGTTTGATAGGATGTACCAGATAATCCAGAACAAAAAGCCTACCGTTAGTGCTGCCGAGATCCAGACAAATGCGTTAAAGACATTATCTTTGAACTGGCGTGCTTTTTTCAGTTTTGCGCGATCCATAATAGTCACCTTTAACGAGCGATTACTTCGCTTTTTCTCGGTTTAGGTACAGTAGTACAGCGTTCAACGACATGATGAAGACCAGAAGTACTACACCTGTAGCGTAAAGTGCGTTCGCGTGAACACCACTTGCGTAAGACATTTCAATAGCGATGTTTGCAGTTAGTGTACGAGCCGAATCCAAGATGCCTTCTGGCATTGCCGGCGCGTTACCCATAACCATGATAATCGCCATGGTCTCACCCAACGCACGACCGATACCCAGTATCACACCTGTCATGATGCCTGAGCGAGCCGCTGGAACGAGCAACTTAAAGATGGTGTAGATTTTCGATGCGCCCAGTGCCAAAGAACCTTCTTTATAAGTACGAGGGACAGCGCGAATAGACGTTTCAGAAACCGTAATTACTGTTGGTAGAATCATCACACCAAGAACAATAATACCGGCCAAGATAGTGTTACCTGCAGGTACATCAAATACCTTCTGAATCAATGGAACGATAATAACCAGACCGAAGAAACCGTAGACCACTGAAGGAATACCGGCTAGCAGCTCAACCGCTGGACGGATGATGTCTGCTAATCGCTTTGGTGCGATTTCAGCGATAAAAATGGCGGTCAGAACACCAATTGGAACCCCAACAATGACAGCACCAGCCGTCGATACGATAGATGCCACAATCATGGTGGCGACACCGTAAAGCGCAGGTGGTAACCAGTTTTGTCCTAAGACAATGCCCGATACGCCTGCTTCTTGGAATGCCGGAATACTCTCTCGAACGATGAAGTATGCAATAACGGCTAATGAAACAATGCCGATTACGGCACTCGTTAGGAACAAGCCGTGGAAGATGCGCTCTTTCCAGTCTACACGACGCTTCTCGCGTAGGCCTGACTTGCTGATAGCTCTAGCGTCAGTATTCATAAGCTTTTCACTATTTGTTGCGATGGTCATTTAAAAATCTCACGGTTCTGGGCAATGCCGTTGAACACAATGGATAGAAAAGGCTCAGCCCGAAACGTTGGGCTGAGCAAACTTTAAAGTCCCGATGGGATTAGTTAACTGAGATGTAACCTTTTTGGTCAACTAGCGCTTGCGCTTCGTCAGTTAGCATCCAGTCTAGGAATTTTTGCGTTTCTGTTGATGGCTTGCCTTCTTTGTAAAGAACAAGGAATGGACGCGCTACTTTGTAAGAACCGTTTTTAACGTTAGCTACCGTTGCATCAACGCCGTCGATTGCTAGCGCATTAACAGTGTTGTCTACAGTACCAAGAGAAATGTAGCCGATTGCGTATGGGTTAGATGCAACCATTGTTTTCAGTGCGCCGTTACCGTTTGCAACTTGAGCACGTTGAGAGATAGCTGATACCTTCTTACCAGAAATCTTCATTTTTAGAGACATGATGTCTTCAAATGCGCCACGAGTACCAGAAGCAGTGTCACGAGTAATAGCTACGATTGGCTTGTCTGCACCACCGACTTCTTTCCAGTTTGATACTTCGCCTTTGTAGATTGCAGTCACTTGCTCGGCTGTTAGACCTGGCAGTTTGTTTTGTGGGTTAACAACCACTGCGATACCATCACGAGCAACCACTTCTTCGATTAGTGTTGATTCTTTTTCAGAGTCTTTTAGATTACGAGAAGACATACCAAGGTCTGCTGAACCATTTTTCGCTGCTTTTACACCAGCTGAAGAACCAGGACCTTGAACTTCGATAAATACGTTAGGGTTCTTCTTCATGTACGTTTCAGAGAAAACTTCCATCAGTGGAGTTACGCTGCTAGAACCCACTGCAGAGATAGTTTCTTTAGCAGAAACAGGAGTCACTGCCATTGCGCCTAGAAGTGCGATTGCACCGATTACTGTCTTTTTCATCACAATTTCCTTAAGTGGCTTTATTGCCGTTGTGTTTCACTTGAACGGTGCTCACTTTAGAATTTGAATATGACAGTTGTGTTTCACTTAGTTGAACCCTCTATGACACGTTGTCATTTCTAACTATTAATTCCGCGACTTATCCCTCTCTCAATTTGAACGTAACGTTTTTATAACGTTGCCTCATGTTCAAGATGATAACCCCATCGATTTTGGTACATTTCATAACAATTAGATATGAGTAACTCATTGATTTGGCAAATATAACAATTAAAATCGAAATGCTTATTTATAAAAAAGATAATAATTAAACCGATAGAGGGTCAATCTCATGCGTCAATTTCTTAGTACGCTTTCTATTAAACTTCAGGTTTTTCTGCCTGTTCTATTCACAGTTATATTACTCATCATTGGACTGAGTGTCGGAATCGGTAAACTCGATCAAGCATTCAATAAGGTTTCGGCTTCCACCCATAAGCTAATCATTCACAAAGAGGAACTTAGCGGCATCGTAGACAACACTTACGCCATGCGCATCAAAGCCATTTATAGTCTATTTAGAGCCGAAGATGTTCAGTCTCTCAACCAAGAGCTTTCTGAGCGACAAAACAAAAACCGCGATTTTCTTAACTCCATCGACAATCTCCCTGGCGTTCAAAATGAAGTCAATGCTATGCGTAAGGCCATGAATCACTATGTTGATTTCACTCGCGTTACCATGACACCTCTGCTCACCACTAAACACTCTTCTGATTACACCACCTCTGATTTCAATCAAAAGTACGAATCTGCAATGGCTGAGTATCGATTAGCTGGCGAAGCGATGATCAACGCCATCGACAAACTGTCTAAACACTTGAATCAAATCGTCACCGATGAAGTCGAAACGAATGGCGAACAACATTCAACCACGCTAACTTACAGCGCCGTCTCGCTTGCGGTGATCTTGAGTGCCGCTTCACTTATTAGTTGGGTACTCGCCAGCTACATCGTTGCGCCGATTCGTAACCTTCAAGTAACGATGCGGGAAGTCGCGAAGGGAAACCTACTAGTTAAGGCCGAAGCCATCGGGAAAAACGAAGTGTCTCAGTTGGCTCGGGATGTAAACCAGACCATAGAAAAACTGCGTGAAACTGTAAGCGCATTGGTTCGCATTAGTGAAGATGTGGCATCAGCATCAACCGAGTTAGCAACTGTTATGACTCAAAGCAGCGTCAACTCGGATCAAGAAAAGCAAGAAGTTGAGCA
Organism: Vibrio sp. D54; assembly: GCF_021728075.1. Classification (NCBI taxonomy): domain Bacteria; kingdom Pseudomonadati; phylum Pseudomonadota; class Gammaproteobacteria; order Vibrionales; family Vibrionaceae; genus Vibrio; species Vibrio sp. D54. The sequence continues at coordinate 431,399 of NZ_JAKKCS010000001.1, read as the reverse complement.
AGTAGCCTCGGCGATCAATCAGCTAGAGTCGACCGCAGCTGAAGTATCGACCAATGCACAAGAAGCCGATAGTGCATCAAATCAAGCACGTACGTTAACCTCACAAAGTATAAGCATGTTTGGGGAAAGCACTCGCGCAAGTGAAAAGATGGCGGAACAACTTAACGAAGCCGCTGCCGTCGTGACTTCACTAAAAGAACAATCAGAACACATTGGTCGCGTGATCGAAGTGATTGAAGGTATTTCTGAGCAAACGAATCTACTTGCACTGAATGCAGCGATTGAAGCTGCACGGGCGGGCGAAAGTGGCAGAGGCTTTGCGGTAGTCGCCGATGAAGTACGTATGCTGGCAGCACGAACTCAGGAGTCCACCAAAGAGATCCAAACCATTATAGAAGAGCTACAGCAACAATCTGGTCACGCAAATGAAAGTATGCATTCCAGCTTAGCCATGTTGTCAGACAACCAAGCTCTGACGCAAGAAGTTAGCCAATCACTTGCTAATATCAGTAATGCTATCGCCGATCTGAACTCAATCAACACTCAAGTTGCAACCGCATCAGAAGAGCAGAAACAGGTCACGGCTGATATCAACAACAACTTAACGAACATCTATGAACTAGTGAGCCAGAACGTAACTGGTATCACTCAATCAGCCGCGGCAGCGCAAGAGTTGTCTGGTTTAGCAGAAAACCAAAAACATCAGCTTAAGCAGTTCCAAGTTTAAATACTCTGCTCAACACGATAAGTTCCAAAGGTTAGAAAAGAAAAAGCTCCGCACTGGCGGAGCTTATTATAAAGGCAAAGCTATCAACCCTTATTAACGTAATAATTATTATTCATCTGTCACTAACAAGAGAGAACTTTTGAAACTTGAGTTTAACGGATCTCTATTGAAAACCTCACCATTAGTCGTATCAAAAGTTGCAACATGCTTACCGTCGCCATTAGGTGTGTTGCTCCAGACATAACGCCCTAGAACATCATCTCCATCTGTCAGACTATAGCCGCTAGCAAACCCTGTACTATTTATGGCTGGGCTGTGGCAAGCTCGCTCAGTTAGAGATACCAGCTCTTTGATATTTGCTAGTCGCCAATTTTTTTTGTCAGCAAAATTGTGAAGAGGATGGTTGCCGTCCTTATTACGAATTTGTTTGGCTGTGGAGAGAGCGAGTTGCCATGACATTGTAGATCGCGTCCCCTGGCATTCTTGATTTCCTACATTCCATGTCATACCAACTGGACAGCGCATCCATGTAAGACCTGTTTTTAAGTCAGTTACGGTACCGTTATCAGAATATGTATAACGCGTGTTAGGTGCCGTTTTAGCAAAGTCAGTAGAACACTCTTGTGCAGCCATTGCAGTTTGAGAAGCCAAAGCAAGAGATAGTACAGTTATTAATTTCTTCATCTTATTGGCCCTTTACTGCTACTAGACGGATTGGGAATTGGTATGAGTCATCGGCGTCTGCACTTGTGTTGCTTGAGCGAATATCGACGAGTGAAATAGTGCCTCTATCTACGCCCCGAGAGATAATTGCAGGAAAATAAACCTCAGCATCAACGAGCTGTGATGATGTATTCACAAACGTAAAGTCGCTATGCCAAAACGCACCATACTCTAAATAAGGACTGCCTATCGTTTGCTGTGGGAAGTATTTAACATTGAAACCATACACGTTGTGTGGCGCATATTCCTCGTTCGGAGCGAACAGTGTTTGTTCACCAAAGTCTAATAAGTCATATGTTTCACGGTAAGTAGGCAAGCGCCAACCAGTGATTCCACATAACGATTGTTTGTTTATGTACTCAACATATTGGCTAGTGGTACAAACTTCATCACCAGCGTCTTTACAACCTGCAAGCTCTACATCTTTGCTAAATGGCTTAAATGTTTCAGACTCAAAAGCAAATAGGCGATCTTTAAATTGAACCGAGCTCGCATCCGCACTCTTGTTTTCCCAAACAAGACCAGTACGCTCGTCCATAGTACAAGCCCACTCAGTCGCATCTGCAGCTAAAGCAGCACCTTGTGAATCTAGCTTAACGAACTTAAAGCCAGCGCCTGTCGACGTTTGCTTGTCCTCTTTGTCGAAGCCGTATTCCGCATCTTGACCAGGGTAAGACGCTTGAACCTCTGCTACGTCTGCTGCTCCTTCAGCAAAATAAAGAACGGCGCCCGTATCGTTACTACCAACCGTTTGTTCAGCAACCGCTACAATTTCTTCAGCAAATGCACTTACTTCCGCTTCAGACAGAAGATCAGAGGCCAACGATTTACCTTGGAAGCTAAGACTTTGAGCAAGCAGCGCTACGCCTTTGGTCATTTGCTTTGGTTGCATCGCAGCTAATAGCGCAACCGTGTTTTGCTCTAGCTTGTCTAGCTCGCTGGCTTCTGCGTTAGACATCACCGTACCTGAAAGAGAAACGCCGGCATCGGCGAGTTGCGCTTTCACAATCTCTTCAGCTTGAGCAACGGTTTTACCGTCAATTACAAGACCCGCGAGCAACGTTGTTACACCATTGACCGTGTTGCCCGTTGCTAAATTTTGGCCCGGAGCCGCAAGACGCAACGTTTGGTTTGAGCCTTGATCAACTTGAGCAAGAATGGTGCTGGTTAGTACGTTTTTGTCGCTTGAAGTCAGGCTAAATTTACCAGCATTATCCGTTTTAGCACTCGGTTCAGTGGAATCACAAACGTAGTTTTGGTTTAAATCGATGCACACTGGTGTATCAAGAAGTGTACCTGCAGAAACGATGGTGCCAGCTACATCATAGGTCGGTGCCGACGTGTCACCACCAGAACCTCCGCCACAGCCAGCTAGGGCTAGTGACATAGCAACGAAAGAATATTGAAACTTCATAGATTTTATCTTCTTTTGATTTTAATTAACGAGAGCGAATCACTCTCACCATTGAAAGCAGGACAAGTCCTAACAAGGTCCAAGGCGAACCACTGCCACCTGAATCACCGCCACTGCTTTCTTTAGTGGTATCAGCACTACACTGATACTGAGCAAAGTGACTCACACCCCACTCTTTCAACACCCCAGAATTCCCTGACACGCGGTCAGACACTTCGAGACGCCAAGTCCCCCAACTCGGTTGACCGACAAGTGCTTGTAACTCCTCGTCATACTGAGCGGTGAAGTAACCTTTAAATCCATTGGTATTGCTTGATTGATGGCTAAGTAGCACGACCGATTTGCCTTGTGGAGACACAAGCGTCACTTGCAGATCCTGCAGTGAGTCATGTTCGATGTTCAGGTAAACCGCAAACGAATCATCAATCGTGCGTGACTTGTCCGATAGCGTCTGAGAGAACAGTCTGTCCCCCTGCTCCGGCAAAGCGGAGTTCACTGGTTGAGGCTGGATATCGAGCCCTGGCGTACCATTAACCAGCATCACCTTTTCACTCCACTGGTGAGTCTTTAGGCCTTCAGAAAATTGATAATCCAATGAAATAGAGGAATCGAATTGCGTGCCACATGTTAGACCGCTTGGTAACGCCACCTTCATTGAGGTCGAGTCAGAAAGCGTTTCATCAAAGTCGAAAACAGATGCGTTGTTTAGCTGCCATTGCCCTTTGATGCTCGCTTCACGGCCAGTTTGGCTCAGGCTCAAACCAACGTCTTGACCTTGTGCGATGTATCGAGAGTCATAGCGAACACGAAGAGGCGCTTTAAGTAAGTTGTGTCTGTTGAAGCTGTCCGTCAGAAATTGGGCGTAATCTTTATTTGGGAACAAGGTGTTTGCGGCATACACGGTCGATTCCGCCAGATCATGCATTTTCACGCCACGACCAATGCCATACATGCCTTCAAGAACAATGGCGTCAAACTCACGGAACACGTTATCGGTATCATCACCGTATCGCTCAACCGATGCTTTAAGTGCTTGGAACAGTGGCGTTGACCATAGCTCGTCGCCTAGTTCACCGCCCACACTAACGTGCGCTGGATACTCTGAGCCCTCGAAGTAACGCGCTCTTTGGTTCCATAAGCTGCGAGTTGTTTTGCGTGTTCCGAACACACCGTCCCAGTTGAACACCGTATCTAACTCGAATTCTTGACCACGACGCGAAGCATCCAAATATTGAGTGCGGTAGCTCGCGCTGCCCGCCCAGTAATCAGCAAAACCTTCTGCGATAGCACCAGTGTGACCGTACGCCCAATCCGGTACGATTTGGTAATGAATGCCATGCCCGAGCTCATGTATCACGACATCAGCATCGACTGCATCCGGAGAAACACCACCGACACCCAGCATGAGTGCTTTCGGACCGTAATAGTAAGTAGAGTTATCTTTTGATAAACCGCGAGCGTCAAAACGAAGCGGTTCGTCAAACAAGTCGTAAGTCAGGCTTGTCAGATATTGGATCGAGCTATCAAGATGATAAAAAGCCATCAACTGTGGGAACGCATTGTCACCAAACTCGGTGCTTTGCATCTCATCAACACTGTCAAACGCTTGAACTCCTTCTGCGCTGAGAAAGTCCAACGTATCGAGTACAGGCGCTTCACCAGGTGCTGGGGCTGCAAATAAACCCGTCGCATCCACTTGCTTTAATCTTGGGTTAGAGAGATAGAACTTACCGCCGGACTTTAAAACCTCAATCGACTTGGTGACGTACTCGATCGGCTGAGGGTAATCAGACAGTGCTGACCACGTCGATTCTGGTGCCGCTTGTTGTTGCATAGTACGAAGATCTGGGTTGAATAAAGAAACCTCAACATCAACCAAACTTCCAGAGCTCAGAGCCGGTGGCTCTTGTGCTTGCAGTTGGCGAGGCGATTCCAATTCCATTGCAACCGTTGGTTTACCGTTGCGAATTATCGTATCTTCAAGGCTCTTAAACACTCGCACAACGTGATGGTTTTTATCAGTTGTTACTACTAAGGTGCGCTGTGCTTGATATTCACCGTTTACCCAAACATCAAAATTGTAATGCTTGCCAAGCTGAGACTGGGTTTTGTAACGGAACTTAAACTCGCCCGCTTCTGAGTAGTGGCTGTCTAGATAAGTTTTCGCTTGCGCTTCATTGGTCACCACAGAATCCGTTGAGGGATAATCCCACTCTGCAGCCTGTGCCGCAGGGGTACAAGCAATAAGCAGCGAAAACGCCAATGGTTTTAGCTTCATGATTTCGTCCTAGAATTCGTATTTTGCATTTAGCGTGAAGTAGCGCCCAGGCTCAGTTGAGTAACGCTTACTTTCCTCAGCGATACCCGCTACGTCTTGGTATCGGATGTACTCTTTGTCGAACAAGTTGACGATGTTTGCGCTAACACGAAGGTCTTTGGAAACGTAGTAAGTTGCGCCAATATCAAACGTATTCCACGCACTTGTCTGCGCGCAATCTGTCGCTAGACCAAGCGTGGTCTGGCATTTAGGAACGCGATCCATGGCCGCGGCCCAGTTCCAAGCCACGTAAGCATTGAAGTCTTGGTTGACGTATTTCAGTTGAGCGTTACCTTCGAATGGCGTAATGCTTCGAACGTATTCACCTTCCGCGTCTTTGCCATCTACGTAGCCAAACTTGGTGCTGATGTTCCATCGCTTAGTGATCGCGTAACCTGCAGAAAGCTCTGCACCATACGTCTCGACACCATCGAGGTTTTGGTATTGTTTAATGTAATTACCATTGCTTGAGTCAAAGCCCGTGGTCACAACGTCGATGAAGTTTTCAAACTTGTTGTAGAACAAAGACGCATAGACATACGCACGACCGTTATCGAACTTGTTACCGATTTCAAATGAGTCGGAAGTTTCAGCTTCTAGATCCATGTTTGGTGCAATGACAAACGGCGTGAGCGGCACAAAGTCGTGGCTTACGAAGCCATACGCTTTATCGTATTCCGGAGCACGGTAACCATGGTTATAAGATACATAAGCAATGTTGTTGGCAAATACCTCACGAGAAACCGACAAACTTGGAGATACCTCTGAGCTATCCATGTCTTTTAATGGGAAGCCGCCCACTTCAGCCGCACCGTCTGGCGTGAGACGGTGCGCATCAAATCGTAGGCCACCTGTGATGGTCCATTTATCCAGTTCCACCATGTCTCGAACATACAAGCCAATGTTATAAGCACGAGCAGGAGCGAAAGGTTGTTTGGTCGAAGGTGTTACTCCGTTCCAATCAATCTTGGAGTCGCTATCTGTGCGTTCGTAACAGTCTGTAGAAAGCTCAACACCGTAAGCCAATTGGTGCTCAGCATTTGCTGCATAAATCGTATTGGTGAAATCGCCACGGAAGCCAATTGTTTCGTCAATGAAGGTTTTGTGTTCCAGCTCGCGACGCTTGGTGATCAAACCATTGTGATCCACTTGGCGCATTAAACGGTTGGTGTCTTCCACCACTTCGGTGTGACGCCAGTAAACTTTGGTATCCAACTCTTCGAACCAAGTTGGATTAATCGGAGTCACCTCTGCACCAATATAAGCGCTGTACTCTTCTGTGGTTTCATCCTCAGCAAAGTCTTCAATATGCCAAATTCCATCAGGTTGAATGGACGGCGAACCCTCCAAACGCTCTTGGTTCTGGGTGTAGAGTTCCGCTTTGGCTTTCAACATCACCTCTTCATTGAAAAAGTGGTTGATCGTATAAGCACCGCTGTAACCATCGAGGTCGCGGTTATACAAATCTTCATCAAAGTTACGTGTTTCTTGTCCTTGCCAGTATGAAACGTTAAACAAACTCTCTGTATCACCGGAACGAAAAGCTAGATTACTCGTGCCTTTGTACTTGTTGCTGATATCGGTGTAAGTACCGGAAACATCGGTGTAGAAGTCTTTGTCTTTTAAGAAATCACCCGGCTGACTGGATTCTAAAATCACCACACCGCCAATCGCGCCAGAGCCATGCACCGAAGAACTTGCCCCTTTAATGATTTGCAGCGATTCAAAATTGGATAAATCAAAAGTATCTCGCCCAACTGCATCATTAATGTCATTCGCACCGAAGCCATCCGCAGAACGAATGCCATCACGAACGATCATAATGCGGTTACCCGTCATACCACGGATGGTAATGTTTTGCGGACGTCCTGCACCGCCCGTCACGCTTACACCAGGTTCGTTACGCAGCACGTCATATAGCTCGGTCTCGCCTCTTTCTTCGATTTGCTCGTTTGTGATAACCGCGACACTACCTGCCACTTTTGACAATGGCTGATCGATTTTATTGGCGGTTACCACCACCTCTTCCATTGAGAAAACCTTAGATTCGGCGTGCACTTGACTGGCAGCAAGTACCGAAAGTACTGCCGCTGACACTGGGGTAAGCTTCATTTACTGCTCCGCTTTAGATGTTTTAATGAGTGATAGTAGAAATGCGTATTCTTTTGCTTGTTGTTCTTGCGCTTGTCGCGGGTCCATTTGGTGGCCCGAATTAAAATTAGTTTGCAACAAGTACGGCCCGTTGCGCTCACTTAACGCTGAAACTTTAGCGAGATACTTTGCGCCTTCCCAATATGGCACGCGCAGATCGATTAAACCGACTTGAACCAACATGGGTGGGTAAGTGTCTTTATGGATATTGAGAATCGGATCGTACGCCTTCATTAACGCCAATTGTTCAGGTTTGGTTGGGTTACCCCATTCGCCATACTGCTGTGTGGTAAGCGGAAGTGAGGTATCCGACATACTTGCAACCACATCAACAAAAGGCACTTTAAGTACGACACCTGAAAACAATTTAGGATCTTGATTAACCGCTCCGGCCACCAACGTGCCACCAGCACTAGAACCGATGGCGAAAACCTCTCTATTGCCACGTTCGAATGTTTGCAGCGCCTTCGCGGCCGCGACAAAATCACCAATAGAATTGGCTTTTCGCACACCACGGCCTTGCTCGTGCCATTCATCGCCAAAGTACCCACCGCCACGGACATGGGCGATAGCGTAAATCACACCTTGGTCGAGTAAACTGATAACCTGAGGCATAAAGTACGGTTTCATCGTAAAACCATACGCGCCGTAACCGTAAATCATCACAGGAGATTGTGGGTGCAATTTGTCTTTGCGATACGCCAAAGAGACCGGGACAGAAACGCCGTCGTGCTTAATAAAAATACGTTGGGATACATAACGCTGACTATCAAAGTCTTGGTAAGCATCTTGAGAGTACAAGGATTTATTCAGCGTTTTTACATCGAACTCTTCCCACTGAGGAGGCGTAGTCATCGACATGCTTCGGATACGAATCTTGTTTGATTCAAAATCGCCCAACGTGCTTAGCCAAGCGACATGACCATCGTGTTCCAATGGCAGTATCACTTTTTCCTGACCTTGGTAAGAATACACCGTCAAAGTCGACACATTGTTTGGCTTGCTAAGTGCCACAACTCCTGCATCATAAAGGTAGAACTGTTCAAGCGGCTCACGAGGATTGGTGAAGCGTTGCCATGTTGCGCCAAGCGGTGCGAGTTCGACTTGGTAAAGGGCGAACTTTCCTTCAAGGTTGCTTTTCAGATAAATGTAACCTTTCGCCACATCCGCGTAATATTCCACACCCACTTCAGGCTTTCGCAATGAATCTGAGACAGTGCCCGTTTCTAGGTCGACAAGCTTCTGCTCTGTTGTTGACTCGTTGTTGCTTTGCAGCACAGCATAACGGCTATCTGCCGCACGATAGAAAGAAAGTAACCAATCTGACTTGGGTTCATTCCATAGGACTGTTTTTGCCAAAGATTCAGTGGAGATACGTAAGATCTGATGAGGTCGCTGAGTGCGCTTTTCCTTTGCAACGAGGAATGCCACTTTCCCGTTAGGTGACAACAATACGCCACTATCGACGTGCGTCGCCAGTTCCGTAGATTGGCCGGAGAGTAAATCAACAACCACGGCGCGATATTGTTCGCTACCGTCGATATCTTCCGTGAAAAGGAGCGTGTCACCATTCACTTGCCATTGACCAAGTTGGTAGTACTGATGCGCAGATTGTCGTTCATCGAAATCGAACACCACGTTTTCTGGTGCATGTTGACTCGCACGGGATAATAGTAAGTAACGACCATCGCGACGCGTTAGCGTCCATTCTCTTCCACTCACGATCGACCATGGCTTATCACCTTTGTCTGCCACCATGGTATCCCACTGCGTGAGTAGGTTTTTTGTCAACGTCTGATAACTTTTTTGGTGCTGTTCAGTTTTGTGGTTTTGTTCTGTTAGGTAGGTAAGAACTCGCTCATCTTTACGAGCATCATCTCGAAGCCAGTTGAAATCATCAGCAGCAAAGCCAGAACTAGAGGTAATTATGAGCCCTAAAAAAACATGACTAAATTTCATATAGAGAGCGAATTCATTTATAGGATTAATACAATGGCGCGTATTCTGCCCTTAAACAAAAATGATATCAATTATCATTTTCATAATCATGTGAGATTTTTATCTAGTGTGTGAGGAAAAACGTTTGCTTTGACCGAGGTAATAAAACTTAATAACTTCCTAAATTAGCGTTCTATGCTGTTTATATACAACCAGACAAATATAAAAGCTGGCAAACGAGTGAGTATGGAAAGACGCTATTTCACCTAGCGACAGACATAAAAAATCCGAGTGCGAACACTCGGATTTTTAAGAACTAAAATCAATGGGAAACTACAGCAGCTTTTACTCTTCAGAGCTCGGTGCCGCTGGTTTTTTCTTAGGGATGAAGACATCATCACCCACAGATACGTTTTTGTAGAAGCTCTTGTCACGCTTAGCTGGTTTTTTCGCCGATTTTTTCGCTTGAGGGCGAGCTTTCTTTGCGGTCGCTTTCTTATTGCGAAAATCTGGTTTAGGTGGCTTAAGGCCTTTAAACTTACCTTTCAAATCTTCGAACACTGAAAACTCAAGATCTTGTTGTAGGTATGATTCTACACGTTTAAAGCTATCCCAGTCTTTTGGACCAACAAGAGAGATTGCATCCCCTTTGTTTCCAGCACGACCAGTACGACCAACTCGGTGTACGTATTCTTCAGTATGCTTTGGCATATCGAAGTTGATGACGTGTGTCACAGTTGCAATATCCAAACCGCGGGAAGCAACATCAGTCGTTACAAGGATCTTAAATACTGCGCGCTCAAACTGACTCATAATGGTGTTACGTTGAGTCTGGTTCAAGTTACCACTCAGTGCTACAGCCTTCAGTTTCTTTTCGTTTAGCTTTTCTGTTAGTCGCTCAGTATCATCACGCGTTGCCGTAAAGATAATAACTTGACGGTATTCAGCCTCAGAAAGAACACGATCTAAAATTGCCTCTTTATGATCCAGGTGATCACACAAGTAAAATTTTTGCGTAATATCTTTATGTTCTTCGTTAGAAACGCCGATAGCAATACGCTTTGGCGCATTGAGCATTTCAGCCGCGATTTCATTGACGTCTGCATGATCTAATGTCGCAGAGAACATCAACGTTTGACGACGACGATGCTTGGCTGCTTTATGAATGCGACGAAGCTCTGGTGCAAAGCCCAAATCCAACATACGGTCCGCTTCGTCAAGAATCAGCGTTTCCAAACCATCCAGATAAAGCGAACGATGATCTAAGTGATCAGCCAAACGTCCTGGTGTCGCCACGATAAATTTCGGGTAACGACGCAGAGCTTTTACCTGATCGTTAAAGTTCTCACCACCCAAAATCAGTGCTGCTTCATAAGATAGGCCAGCTAGCATAGAACGAAGCTCACCATATACTTGTTTCGCTAGCTCACGAGTAGGAGCAAGGATAACCGCGCGAGGGTCTTTCGCAGAAAACGATTTTGTCTTTAAAGACTTATGAAGCATTGGCAATACAAACGCCAAAGTCTTGCCCGAACCCGTTTTCGAAGATGCCAATAGATCCTTGCCTGCAATCGCAACAGGAATCGCCTGCTGCTGAATGTCAGTCGCTTTTTTAAAATCGTAGTGTTTTAGGTTCTTCAACAATCGGTTGTCTAGGCCTAGATCTTTAAATTGCAAAGTATTCTCCAATAAATCAGTCAGCGTCTGAGCGCTCTGTAGTGTCGTTTCCGCTCTAACGCAGCAAAAAAATAAAGCTCGGTATAATACCGCAAATCATAGGAGTATAGATAGAGATCACACAAACTAATTCCCTGTGGTGAAGGTAAAACATCATTTGTGGCTCAGTTCAGAGTAAAGCCTAGCCTTTTTGATATGCATCTGGACGTGAAGTTTAGTGAAAGGCCTTTCAGATATGTCTTCTATTCTTCAACAAAACGACGTAAATAGCAGTTATTTGAGCCAATAAACTTTCATTTGTGTCAATATCGTCTAAATTATTGATATCAGGAACGTGGCAAATACACCTGCTATGAAAACTGTTGTGAGAGCGAGGGAGAAGATAGACTATTCACCTTTGTTAAGCTCAGGTAAAAGTTGACGTCAGGTACTCCATGAAATTCTTGGGTTTTTTTGACTTTTGCTACATCATGTACTGATAAAATGTAACCACATTTAACCTCGCTACTGTATAAAATAATAGTTGGTGGCGAGACTTTCACTATAAGCAAGGAGTTCTTATATGAACAAAACGTTGATCGCAGCTGCAGCAACTTCAGTACTTCTACTAGCCGGTTGTGCTTCTTCTGATGACGCAGCAACAGCAAATGCAGCAAAATTAGACGAACTAAGCAACCAAGTTAGCCAACTAAGCCAAGACGTACAAGCTCTTCAATCTGACGTTCAAAAATCAGGCGCAGCGGCAATGGCTGCTCAAGAAGAAGCTGAGCGTGCTAACGAGCGTATCGATAACATCGCTCAGTCTTACACTAAGTAAGATTTGATACCGCGTCTTAACGCCCGTTAAGGCGCGGTTATTTCGACAGGAACCCCATTCTGTGCAGCGATTGCTGCTTTAGCCTTCACGTTTTTCATACCGAATTCATCCAGCCACCACTTTAACTCTTTCGGCACTTTGAGTTCATCTTTCTCGCCATTACTACGAGTCAAAGGCTCATGTGCTTCTAAGAACACACTTCTGTCAGGTTCAAGTGTCATTTTGATAGGCTGATTAATGATGTTAACGTCTTCGCCGTTACGAACCTTGTCAAATAACCACTCAATGTCACTTGGGTCCATACGAATACAACCCGCGCTGACTCGCATACCAATCCCAAAGTCCTTGTTGGTACCATGAATTAGGTATTCGCCATTCCCGTAAGCTAAACGCAATGCAAACATACCAAGTGGATTATCAGGCCCCGCAGGAACAACGGCTGGTAGGTCAATGCCCTTTGCTTTGTACTCGGCACGAATAGAGGCTGGAGGAGTCCATGTAGGGTTCGGTCGTTTTTGGCTGATACGCGTTGTCATTACTGGGGTATCGCGCCCTATTCGGCCAATTCCGACAGGAAATACATGGACAATATCTTCTCCTTTCGGAAAGTAATACAAGCGCAGCTCGGCTAGATTAATAACGATACCTTTATAAGGTACGTCTGGGAGGATTAGCTGTGTCGGAATAGTAAGAACATGCCCCTCTTCTGGTAAGAAGGGATCCACGCCTTTGTTTGCGGCCATTAAACCTAGCATACCCACATCGTAGAGCTTAGCGATATTTGCCATGGTTTCGCCTTCTTGCACGACGTGGTTTTCAAGGCGACCAATTAAACGGCTTCCATCCTCTGGTAATTCGTACATCTTAGCGAATGATAGACCACTCACTAAAGATAACGACACAGATAGCAGGGTACGTTTTGCGAAACTCATTGATCGCTTTTTGCTAAGCATTTCACTCTATTCCTTGGCACTTTTAAAGAGCTGTAAGGTTATCTCTCTTTCTGTCTTGTGATCAACCATCGGCTTGTGATATTCCAGTAAAGAAAAGCCCTCCCAAGTCCAAGGTTTATGGATGTATTTGTTCGGTACACTTTTGATTTCTGGTACCCAGTGGCGCACAAATTCACCATTAGCATCGAACTTTTCGCCTTGGCTTATCGGGTTGAAAATACGAAAGTATGGCTGCCCGTCACAGCCCGTAGAGGCAGACCATTGCCAGCCACCATTGTTCGCTGCAAAATCGCCGTCCACCAGCTTACTCATGAAGTACGCTTCTCCCCATCGCCAATCAATATGTAAGTCCTTGGTAAGAAAGCTCGCGACAATCATACGTAATCGGTTGTGCATCCAGCCTGTTTGATTGAGCTGACGCATTGCTGCATCAACGATTGGGTATCCTGTTGTTCCTGTCTTCCATCGCTCAAAGGCTGTCTCATCATAGGACCACTGGATTTTATCCTCCCAATCGATAAATCCTTTGCCTTTGACGAGTTTTGGTTCGAAAACCAATAGGTGCTGATAAAACTCACGCCAAATGATCTCACTTAACCAAGTTGCTTTCCCTTCTGTAAGGTCATTTTGTTGATTTTCAGCATACAAACGAGCAATACACTGCCTTGGTGATAGCGCGCCAATCGCAAGGTATGGAGACAGTTGGCTAGTGCCATCAATAGCTGGAAAGTCTCGCTCGCTTTGATACGCGTCACTGCGCTCCCGTGCAAATTCCCTAAGCTGCATCAAAATATCATTAGTCGAAGCCAGCCAGTCTTCACTGGATTCTCGAGCATAGCTAAATGTGAAGCTTGAATTAAATCGAGCCGACTCTAATTGTTCGAGTACCTTTTTATTGAGTGGCGCTTGCTCGTGAGGTTTTACTACCGTCGGCATATGGAACTGCGTTAACCAAGCACGCTTGAATGGCGTAAACACCTTAAAATATTCGCCTTGCTTATTAAGAACCGTCGTTGGCGCGTGCACACATTTGTCATGAAACAGTTCAAATTCGATATCGTGAGAAGCTAACGCTTCACTTACTTGTGTATCGAGCTCTCGTTCGTTCACCTCATAGTGAATGTTTGCCATGACAGACGTGGCTTCAAGTGTTTCCGCCCACCCACTAATCACATCTGTACAATCGGAAAACGACGGTACCTCTTTGTACAAAAAGGGAATATTAAGGCTTTCAAGCTCCTCGTTAAGACAAGCTAAGCGACGAGCAATGAGGTCTGCCTGCATCGGCGCCATGTGATGCTCCCGCCACTGCTCTGGCGTCGCGATAAAGCAAGCGACGACAGGCTGACCTGAATCCAATGCCGCTTTGAGTGCCGTGTGGTCTAACGTACGTAAGTCACGTCGAAACCATACTAAAATCATGGTAGCTCCTATCTTTTGTCTACTAAGTTAGGTGTAATTTCTCTATCACTTCAGAGCACCCCATCCGATCACCTAACTGTGCGTGAAGCATTTTGATGGACGCTACTTGTTTAGCAGCTAGCGCTTTGTTGGAGAAAAGGTAGATAAACGAACCATTTTCAACGACCTCGTGATCTAGTAGACCAGAAACATCATCAACCTTATCGATCAAAGTCGTGTGATACCCTTGTTCGCAAAGCTTCGCTGCTTGAATCCAACTCTCAGACTCTCTGTTTTGTTCAAAGCTAATGAGCAGACACTTTCCTTTGGAAGCGGCTTTGTTTTCAGAATCGATAACAAGGGCAAGTCGAGTGATCAAACAAGTCTGAAATAACCCTACTTGTAAAGATCGCAGCGATCCTTTCACCATGTCTAGCGCATCAAATACTGGGCTAATAAACTGATCAATAACAAGTTTTAGTGGATACTCTTTAAGAACAGAGGCAAGTAAACTCTCTGCTTTTCCTCGATTCAGGGTAGACAGCGCAAGCAGCATGTTTTCAACTTCTTCGAGTGTGCGAACCTCGTTTTTGACTTCGACATCGGCGCTTTTTCCTAGCAGCCCCTTCACTTTACCAATCGAAATCCCCTTCGCGAGCCAGCTCTGGACTTCGCGAATCGTATCGAGATCTTGCTGGCGATAAAGTCTGTGTCCTTTTTCAGTTCGCTGAGGTTGGATCAAGTTGTATCTTCGTTGCCAAGCTCTCAGCGTAACTGGTTTTACACCCGTGATTTCTGCGACATCTCGGATGGCGTATAGTTTTTCTTCTGAACTACAAACCATAGCGTAATCTCATCTCCTGCGGATACGGTTCTAAAAACTTCTGTTTTGCTAAATATTCGTCTGGGTAAGTATTTAAGTAATGCTTAATCAATGTAAGTGGTGCTAGCAGAGGCAGCATTCCGATACGGTAGTCGTGAATCACTGTCGCTAACTCTTCTTTTTCTTCTTTAGTTAGTGAGCGTTTGAAGTACCCTTGTAAATGCATCAACACATTTGTGTTATTTTTGCGGCTAGCCCGATTCGTTAACGCCTTCATCAGTCCTAAACGATACTCTTGGTAAAAGTCTTCAATTTCATAATTAGCGACATCAGCGACTAAGCGGCCAAGGGAGCGGTATGACTCTGGGTGGTGTGCCATTAACGTCAGTTTGTAGCGCGAATGAAAGTCGATGATTTTGCCACGAGTAGGCTCACCATCCATCGAGTCGTAAAAGTCATTTAGACAAAATACTCGAGTAATAAAATTTTCTTTCAATACAGGGTCGTTAAGTCTGCCATCCTCTTCAACAGGCAACCAAGGCATTTTTTGCATCAATGTTTGCGTATACAAGCCAACACCTTCTTTCGCAGCACTGTTCTTGCTGTAAACCTTGACTCGCTCCATGCCACAAGTTGGTGACTTGGCACAAACGATGTAACCACAAAGCTGCTCGCTTTGAAGTTCATCTACTTTATTGGCCGAGTAAGTGAGCATATTGTCGGTATGATCATTTTCTGGATTTTTGGTTTCAACCAATGCAACACGCTCTTCATTAGAAACAAGACGAATGGTTGGACGGGGTACTGGCATACCTACGCCGACTTCAGGGCATACCGAAATAAAGTCAAAATACGGGCTAAGCTCTTTAGTCACAAAGTTGCTCACCTTATGACCAGAGTCAAAACGCACTCGTTCACCCAAAACACACGAACTGATACCTACTTTGATCGAAGATTCCATGATGACGCATCCCTATACAAAAAGTTTTGTTGTATAACTTATAGCAAGCCTTTCAAGATTGTACAAGAAAATAAGTTGTACAATTTAATCGTTTTACTTCACTCGAAAGTATTTCGATCAACCAGCTGTCAGAAAAAAGTTGGGCCCAAAAACAAAGAATTTGTGCGCGCAATCGACAAACTGCTCAAAAGCAAATCGATTGCTCTTTTGATTTCAACAGATTTGGTTATCAATAGTAGTTGCAGTTTCTAAATGCGTGGTTTTTGTGACTAAGCTCTCAAGGGGCCACTGTACGTCCCGATATTATTGCCTCAACGAAAACGAACAAGTTCAACAGAATTGGTAATAGCGTTCTATAATAGAGGCGTTTTATCAAAACAAAACTTTGGAGAGCACTTATGGCAACCCCACACATTAACGCACAACCAGGTGATTTCGCTGAAACAGTTCTAATGCCAGGCGACCCGTTGCGCGCTAAATACATCGCTGAAACGTTCCTAGAAGATGTGAAACAAGTTTGTGACGTTCGCAACATGTTCGGCTTTACTGGCACTTACAAAGGCAAAAAAGTTTCTGTAATGGGCCACGGCATGGGTATCCCGTCTTGCTGTATCTACGTACACGAGCTAATCGCTGAATACGGCGTGAAAAACGTTATCCGTGTGGGTAGCTGTGGTGCAGTACGTGACGACGTGAAACTAATGGACGTTGTTATCGGTATGGGTGCTTCTACAGACTCTAAAGTTAACCGTATCCGTTTCAACAACCACGATTTCGCAGCAATCGCTGATTACGGTCTTCTAGAAGAAGCAGTTAACCAAGCGCGCGCTCAGGAAGTGCCTGTAAAAGTAGGTAACGTATTCTCTGCTGACCTGTTCTACACACCAGAAGCAGACATCTTCGAGAAGATGGAAAAACTAGGCATCCTAGGTGTAGACATGGAAGCGGCTGGTATCTACGGCGTAGCAGCTGACCTAGGAGCGAAAGCACTGACTATCCTGACAGTTTCTGACCACATCATCCGTGGTGAAAAACTAAGCTCAGAAGAGCGTCAGAAGTCGTTCAACGACATGATGAAAGTTGCACTAGAAACTGCAATCAACATCTAAGAACAAATAGTAAGTAATAATTTGCAGCCAGAGTTATGCTGGCTGCCCGAATTATCCCGAGGGGGCGATTGTGTCTAACGGCGAACTGCCAAAAGACGCAGATGGGTTACAACTCAACTTTTGTAAAACATTGGCGTGTGACAACTTTGGATTGAGTGATGCAAAGCGTTACGTTCTGCAACATGCGAACCCTAAGCGTCCGGCGATGGTATGCCGTGAATGTGGAGCTTTCCCCCCCTTACTTAATAATCGCGATGTCGTGAACGAACTTCATCGCCTGCGGCACGTCCACAGTGACGGGTTGCCTGCTTGCCGTAATGATGATTGCGACAACTTTGGACTTTCTGTCCACACTCACAAACACCTCTATCACGCTTTCGGTTACAGTGGCGATCGCCAACGTTACCGCTGTAAAGTGTGTCAAAGTACCTTTGTCGACAAGTGGTCTGGTGCCAACAAGAAGCTTCAATTTCAAGAGAACTTGATGGGTTTATTGTTTACGGGATATTCCGTACGAGAAATCTGCCGCAAGCTTAGTATTAACCCAAAAACCTTTTACGATCATGTTGACCATATAGCTAGCCGCTGCCGCCGCAAGCTGGCAACCATTGATGCGCGCTGGGTAAACCACGCAACGCATTATGAATTGGCCTCAAACTATATTGCATTGCAACCGAACAGCAATAATGGTGTGTATTGGATTGTTTCTGGCGAAGCGCATTCTGGCTATATTCTTTGCCAGCACGTCAATTATTCCGCTGATGAAGAGCCAATCGCAACTCTCGATCATAATCCTTACGATGAGGTGTCTCGTTTTGTTTCCCAGGAGTACGTAGCGGAAGCAAGTGAGCCGCTTGCGGAACCTTCTCATCACCTCAGAGAGCGAATTGACCAAAAATACCAAACAATTTTGGCTCGCGGTAACGTAGAAGACCCTCTTGGTAATCTATCTGTATTTCATTACCCTTCAAAAGGGGCATTAATCCGTCCGCCATACACCTCGTATGCACACTATTTGCACGTACTTGATATGTGCTGCCCAAACAAACGTGTATCTCTATACATGCCTCAAGATCCCCTACTACGTTCAGCTGCACTGAGCGTTTGTTTACCTCGTATTAAAGAGAAAAGTGTCGACTTGATGTACGTAGAAGAGGACGCTAGTTGGGACATGAGCACTCCCTTTGGCAAAGTCGATATCGCCTATATGAGTTGGTGGCGCGATCGTTGGGCAATCTCTAGTCAAAACGAAAACCACAAAGGCATTTGCTACCTCGCTGGCGATCAAAATGAGCCTGAAAAATGGTTTAACGTTGCGACAACTCGTCATGTGAAGTTTTATCAAAACCGCTTTCAGATTCTTTTCGAAAGCTTCATTAACGAGCCACGTCGCAAATTACGACCTGCTGGTATTTTACCTCTTTTAGATATATTCAGAGCTTGGCATAATTTGTGCTATCAGGATAAACAAGGTCTTACCGCTGCACAAAGGTTGGAAGTCTCTGATGCACCTTTGACAATCAAACAGCTCCTATCGTAGCTATTCTATTGGTAATTTAGATGTAGTAATTAGGGGTTGTAACGGTATACATTACGGCCCCTGATCGTTTACCAAAACGTTATCCGCATCGCTTTGGTAAAGAAACATGCATCTAACCACTTAATATTAGGTGTGATTTCCAGTTCGATAGTCATGGATGTGAACGTTGGATAAAAACCAAATTCAGCTAGAAGATGATCTCACTAAGCTTAAAGGCCAAATAAAATCGGCCCCTAAACATACCTTTAATGTTGCGCAGCAATATCGTATCCGCGCGGAACAAATTTTATTTGTGGACGGAGAGATCAAAGCCTTACTCATCATGGCGCAATGCTGTTGGTGCCTAATGGATTACCGACAAGGCTTAAAACTCGTCAAAGACGCTTACAGCAAACAAACACAGCTTGAAACCGACGATCATCTCCCGGAAATTCTCCATCTTTTTGCACTCCAATATTGGGGCCAAGCAAAGTATTATTCCGCGCAACAATATTGGATTAATGCGCTCGAACAATCTGCTCTTGTTGATGATGTTGAAATTCAAATCGAATCTCTAATTGGGCTTGGTAATGTATGGCGCATCACTAATGAACACCAACTTGCCGCTTCAACTCATGAGTTAGCCGTTAAAGTGGCAAACAATGTTCGTATTGCTTGGTTAGAAGGCAAAGCGCGCATCCTATTAGCTTGGGACTATTACTTACTAAATAAGTTTGTCGAGATGCTTACGGTACTGGATGGAGCAACCGAAGTATTAAAAGATCATGATGACAGTACGTGGCAAGCCGAGATCTGGGACTTTAAAGGGTTAGCACTGCTTGGACTAGAACGCCTTGATGCGGCCGAAGAAGCCACCCAAAAAGCCCACCAGCTCGCCATTGAGCATGACCTCGTTTGGATGAAAGCACACTCTTTTATTAGCCGAGCAAGACTTGAGCTTTTGCGCCAAAATACAGACAGCGCTGCCAAGTTGCTACTTGCAGCAGAAGAGTCTGCACTCAGTTTCGACCACGGTGAGCTACTCAGCCAAATTTGCTTCCAACAATCACGAGTCGCTGAAGAACAAGGAGACTTTGAGTCTGCGTTTAACGCGTTCAAGAAATACCGTAAGCACGCACTCAAAATGCTCAAAGAACAAACTCACCGAATCAGCATGGATAAAGCAAGAGGCTCTAAACGCCAACTAGAGCAGCGAGCACGTAAGCTGATCAATCATATTCGCTCT
Organism: Vibrio sp. D54; assembly: GCF_021728075.1. Lineage (NCBI taxonomy): Bacteria > Pseudomonadati > Pseudomonadota > Gammaproteobacteria > Vibrionales > Vibrionaceae > Vibrio > Vibrio sp. D54. The sequence continues at coordinate 411,623 of NZ_JAKKCS010000001.1, read as the reverse complement.
CAACACGAATACGACCCTGAAAAACAGTTCTCTAATGTCGTTTCTGAGACCTACTGGTGGGAACAGTTAGTTTTGTTTAAAACGGAGCTCAAACGCTCTAACCACGCCATCATTATGATTCAGCATTCAAACCCCGAAGTTCTCGATGTTTGTACCGAGCTCGTTCATGCATTGACAACCTCCAGCGACCTCATCTCGAGAATTTCCAGTAACAGGCTAGCAATGTTAATTGCAGAAAAAGGTCAAGCAGCAGAAGAGGTCTACCGCACTGTCCAAGCGATGTTAGACATCTATCCATGGAAGCGACGCGGAATCAAAGGCCCGAAACCGATACTGTATTTGCAAGATATCCTGACCTTCCCATTCACGTTAGAACAGCTCGAAGAAAGTTATATTGAGGTAATGAAGAATGGAACAACTGCTTAGCAAGGTGACTGACGCAGGTATCGATCCTTCTTCCGTTTCAGGTGAAGAAGCGATTACGCTATGGGAACACATAGGGTTACATATTGCGTCAACAAACCGAGAGAAAGCGCATTGCTATATCATTAGCGCCGAGTATCGAAGAGAGATCAAACAGCTCAACGACAGCATTAGTGAATTGAAACAAGCGCTTGAGTTGCTTGTTTTACCAGAGGATGTAGAAGATATTCTTTCTGTGAAAGCAAGCTTGAGTGAGCGTTTAGTTGAAGTAGGTGACTACAATGCGGCATTAACCGAGTATGTTGCTTCAACCAATATCGCCGTCGAGTACGGCTATATTGATGAGTACGTATTGGCCATTATTGGAATGGGTAATTTGTGCGATGCCTATGGGGATCACCAACGTGCATTACGTTATTATCAAAAAATAGATGCTATCGATCACGCTATTGGCAGTCGATCCCTACGCCTTCGTTACAAGCTGTACATGCTTGCCTGTTATATCAGCTTGAACCGTACCGCAGACGCCAAAGAGCTATTGAGTGAATGTGAAGAACTGAGCATTCTCGTCAGTGATAAAAACCTCGCCGCACAAATTCACCTCTACCGAGCCAAATTACATCGTCTGAAAGAAGACTACCCCAGTGCGTTGCTGGCTATTTCGAATGTTCAGTATACAACGGGTAGTGCCACGACATACTGGTTATCTACGATGGTCAAAATTGAGACTGCGTATTGTCTAAACGGTGTAGGGCACACCTCTTTAGCTAATTTAACGTTGGACTCCATCAGTAAAAGGATTCAAAAGCAACTATCTCCTATCGTTACTCAGCATTTTTATAACGCGATGAGTCAAGTTTACGCCTCTCAAGGGTTGTATCAAGAAGCATTAAATTGTGAAAAAAAAACGCATAGAATCGAATCTGATCTTGTAAAACATATTCCGATCGGTGAGTTAGGGTCTGCTCAACTACGCCGACTTTCACGCTTTGAGTTACAACTCAAACTCATTTTGTCAGAGCTAGAAAACAAAGAACTAAAAGAAACCACCAAGCAGCATAAAAATACTGTTGCTCAGCTACAGCAGGACGTCTTTACCGATCCACTTACGTCTTTACACAACCGACGCTGGTTAGAAGTTAAACTAAAAGATCTACTTCTGCACGATACTGCATTTGCATTGATGGTCATCGATATCGATCACTTCAAATCCATCAATGACGAACTAAGCCACTTGGTGGGCGACAAAGCGATCAAAAGTGTGTCACAGGAACTGGCGTCCTACTTCAGATTTAAAGGCGCATCGTGCGTACGATTTGGTGGTGAAGAGTTCCTCGTGATCCTTGAGAATACCCAACTGGAACGCGCAGAAATGCATGCCGAGAATTATCGTGAACGGATTTATCAATATGGTTGGGACGATATTCTTGGTGAAAGGGGGCTGACCGTATCCATAGGAATTACCTTGCATCGAGAAGGCGAGAATACTCAGCGAACTTTTTATCGTGCAGACAAAGCTCTTTATCGCGCCAAAGCCAATGGCAGAAACCAAGTCTGTACCGAACTTTAATAGCGTAAAGTTACTATATCGAGCAACTTTTAGATGCCTGATTAAGAGAAAGTGGCTCGGTTTGAGGAGGGGCAATTAACAACTAGCAGTTCAGGAGTGTATCTACCAAATCGAGTTTCTTTTTGTCACTCCAACAGAGCTACAAAAAGAAAAGAGATATTCCAACAAGAGCGGCAAGGGTACCAACAACATTTTTAATCGTTTGTTTCTCTCCTTTCAATGCACAAATCAGCAGCATAAATAGAGGGCTCGTCGCAATTAGTGTTTGTGCTACTGCCGGATTAGCATGTTTAAGCGCGACCTGTTGCAACCAGATGGCGATAAATGTTCCTACAAAAATAGCCAAGATCAACCACGCGATAGCTGCCCTGTCCATTTCGGTAAGGCTCTTTATAATGTCCTGAAAAGGGGATCGCTCTGCTACTTTCACCACAGCGCATACCACTAACACTCCCACACTCAAACGAACAAGCCCACCAAGTAAAGGAAGTATATCTCCCGCTACAAGTGCGTAGTGAGATATCACAATACCAGAGGCCTGACATACACTTGCAAGTAATCCGAAACCTACTCCTCCCCAATCCTGTATCATTCCTTCGTGAAGGTTGGAATATAACGCAAACTACTGCGCTGGTGGTGATCATTACACCAAACCAACTTTGAACTGACAGCGCTGACCCAAGCAATGTCAATGCTAATACACCAGAAATAGGAGGGGCTAACGATTCTAACAACAAGGTTTTATTTGGCCCAATGCGTTTGAGAGATGCGAAATAAGCTGTATCACCAATCGCAATCCCAATAATTCCAGAGAGCGCCAATACGACTAGATGATGAGAATCGATGCTTTTATAGGCTTCATCGGATGTAAATGGTAAAAATGCGATCATCATAAATGAAGCTAAAGTACCTTTTACAATATTTAGATGAAGAGCTGAAAAACGATGACTAGACTGGCTATAGATCCAAGTTGCCAGTGCCCACACAATTGCAGCGCCTATGGCTGCTGTTTCACCTACGTACCGCATCACTTCCTTCCTGTAATTGTAATTAAGTAAAAAAACTTGCCAGTCAGACACTTGAACTACTTGATTCAGATTTAGTTATATCAAATACTTAATAACCTTAATTTACGTAATATTTTCCATTTCGCAATAAGCACAGGTAGGTAAGATGTTTCTAGACTATTTTGCACTTGGGTTACTCATCTTCGTTGCTTTAGTGATCTTTTACGGAATCATTGTCATTCATGATATTCCATATGAAATCGCCAAAGAGAGAGAGCACCCGCACCAAGACGCAATTCACTACGCTGGCTGGGTCAGCCTTTTCACTTTGCATGCGCTGTGGCCATTTTTATGGATATGGGCAACATTATGGCGCAAGGAACGCGGCTGGGGTTTTAAACAACTAGAACAAGAAACACACGACATTCATCACCGCCTTGAAGAACTCATCGATGAAGTCAACGAACTCAAAAACGAAGTATCGATGTTGAAACAACAAAAGATTCAGCAAAAGCCTTTGCCTGAACAAAGTAAAGAGGACGAATAATGGACTTATTGCTGATTCTGACTTACGCAGCTCTTTGTATTGCCATTTTTAAAATTTTCAATATTCCTCTAAACAAATGGACCGTTCCAACCGCCGTACTTGGCGGCGTAGTGTTAGTGGGCACACTCGTGCTGCTTATGAACTACAACCACCCATTTACGCAATTGGGTAACCAAGTGTTCCCGACTACGCCTATCGTCTCTGGCGTGCGTGGCCGCGTGGTGGAAGTGCCAGTCCAGGCCAACCAACCGCTCAAAACGGGCGATATTCTTTTCAAAATCGATCCTGTGCCTTTTGAAGCAGAAGTTGCTCGCCTGGAAGCGAAAGTTAAAGAAGCAAGCCAAGGTGCGTTGGGCTTAGAGTCTGATCTAAGAGAAGCAGAAGCTGCTGTATTGAAAGCGCAAGCGGACAGAGATAAAGCACAAAGGGAATTTAGCCGATATCAAAGGGGCTTTGATCGTGGCGCGTTTACTGAACAAGATTTGGATACTCGACGCCAAGCGTATAAAGCGGCAGAAGCCATGTTAGACGTTGCGATTTTGCAACAAGAACAAGCTCAAATCGCTCTGGACTCTGAAATCGGAGGCGAAAATACCCAAGTCGCGCAACTTCTTGCCGAGCTGCGTAAAGCAGAGTTTAACTTAGAGCAAACCGTCGTTCGTGCGCCAACCGATGGTTACGTTACGCAATTGGCTTTACGTCCTGGAGTGATGGCTGTGCCGTTACCGCTTGCCCCGGCAATGACCTTCGTCCATACCGAAGACATTACGTACACCGCGGCATTCAGACAAAACTCATTACAACGCTTGAAGCCAGGCTTTGAAGCAGAGTTTATGTTCCGCGCAATTCCGGGCAAAGTGTTCCGTGGCGAAGTCATTGACGTGATTCCAGCCATTGGTGAAAGCCAAATTCAAGCGCGAGGCGCTCTGCTCGGGACTGATGCCTTGCGCACGAGCGGACGTGTGTTTGCGAAGCTGAAAATTACCGACGACTTGAGTGGATACCACCTGCCAATGGGTACTGCAGTTGAAGTTGCAGTTTATTCAGACAGCTTTACTCACGTATCAGTGATGCGCAAAGTGCTTATTCGTATGAAGAGCTGGCAGAACTATTTATACCTCGACCATTAATGAACATATAGCGCATTCATTTATCGGTAAAAATAACATCAAACCGTGTAATCAGGGGCTGACGATCAGCCCCTGATTCATTCTAGCCATCCAGATAGATAGCATTCCCACTTTTATTAATATTCTGTATAATACGCGCCTTATTTTTAATGCTTGCTAAAACCAAAGCCAGTCAAAGGGATGCGTGAATCAAATCACACATTTCCTGAAGAAAAATAGAGCAAACAATAAGCAGCTTGGTTGTTTTGAATATATGTTACACAATCAAATAACTAACGCTTTCCAACAATATAAATGAACGTTCTTTAAATTCGACTATTGAACTGAGGTTATCTATGAATCTTTCCGCTAAAACTGTTGTGGTTATTGCAATCGGTGCTGCTCTTTACGGTATCGGCGGCTTACCTATGTTTGGCATCCCTGTGTTTGCAAACACAACGCTAAAACCAGCAATGGCAGTATTAGCATTGTTCTCAGTACTATTTGGACCACTTGTTGGCTTCTTGGTTGGTTTTATTGGTCACTGGGTTACTGACCTATTTGCAGGTTGGGGCGTATGGCTCACTTGGGTACTTGGTTCAGGTATTGTTGGTTTGATTATCGGTCTATTCCCTTCTCTAACGCGCTACCGTTTGGAGAAAGGTGATTTCAATATGAAAGACTTCGCGTTATTCGTAGTACTTGCGCTATTAGGCAACGTATTTGGTTACGGTTGCTCTGCATTCCTCGACACGATTTTATACGCAGAACCGTTCACTAAAGTGTTTACCCAGCTTTCTATTATCGCGATCGGTAACACCATTCTTATTGCTATTGTTGGCTTCTTCATTCTTAAGTCTGTCGCTAAACGTAACAAGCAAAGCCGTAACTTAACAGAGGCTTAATGTCGAATGACAATCGAATTTTCTAACTTCTCTTTTAGATATGAGTCGCTGGACAAACCGACGCTAAAAAATATCAATCTAAGGATAGAGAAAGGAGAGAAAATCGTCATTATCGGTCCAAGTGGTAGTGGTAAATCTACCCTTGGGCAATGTCTTAACGGACTGATCCCACACGCAATCAAAGGGGAAACCAGTGGAACATTGACCATCAATGGTCAAGACACCGCCCCTTTCGACATGCACCAATACACTGAGCAAGTTGGCACCGTACTCCAAGATACGGACAGCCAATTTGTCGGTTTGAGCATTGGCGAAGACATTGCATTTGCGCTGGAAAACCAGCTAACTTCAAATATCGACATGTACCCATTGGTCAAAGCCACGGCCAAAATGGTCGACTTGGAACAGATGCTAGAACGCTCACCCCACGATTTATCAGGCGGCCAGAAACAGCGTGTTTCTTTGGCGGGCATTCTCGTCGATGACGTCGATATCCTTTTGTTTGATGAACCACTAGCTGCGCTTGACCCTAAAACGGGTAAAAAAACCATCGAGATCATCGATGATCTACACCGCGAAACGGGCAAAACCATCGTAATCATTGAGCATCGTCTTGAAGACGTTCTGCATTGCTCAGTTGACCGTATTATCTTGATGGAAAACGGCAAAATCATTGCCGATACAACGCCAGATGAAATTTTAGCGTCGCCTCTGCTAGAAGATTACGGCATCCGCGAACCGCTTTATATTTCAGCACTGAAAGAAGCAGGCTGCGCGATTGAGGGCGATGCAAAACCTTCTAGCTTAACTACCTTACCGTTGGAGCAATATAAACCGGCAGTACAAGCATGGTTTGATGGTTCAACAGCACAACCGCCCAAAACGCCAGCCGAGACTTTGCTTGAAGTCCGTGGCCTCACCTATTCTTACGACGGTGAGAAAAATGCGTTAGAAGACGTGAGTTTTGACATCAAGCGTGGCGAGTTTGTCTCTGTACTTGGCAAAAATGGCTCGGGTAAATCGACCATCACCAAACTGATTATGGGCGTTATTGAAGCGGATAGCGGCTCAATGAGCATGAATGGTCAAGCTCTTAACGAACTGACCATCTTCGAGCGTAGCCAGAAAGTGGGTGTGGTGATGCAAAACCCGAATCACATGATTTCCCATCACATGATTTTCGACGAAGTGGCCTTCGGCCTCCGTAATCGTGGCGTTGAAGAGAAACAAATAGACGCTAAAGTACTTGAAGTCCTAGAGCTGTGCGGTTTGAGCAAATACCGTCACTGGCCAATCGAAGCATTGAGTTATGGCCAAAAAAAGCGCGTAACCATTGCGTCAATTTTGGTCTTGGAACCAGAGCTTCTGATCCTTGATGAACCGACGGCAGGTCAGGACTATCGAAACTACACGTCTATGCTGAGTTTCATCGAAAAGCTCAATCGCGAGTTGGGCGTAACCGTAATGATCATCTCTCATGACATGCATTTAGTGTTGGAATACACCTCGCGCTCTATCGTGATTGCAGACAGTAAATTAGTCGCGGATGCACCAATGACGCAGGTATTCAGCAGTCCAGAGCTACTAGACCAAGCAAACCTCACCACAACAAGTCTGTTTGAGTTGGCTACGAAAGTTGGCATCGAAGACACCAATGGCTTTATGCAGCACTTTATCAATGTAGAAAAAGCGCACCGCCAACAAAAAAGCGACGACGTAAACCAACTAGAGAAAGCGGTGGCATGAAAGACAATAAGATGAAGTTTGGTATCAACTACATCGATACCCAATCACCACTTCATAAGTTGAATGGCATTACTAAGTTCTTGCTTTTCATTGCTTGGGTAACGGTGGTGTTGACCACATTTGACTTGCGAATCATCGCGCTGTTGATCGTGCTTGGTTTAGGCTTACTGAAAATGACCAAAGTGCCCTTTCATGTCTACAAACCGCTGTTATTCGGTACAGGCACGGTATTACTGATCAATGCCCTGTTTATGTTCGCGTTAGCGCCGCAACAAGGTACTGAGTTCATGGGCTCATCAACGGTTTTACTCTCGTTACCCGGTAATTACTCGCTCACTCAAGAGACATTGTTTTACCTAGTAACAGTGACGTTGAAGTACTTCAGCATGTTCCCAATCGCGTTGGTGTTTGTATTTACCACTCATCCGACAGAGTTTTCAGCCAGCTTGAACCGTTTAGGTGTGCCTTACAAAATCGCCTATGCTGTGAGCTTAACGCTGCGCTACTTGCCGGAAGTGAAAAAGGACTTTGTTAACATCATGCACGCGCAACAAGCACGCGGAGTAGAACTGAGTAAGAAGGCTCCGTTGCTCACTCGTATGAAGAACGTGGCGAAGATTCTTGGCCCTCTGATTTTCTCTAGTTTGGACAGAGCCGATCAAATCTCAAACGCGATGACGCTACGTGGTTTTGGCCGCCACTCCTCTCGCACTTGGTACAGCTTAAAACCACTGACCAAAGCCGATATGATCTGCATGGCGGTAATTGCGGTGATAGTGATTGCTGCGATCAGCAAGCGTGTGATGGACACACAACTGTTCTGGTATCCGTTTTAAATTCTGAAGCTTCAAACTGAACATAACGTGGTTAGTGTTGTAACCACGTTATCTTCCGTCTTTCCCCTCGATAACTCGCCTGTTGGCTTCTTGCTTGCAAGTATTCAAAAGAAGCGGTAATTTCAGCGGCTCGCTGATGTGCCAGAAAGTTGCTTATTCAAACGACCAACATGAACTAAACTCATCAGTTTTATCAGGGGCTTAATGATCAACTGCGCACTGCCTACAATGAAAAGCCAAGTACCACTTTCAATCAACGAATCATTCAAAAAGAAAAAGCTACCAATTAAAAACCAAATAGCAATGAGTAGGTCGTTTGCAGCACCTAACGCCTCATAGCGGCGCTGAATAACGATGTGACGGCTTCCTAGATCTAAATCCAACTCTCTGCCATGTATCTGCACTGTATAGCTCCCCTCTTATTGTTTCGCGTCAGTTATGCCCAAGTTATTTCGAAATACTTAGTTCTAAACCCTAACGGACGTGGCATGCATTGACAACCATTGGAGGGATTATCTATTTGCAATAAAAAGAAAAGGGCGCATAAGCACCCTTTTTAGCGAGTCTAATTACAGGTATTCGCTTTAATGATTAGATAGTGAGTGCCAACTTAACTCCACTTCAACAAGCGAGTTTCGTTGCCTTCTTCCGGCTTCGCTGGAATATTGAGTGACAACAGCAAGCTCACTGCTGCCATACCAGCGCCGATGTAAAATACGCTCGCAGGTGAAACAAGCCAAATGACACCAAACGTAACAGGTATTACAACTGCAGCAATATGGTTAATCGTAAACGCAACGCCTGCGGTCGACGCCATATCGGCAGGATCGGCAATTTTCTGGAAGTAGGTTTTAATCGCAAGCGCTAACGCGAAAAATAAATGATCGACAACATACAATGCTGCCGCCCACTCTGCCGTTTGCACCAAACCGTACCCGACGAACACGAAGATCAAACCGACGTATTCAAACATCAACGCTTTGCGCTCACCTACAACGCCGATAAAACGGCCTATTCGCTTCGCAAACAAGAAGTTAAAGACATAGTTAATCAGGAACAGCAACGTAATATCTGCGGCGGAGTAACCAAACTTTTCTACCATCAAGAAACCAGCGAACACCGTAAAAATTTGACGGCGTGCTCCACTCATAAACGTAAGCGCATAGTATAACCAGTAACGTTTACGCAGGATGAGCTTCTTGTTCTGAGGAACTTTTGTCTTAAATTGTGGGAAGGCAAATGCCATCACCAAAATGAGCACAAAACCTAAACCACCAGCCATTAAATAGACCGTTTTAAAATCAAGTTTGAGCTGTTCGAGCGAAACCCAAATGGCGCCGTAGGTAAACAGAGAAGCCAAAGCTCCAACAGAAATAAACTTACCCAGCATTTCTGGCGCTTCTTCTTTAGATAGCCATTGTAAAGACAAAGACTGCTTGAGTGTTTCAAAGTAATGGAAGCCGGTGGACATTAACAAGGTTGTAAAAAGTAGACCGTACAAAGTGGGAAAATAACCTGTTAATGCAGTACCAAGCGTAAGCATCGCCAAAGAGACGAGCATAAAGCGTTGCTCTCGGATAAACAGCAATACAAACACGGCGGTAAAGGCCAAAAAACCCGGAATTTCACGCACACTTTGCAATAAGCCTATGTCGGCACCATCAAAGTTTGCTTTCTCGATAACAAAGTTGTTCAACAACGCCATCCAGGTAGAAAAAGCAATGGGCACGATAATGGAAATTAACAGGAGGAAATTTTGCGGCGTTCTCCAGCCGTGCGATGAGGTAGTCATGATGTTTCCTTTAAATATGAAGGCATCATCATAGCTTTAAATGTAACAAATTCGCAATATCATTATTATTTTCAGCCCAGAGCAAGCAGATATGGCTGAGGGATATTGTTATGAAGATAAACATCGCACTTAACTCCTTGGCTAAGCGCGATGTTCAAGTATCAAGAGAAATAAAGCATGAGTAAATGTGCTCAGTGGCTTAATCAATGACTTTTACTGATAGGCGATTTTTAAATTCAAACACATGTTCTGGACATACATCCAAACAACGACCACAGCTAATGCAGTTTTGATCCATAACTCGACGATCTCCCTCTTTCAAAGGCTGCCGAAGCACTTCTGGTTCTGGGCAAACGTAAAAGCAATCCATGCATTTGGTGCAATCTTCGCGGCGAACCGCAGTAACGCGCAACAGGCTTTTTCGGCCTATCACGCCATAGGTAGCCCCCAGTGGACATAAGTGCCCACACCACCCATGCTCAACCAAGAGTAAATCCAACACGAACACCAGGGCGATCAACACCCAACCTGCGCCCATACCAAACACCAACCCGCGATGCAGTGCCGCCACTGGATCTAACCATGTCCAAAGAATTGCGCCAGACAGCGCACTGCCCAACATCAAAACAGGGATCAGCCAATAACGAATCACGGGAGACCAACGATAGCTCGCTTTAATGTTGAACTTTCGACGCAACCACGCCGCCAAGTCTGTAACGATGTTCAACGGGCACACCCAAGCACAAAATGCACGCGGCGCCAAAATCGCGTAAAACGCAACGACGATCACTACGCCTAACAACGCATTAAACTCCGGAACATGCCCTGTTGCCAAAGCTTGAAGCACAATTAACGGGTCACTTAACGGCACGGTATCGAGCAACATACTTGATGACAGATTACCAGTTAGAATTCCCAGCGTCGGCCCAGCCATAAACAGCGCAATGATGGTGAACTGGCATAGCCGACGTAAAATCAAAAACCGATGCGCGCGCCACCAACCAAGCTTTTCAAGCGCTTCTTTGCCAGTATTTTGAGTTAAGTTCTTTGCCATTACTTACCTCCTTTTAGCGATTCAAGCGCACCTTCCGGTACAGGCGTCTCACTAGGGAGGATATTTTCGAGTGGTTTGTCGATCTCTTTCCAACCAAAATTGTAGTGGCTGCCCACTTTGCCTTTCGCCAAATCCGTCGGGACGACTTTAATAGCAGCGACATCCAACACGCACGCTTGTTCACACTTACCGCATCCGGTACACACTTCCGAATTCACTGTAGGGATAAGTTTGGCGTGATAGCCAGTTCGATCGTTGTGAACCATCTCTAACGTGATGGCTTCATCAATCAGCGGACAAACGCGATAACAAACGTCGCATCGTAACCCTTGCCAGTTAAGGCAAGTTTCATGGTCAATAAGAACCGCTGTACCCATTCGAGCATCATCAATATCGGTTAGTTTCGGATCCAACGCCCCACTCGGACAAGCGACAACACAAGGAATGTCTTCGCACATTTCGCAGGGAATATCGCGTGCAGTAAAGTAAGGTGAGCCAGTCGCGACGGGTGAAAGTAATGTCGCAAGTTTCAGGGTATCGTAAGGACATGCCTGAACACACAAGCCACATCGAATACAAGCTGATTCGAAATCGCCTTCCGGCAATGCACCAGGCGGACGAATAGGCACACCTTTGGTTTCTCGAGCTTGGCTTTGTAGCGATTGTAAGCCCAATACACACGCAGCTGCGCCAACACCAGCCGCAGTTCGAGCTGTATCACGCAAAAATCGGCGCCGACTTTGCGATATTTTAGACTGAGAGGATTTCATGCTATTTCCTCAACAAAACTCCCTTATCAAGTTAAGCATAAATAGCCCTAAACGTGTCGTTTCCCTATACCTCATAGGAGGTAACTCCATCCTCTATTGATTCAAGTCAACTGACGCACAGTGCCGTCGTCACAGTTTGACTAAATGCGTTTATTTACTGCGACATGAAATTCACCACGATACTCTGCAGTACGCGCCATTCTCAGTACAATAATTCAACACCTTTGCAATCTACTCGTTCAATTCGATGACAAATCACTACTAAAAATTCAAAAAAAAACATCATAACAAGCTAATTTAAAAGGCATTTATCCATTAAACATAAAAAAACACTATCCAAATAAGAAAACTGTGGTTAGATTAAAAATTAAAACTAAAAAGCGAAGGAGAGAGGCATGGAAATTATCGTACGTCCAACGACCGTCGAAGACGCAGCGGCACTCGTAGAAATCTATTCACAACCAAAAGCACAACGTGAAACCCTGCAACTCCCAAAGCCTTCGCTCGCGATGTGGGTGGAAAGGTTGTCAAACATACCTGATGGTGTTTATAGCTATGTCGCTGAAATTGATGGTAAAGTCGTCGGAAATATTGGCTTTCACCACTCTCTACGTCCAAGAACGATGCACACGGCATCGTTTGGCATCGGAGTACATGATAGTTTCCATGGACTCGGTATTGGTAGCAAATTGATAGAAACAGTCACTGAACTAGCAGATAACTGGTTAAATGTGAGAAGAATTCAGATAGAGGTCAATGCCGATAACGACGCCGCCATTGGGCTTTATAAAAAGCATGGATTTCAAATTGAAGGTGAAGCGATTGACGGTTCCTTCCGTGATGGTGAATTCATCAATACCTATTACATGGCGCGCATCAGACCAGGCCAAAGATAAAACAAAGCCTCCTACTAATTGGAGGCTTTTCTTTTTAAACTTCGACTCACTTTCGTAAGTAAGCCAACGCTCTGCGAGTCAATGCTTCTGTGTAGGGATTGATCTTCCAGTGGTCGGAACTCCAACCTTTCACAAAGCGCTGAAAGTCTGCCCAAGCCACAGCAAACAAAGGACGCCATTCACGCTCGACTTCATTAGGGTCAAGATTCGGTTGATAGCCTATTAGCGCGTGTTGCAACTGAGCAAAATACGTATCCAAAACCCAAACTTCCATCTCTGCACAACGTTCTGGCTTAACGGCACTACTCATAAACAGTGCCACATCTTTCATGGCACACCCACATCCAACGTATTGAAAGTCAACCGCAGCAACGTTTGATTCTTCTTCATCAAAACAGAAGTTCGCCAATTTGGCATCACCGTGTACTAGTGTTTTAAACTTAGCTTGCGAAAGCGTTTGATCAATCAATTGAGCCGCATTTTGTAGCTCAGTGTCTTGCAATGCTTCAAGCTCGTCGGGTCTGGTTGCTAAGTGCCAGTATGTACCGATATGCCACAACTTATCCGAACGAACATCGATGTATCTCGCATGAAAGTTCGCCAACCAAGTGAGGCAGGCTTGTAGATGCTCTAGCTGTGCATCTGTGATGACTTTTGGAAAGCCCACCTCGGCGAGATCTTCCATCACAATGAGCCATTCATTCTCCGATTGGAACGTTTTTAGACCTTGTGGTACTCGGCAGCGAGTATCCACCCCTCCGGAAAAATACTCATACCAATTCACTTCCACCTGATAAGAATGCAACTTTCTTTGATGAGAACGGTCCGTATTCCAGCCTCTAGGATGCTCTGAAGGCTTAGGGAGTTTTACATGCTTAATGATCACCGAACGAGTAGAATAAGTAACTCGGACTAACTCCCCATAGCCTCCCCATAGCGATTGTATGACTTCTACAGAGCGGTAATTACCGAGATTGAGTTCCTGGCCAATATTTTGGTAGCGTTGGTGGTTGTTACTCATCATGCGAGCAGATGTGACCACGTTTGGTTCTTCTCCATATAGTGAATAACATATGGGCAAACTGGTTTTATTTGATAACCGAGTGACTCAATTTCTGGCAACACCGCTTCCATCATCACTTTTCCGTACCCCTTACCTCGCAGTGCTTCAGGAACAACCGTTGATGTAATGTGCATGACATTACCCTCAAGCTGGTAAATCACCTTGGCTTTATAGCCCTGCTCTAAATCAACCCAGAATGTACTATTCGTGGCTTCATGAGTTACTTTATGCATATCTTGCTCTCTAATTTTTGTTACAGATTGATTGAATCAAACTATATCACTGAATAAAATCGATACCATGCGAGAGTGCTGCTTCGCCTCACGCGATTACCTTCTTACATCAGGTACGACAATTATAATGAGAAATATGAGCCCAATTGCCAGAGACGGCAAGCTACCTCTGCAAAGCAAGAAGGCACCAGAACGTCAGGCAAGTACATTAAATAGCACCGATGCAATGGCAATGGTCGAACACGGCAGTGAAGTGAGCTTAAACGTCACCACCCCCGTTGGTACAAAGTTTATTACAACCAGCACATTTGTTGGCTGTCACTCAAATAATACTGCATTGATAGAGGTTCCGAACATCTCTGATGAAGACTTGAAGTTCTATTTTCAGGAAGGCTTTTGGATCAATGTAAAAGCCTACTCTCATCGAGGTGAAGGGGCCGTTATCCCATTTCGGGCCCAATTACAGCATCGACTAGGCGATCCGTACCCAATTTTGGTGCTAGACCTACCCAACACTATGCAGGTCTTTCAGCTTCGCAAAGAAGTGCGTTACGAAGTAAATTTGAGAGCGCGTGTTTGTTTAGAAGCCTATCGAACTGAATGCGAAATAAGAGATTTATCTCGTAGTGGCTGTCGTTTTGTAACATCACCAATGAGCCGACCACTTCAGGTTGGTGACCACGTTTCATTGGATCTAACGATGCCCGGAGAAAGTCGTATGCTAGCGCCGTTGCGAGGTCGTATTTGTAATTTACAAAAATCAACGCACTATGCTCGCTACGGAATGGAGTTTGATGAGGTTGGTAAAAACAACGCTAAAAACCTCCTCAGTCACCTCAAATTTGATGGTACTAAGCTCACACTAAAAAGATAGATTTGATAACCCCTATCGCTTATCAAGAAGCTTTGAAGTGCTAGAAAACAAGAAACCCCTTACTTTTCAGTAAGGGGTTTTATTTACTAAGAATAAGGCAGTATCTTAGATAAGAGTCATGACTTAGAAGTCGTAACGTAGACCTAGCGCTAGCTCATCTTTTTCAGCCGCGCCTTCGTTATCCATTAGATCGAAGTTGTATGATGCGTAGCCACGGAAGTTAGGCTTGAAGTAGTAAGTTACATCAATAGCTAGGTTTTCTACAGTATCTGCGTCTTCTAGTTCACCTTTGTTGAACGTAGAAGTGAATACAGTTTGACCCATAGTGTAAGCAGCGGCTAGTTCGTAGCCTTTGTAATCAAAAGTCTTACCTGCAACATCCATATCCGCGCCAGTGTAGTTACCAGCGAAGTAGAAGTCACCTACAGAGTATGCAGCTACCAGCATGAACTCATCGCTGTCGTTTTGATCTGCGTAACCAGCACCTAGTTCAAAACCAGTGTTAGCAAACGCGTAAACACCAGATAGAGAGAAGCCATCTTCCTCGTTGTCTGTAAAGCCTTGTGCATCTGTTGTGCGATCAGCAAAACGGTAGCTTGCGCGTACAGCTAGTTGCTCGAATTGGCCTTTGTAAGACAGCATGTTATCTGTACGGTCAGAAACAGGCAGTTTAAGTGCTGCTGTGTTACCGTGGTAAGCCATAATGTCAGTAAAGTCAGTAAGAACCACTAGTGCGCCGTCGTTTTTACCGTAAGTTACTTCACCGTATTTGCCACCCAGACCCGCATAAGCGTAACGAGTTTCAAGATCACTATTGTTATCTACGGCACCTTCTTCTTTTGTTTTGAACTCACCTTCCCAAAAACCAACACCGTATAGGTTTTCATTGATTTCCTGTTTGCCTAGGAAGTTAAGACGGATGCGAGTACGGTCTTCTGCCTTACCATCCATCATAGAAAGACGCGCTTCAGCGCGGCCGCCCATCTCAAGAGAAGTGCCATCTTGGTTGTATAGTTCTGAAGCGACAACTTGAGATCCTGATGCCATTAGCGCCACTGCTACAGCTAAAGTTTTTAATTTCATTGTTATTTTCCATATCATTGTTTTATATGTGTTTTCTCACCAGAAAAACAGGACTTTTCTGTACCAACGAGAAAACTGGCGGCATAGTAACAGCTGTTACTTTTCACGCAACGTGTTGAATAAACAGCGCTTATAGAAGAAAACACCACTTAAAATGACGATATGAATACCTCTCAACCATCAAGTTATCGGTTGAGTTAAAAAAAATGTTCGCGTCAAAAAAAAATTGACGAAAAAAATGTAAAAACAATATCACAAAACGTGATATTGCCCGCAAAAAATCTTGTTAACTGACTGTTTTAGATAGACTTATTGATAATAAATTCGATTATTACAAACAAAAAAATCCCTGAGCATTCACTCAGGGATTTAGAGATTTGATAAGTAGATGATGAATTAAAGCTTAAAGAAACTTAATTGCTCTTTCTGCTTCTCTGCAAGTAATGAAAGCTCAGTACTCGCACTTGCACTCTGGCTGATGCCCGCTACGTTTTGGTTTACAAGCTCCGACATGTTAACCACGTTGCGATTGATATCTTGAGTAACTTGAGACTGTTCTTCGGCTGCGGTTGCTACTTGCGTGTTTGAATCGTTGATGTTGGCGACTGACTCGGTAATTCCAACCAACGCTTCATTCGCTTGTTGCGTCAGCTCGTTGTTGCGGCTAAGCATATCAAGGCTGACTTGCATACTGTCATTCGCAAGCCCAGACTGCGCTTGAAGCTCTTCAATGATCGTTTGGATCTCTTGTGTCGAGTCTTGAGTACGCGCTGCTAGCATGCGTACTTCATCAGCTACTACCGCAAAACCACGACCAGACTCACCAGCTCGCGCCGCTTCAATCGCAGCATTCAATGCTAGCAAGTTGGTCTGCTCAGATACGCCGCGAATCACTTCAATAACATCGTTGATCTGTACAGATTGCTCTTTTAGACGCAAAACAACTTGCGCTGCATCGTTCAATGCTTGAGACATTTGCGCACTTGCTTCCGCACTTTCTTGGAAGATAGCCAAACCTGATTGAGCAAGTCCATCAGCTTCACGCGCAGTTGCGTCAGCAGAGGTCGCGTTATCACTCACATTATTCGCAGTGCTTGCAAGCTCGTTAACCGCAGATGCAACTTGCTCGATCTCCGCCAACTCTTGTTGAGCGTTCGCTTCCGCTTGCGTCATTACCGCAGCCAATTCGGTCGATGCAGATGCAACTTCCTCACTAATACGGGTTAACTGGTCCACAGTGTTGTATAACTGCTCTGCGGTTTGGTTTACATCTTTGCTGAGCTTAGAGATCTCATTGTCCCCATCGACATCTGCACGTACTGATAGATTACCCATTGCTAACTGACGCATCACTTCTTGCAGCTTTTGGATTGGTGTAACAATCATGCCAGATAGGAACCAAGCGCCTATCAATGAGAAAGCAAATACCGCTAAAACTGTCAACATAGCGTTATTTTGCACACGTTCATTTTGCTGATGACTTCTGATAGTAGATTGTTCAGCTTGCTCGTTTACATGCTTTGATAGCGTGTTAATTTGTTGGACCATTTCTCGGCCAACATTGCGATACTCTTTGACAAATGCACGGTACTCTCTATCCGATTTTAAACCTTGATCGTATTGGTTGAAGAAAGCAACTGAGCGCTCTGAATATCGCACATAGGATTCAATTGCTTGGCGAACTTTAACGGCATCGTCACGGAATAGGTTTCGGGCTTCAATTGCGCTTAAATCGGCATCAACTTGCTTTAAGCCTTCTTTCAATTCGGTTAGAAAATTCTCACGACGAGAAGCATCGTAAATAGCGTAAACCGCGCTTATGCGCAGAGGGTAAATTTGGTCGTCAATACTCGCCAATGTGTCTTTGTGAAAAACCAAAGATTCTTGGTTGGAAGCAATAACATCTTGCTCTGCTTGAAGATTGTTTTTAGTAATCCAAAGAGCAATAAACAAAACAATCGCGGTAAATAATACCGGAACCAAAATTTGCGTTCGTACTGACAAATTTTTCAGTGATAACTGCATGACAGGGCCTCAGTTGTATGCGTGATGTCTATATCCAAACAAACTCGAGCTGTGCTTATAACAACGTTACTTTTCGGCAGTTTGAATATCTATGCTTCCTTGCGACGGGATAAATCCCAGACGAATAAACAAGTGGCGAATATTAGAGGTCGATCACACTTTTGTCTAGTACAAAAACTCTCCATTTTCAATCTGTTATTGACAATATCCCGACAGTGGCGTCGGGATATTGTCGTTATGATAAATTATGATCACTTATGATGAGATACATTCACATTTAGGACGGTTTCAGCCTATTTTCTCAACGAATTGAGCTTAGCTTGAGCAAGGCCAAAAATGGTATCGATTGGATAAGAGCCTTCATCGGTTGGCTCACCAGCAACTTTCCCCGTAAACAATTCGATAGCTTCAGTAACATGGTCAATCGCCCAAATATTAAACTCGCCTTTTTCGACTGCTTTCACGATGTCGGAACGAAGCATTAGATTGTGAACATTAGAGCGCGGAATAATGACCCCCTGCCCGTCATGACGACCTTTAATTACACACACATCATAAAAGCCTTCGATCTTTTCGTTTACGCCACCAATAGGCTGAGCTTGGCCAAATTGATTCATCGATCCTGTTATCGCAATGTCTTGTCGGTTTGGTTGCTTTGAAAAAGCAGACACAACCGCACATAACTCAGCCATGCTGGCACTATCACCATCAACACCACCATAGGATTGCTCAAAGGTAATGGTGGTCGTTAATGGCACTCGTGCCGTTTTACCAAATACGGAAGATAAGTAGGCAGACAAAATCATCACGCCCTTAGAGTGAATACTGCCCCCCAAATCCACGCTGCGCTCGATATCGATAACATCCCCATCACCGTAACACGTCGTCGCTGTGATGCGATTCGGTGCACCAAACATGTAGTCACTAGTGCTCAATACCGAAAGTGCGTTCACTTGGCCTACGGCTTCTCCTTCGGTGCGAATCAGCGTTGTGCCGTTAATAAAGGTTTCCATTACATTATCGCGTAATCGGCTTACTCGCATTTCTTGGTTATTGAGCGCCTCTTCAACATGACCAATACGGATCATGTTAGAGTTGGCTTGACGAGCCACGTAGTTCGACTCTCGAAGCAAGTTGGCGATATTAGCCGAATGTAGAGATAGCTTGGATTGGTCGCCAGACAAACGTGAGCTGTATTCGATGATTCGAGCAATGGCTTTGCGATCGCAATGCAGCATATTGTTGTCATGCACCACGCTAGATATAAAGCGCGCGTAATGCAGCTCAGACTCCGGCGTACGTTTCATTTCGTCTTCGAAATCTGCCGTCACACGGAACAACTCGCTGAACTCTGGATCGTAATGTTGGAGTAATTGGTAAGTTCGGTAATCACCAAACAAGATGATTTTGATATCAAGCGGAATCGGTTCAGGATCGAGTGATACCGCCCCCGTCAATGTGACTTCTTTTTCTAGAGACGTAAAACTCAATTGACGAGCACGCAATGCGCGCTTCAAACCATCCCAAACGTAAGGCTGTTCAAGTACTTTCTGAGCATCCATTAATAGAACGCCGCCATTCGCCTTATGCAAGCTCCCTGCGCGAATCAGCGAGAAGTCGGTAAACACCGTTCCCTTGAAAGTGGCAGTCTCAATCGACCCGAAGAGTGAATGATAGTTGGGATTTTCTTCAACAACGATAGGAAATTCGCTGCTTTTACGACTTACCAAGACGTTCACTTTATAACGACGTGGCAATTTTTTATCCAAGGATGCCGTCGCAATTTCGCCTTGCTCGCCACTTTGGTCAAGGAAGATATCTGCGTTTTCAACAATATCTTTTTGCAGCTCAGTTAAGTAGGTTTTGATTTCGGAATATTGCGCGTAATCCACTTTGAGTTTTTTGATGAAGTGAGTAATCACATCAAGCGTCACTTCATCATTGAGCTTTTTGATTTTATCGCTGTATGTCTCTTCCCACTCCGTAAGCTCACGAACCATCGAGCGCAATCGCACTTCGAGTTCATCAATAGCATCGCTGAATTGCTCTTGTTCTTTTTTGCTTAGTACATCAAAAGACTCTTCCGTATGAAGCTCATCACCGTTCATGGCGACAAACTGATAATCCCCCTGCGTAGTCAGTGTTAGGCTGATGCCTTTTTCTTTTGCCTCTCGACTAATACGATCCAGCTCGTTTTGTTGCTTAGCTGCCAATTGATTTTTTAATCGCTCAGCGCGGCTAAAGTACATTTCATTGTCGAATGCTAGGGGTAAAGCATTCAATAATTTGCCCATTAAAGCTTCAATATCAACACGTAGCTTATTTCCGATACCACAAGGCAGCTTTAATACCTTTGGTGTACGGGTATCCTCAAAGTTCGCAACGTAACACCAATCAAACAGGGCTGCTGCATCGTGCTGGTGACGATTCAGATAGCGCAAGATCATGGTGCGTTTACCTAGCCCATTCTGACCAATGGCGTAGATGTTATACCCTTTCTCTTTGATGGACATCGCAAACTCGACCGCTTTTTGCGCGCGCTCTTGGCCCACGATTTCATCAATTGGAGGTAACTCCTTGGTCGACTTACATGGCATATTCTCTAGATCTGCTACAGAATATAGCTGCTTAGCTTCCAATCTTAGTATTGCCATATCCACTTCCTTTTTTCTTATTTTCGTTATTTGAGTGTAGAGATTATTTGCTTAATTTTAAGTGATTTACCTTCCACCCTAGATTGATTGGACATTTTATGAACACATAAGTGATATTAACACGCACTTGCAATTGATAATCAATTTCATTTAATATCTAAACAAATCAAATGTTGTGGAGATGGATATGAATATTGAGCAATGCTGGATGCGCTACTTAAAAGCGGAGCAACTGATGGAACAAGGCCATTGGCCAGAAGCTCATCGTTTATATGACGACGTGCTCAACAATCTACCCAACCACATTCATCTAGCGCTAGAAAATGCACAAACTAAACCTTGCCAGTTTGTATGTCTCATTACGGGGCTTAGAGATGCCAGCGTGACGCAATCAGAGATTCTCAACAAACTCGGCTTACAACATGATGCGTTCTCAATACTGAATCAAACTTACGCGCTATTTCAATTTTTGCAGCTAGAGAGCCATGAACTGATTGAGCGCGTAGGTCACCTACTTGGTCAACAGAGCGAAGACTTGTTAGCTCACATGGCGGCATTTTGCTCTGCCCAACGTAATGCTCAATGGATGATAGAACTCGAGCACGTAACGCGCGCGCATGAGCAGTTCTTACATTTGCAAGCAATGAGTTCGGCAAAATCTTCGCCTTCTCACCTGTATAATTAATCTAAAGCTCAAGTATTGAGGCCAACTAGGTTTGTGCTGTCCATTGCTTGAGTATCATTTGCTTTATCAACCACAAGGATCTGTGATGTCTTCTAAAACCATTCTTTCGGTGAACAACCTATCAGTCAGCTTTACGACAAACGATGGGATCGTCGATGCAGTAAAGAATGTTAGCTTCGATTTAAAAGCAGGCGAGACGCTGTCCATCGTTGGCGAATCTGGCTCTGGCAAGTCAGTATCAACCAATGCACTGATGAAACTACTGCCAGACAACGCTATTTTGCATGAAAGCTCATCCATCATGTTTGAGGGTAGCTCCATCTTGGATAAAACAGAGCGTGAAATGCAAAGTATTCGCGGTGATCGCATTGGCATGATTTTTCAAGAGCCGATGACCTCACTAAACCCGTACATGCGGGTGGGTATCCAAGTCGCTGAGGCCATCATGTGTCACCGCCCGGTCGACAGACGAACAGCAAAAGCAAAGGTGTTAGAGCTGTTTGAATTGGTTCATATGCCAAACCCAGAAAAAGCGTACAACAAGTACCCACACGAATTTTCTGGTGGTCAATTGCAACGCATCATGATTGCGATGGCACTGATTAACGAGCCCGATATTTTGATCGCCGACGAACCTACAACAGCGTTGGATGTCACGGTTCAAGCAGAAGTGTTGCACCTGATTAAAGAAATTCAGGCTCAGATGGGCATGGCAATCCTATTTATTACTCATGACTTAGGCGTCGTAAAACACTTTGCAGACCGTGTCATTGTGATGTGTAAAGGAGAAGTCGTCGAAGAAGGCGAAACGCAAACACTCTTCGAGGACCCAAAGCACGAATACACACGTATGCTAATCAACTCGATTCCTAAAGGCAGTAAGGAGCCTATTAGCGAAAGTGCTACACAGCTTTTAAAGGCCGACGATATACGAGTCAAATTCTTGGTAAAGTCGCATTTTATTGCGAGCAAGAATGAGTACTTCGAAGCGGTAAAAGGCATTTCTCTTGAGCTTAAACAAGGAGAGACCCTCGGGATCGTTGGGGAGTCCGGTTCAGGTAAGTCTACACTCGGCCGAGCTTTGATAGGTCTACTGCCCTCAACTGGCAAAATAGAATACAAAGGCCAAGATATGGCCTTGCTGACAAACAAAGAACGTTTTGAGCTGAAAAAAGACGTTCAGATGGTATTCCAAGACCCTTATGGTTCGCTTTCTCCTCGTATGACTATCGGCGAGATCATCACAGAAGGATTAACTGTCCACCAACCAATGTTGAGTAAAAAAGAACGTATGCAGAAAGCGCGCGACGTGCTCCGTGAGGTCCGCTTAGATCCCGCGTCCATCAACCGTTATCCGCACGAGTTTTCGGGAGGCCAACGTCAGCGTATTGCTATCGCGCGAGCACTGATCCTTGAACCTTCGTTTATTTTGCTTGATGAGCCGACCTCTGCATTGGACCGCTCGGTTCAACTGACTGTGATTGATCTCCTGAAAGATTTGCAGAAAAAGCATAACATTGGCTACTTGTTTATT
Source organism: Vibrio sp. D54 (assembly GCF_021728075.1). Lineage (NCBI taxonomy): Bacteria > Pseudomonadati > Pseudomonadota > Gammaproteobacteria > Vibrionales > Vibrionaceae > Vibrio > Vibrio sp. D54. The sequence goes on along the minus strand of NZ_JAKKCS010000001.1, from coordinate 388,817 downwards.
AGCCACGATCTATCAGTCGTCAAAGCCCTTTCTGATCGTGTTCTAGTCATGCAAAAGGGCGAGGTCATGGAACAAGGTACAGCCGAAAATATTTTCCAAAACCCTAAAAATGACTACACGAAAAAACTGATAGATGCCTCATTTGATCTTGAAAACAGTGAAAATCAGCACAATGCAGCTTAGGTTCATCACAGTTTCATATTCATAAACTAGGATTAAGAAAAGGTGATGATTTCATCTTGTCTTAAGAATGGCGTAGCTGCCTTTCGGTTTGGCCGCCGAGACTGGTTGGTTCAAGAGTCAGACTTAGTCAACCTGGCTCAAATACTGGCAAACAGTATGAATTGAGTTCCCCCAACCATGAAAAATGCCGCGACACTGTCGCGGCATTTTTTTATTCTCAGAAGTTTCTAACAACTAGGGCATTAAATCGACTCAATACCCATATTATGTAACGTAAATGCATACACGTCTGTGGTGAGGTCAATTTGCTTACTCAGCGGCATTCCTGCACCATGACCGGCATTAACATCAATGCGTATCAATACTGGATTAGCGCCTTGCTGTTTGTCTTGCAGCTCCGCAATAAATTTGTACGAATGTGCTGGCACAACTCGGTCGTCGTGATCAGCAGTTGTCACCAAGGTAGCAGGATATTGCACGCCTTCTTTTACATTGTGAACAGGAGAGTAACCAAGCAAGTATTGGAACATCGCTTCACTTTGCTCCGACGTGCCATAGTCATACTTCCAGCCTTCTCCAGAAGTAAACGTGTGATAACGCAGCATATCAAGCACGCCAACCGCAGGCAGCGCGACTTTGAATAGTTCAGGGCGTTGCGTCATACACGCTCCAACTAACAAACCACCATTAGAACCACCGCGAATCGCTAGGCGATCCGAGCTAGTGTAGTCGTTTTCAATCAGGTATTCCGCCGCCGCAATAAAGTCATCAAACACGTTTTGCTTTTGCTGCTGAGTGCCTGCGTTGTGCCAGGCTTTACCGTATTCACCACCGCCTCGCATGTTGGCGACAGCGTAAATACCACCCAATTCTAGCCAGTTGGCTACATTGCCAGAAAACATTGGAGTGAGGCTGATGTTAAAACCGCCGTAACCATACAACATGGTTGGTGCTCTACCATCAAGTGCAATGCCCTTCTTGTATGAAATGATCACCGGAACTTGCGTGCCGTCTTTTGAGGTGTAAAACACCTGTTTTGATTCATACTCATTACGATCGAACGGTGCCTTTGATTCTTGAAACAGTGTCGATTCACCAGACTCAACATCAAATGAGAAGATCGTCGGAGGCGTCACGTAGTTAGTGAATGTGTAATAAAGTGTGGTTTCTTCTTTTTTACCCGCCAGACCATAAGCCGTGCCTTCTCCCGGCAATTGTACATCTCGAATCCACTCACCTTGGTAGTTAAACTGCTGCACTTTAGAAAGCACATCTACCATATAAGTCGCAAACAGATAACCGCCACCTTTGCTGATTTCTAACGGCTGTTCTTGTTCAGCAATCACGTCAGCCCATTGTTCTGTCTGAGTGTTGTAGCTGACAACTTTGCCATTCGGCGCGTCTAGGTTGGTGTAAAGCAGCAAGGTTGCGTCTTGGCTATCAATTAAGTAGGTGTCTCCTTGCGTTGTCTCGCGCAGCGTCACAATTGTCTGTAACTCAGACTGTAAATCAATATAAAACAGACGATTACCCGATGTGGATTCTGCGCCAGAAATAATGAGGAAGCGATCGTCTGTCGTCGTCGTACCAGACACATAACGATGAACTTGCGTATCCAACTCACCAAAAATCACTTTATCTTCAGATTGAGGTGTACCAAGTTCATGATAATAAAGCTTGTGATGCTCAGTTCGAGCAGACAACTCACTGCCTTGCGGCTTATCGTAGCTTGAGTAATAGAAGCCTTTGCTGCCCAGCCAAGAAATCGACGTAAACTTCGCATCAACAATCTCAGGCTCTAACTGTTCTTTGGTTTCCGTATCAATGACAAAGATCTTACGCCAATCACTACCCCCTTCTGAGATGGAATACGCGACCAAACGGTAGTCTTTAGAGAAGCTGACTTCGCCAAGAGAGGTCGTGCCCTCTTCGGAGAAAGTATTTGGATCAAGGAAAACCTCGGCTTCTCCCTCGCCTTTGCGTCGATACAATACGCTTTGGTTTTGCAAACCGTCGTTTTTGTAGAAGTAGGTGTAGTCACCACGTACAAATGGCTGGGAATATTTTTCGTAGTTTTGACTCTTCGCCACTAAGTCACGGATTTGTTGGCGGTACGGTATCTGACCAAGGAAATCGAAGGTGACCGAATTTTGACCCGAAACCCATTGAGCGGTTTCTTCACTGCGATCATCTTCTAACCAGCGATAAGGGTCGGTAATGTCGTGACCAAAATAAGTGTCCACGACAGAATCTTTACGTGTTTTTGGGTAATGCATAACGTCCGTGTTACTCCGTTGTTTTTATTAAGTTGTTTATCTTCAATCGTTTTATTGCGGTGATTACCTTAGAGCACCCTATTTTGATTTCAACGACATTGTTTTAAATCTATGAAGAACCTAGAAATAATGAGATATCGTTAAGTATCGGTCACGAATGTGCTCAATAAGCAGCTTCACTTTGTTCGGTGGTTGACGAGTAAACGGATACACCGCGTAGATACCCAACTTTTTACCTACTAATTCAGGAAAAATATCCACCAGTTGACCATTACGAATATCGTGATACACCAAACAGCGCGGGACGTAAGCAATACCATGGCCGCCCAGAGCGGCTTTACGTAATGCGGTCGCGTTATCAGTAGAAAAGCAGCCCGATACTTTGACGATGTAATTGCCATCTTCTCCTTTAAACTCCCAATCCGTTGCACCAGTGGTTTGGTAAGCGTATTGCAGACAATTGTGCGTGGTGAGATCAATCGGCTCGATCGGTTTCCCATTTTTCGCAATATAAGAAGGTGACGCGCATACCACCCATTGGGAATCGAGAATATGTCGTGCGATCAAACTGGAGTCGGCTAGGTAGCCAGTTCGAATGACTAAATCGTAACCATCAGCCACTAAATCGACAAAGCGATTATCCAATGACATGTCCACGGTCAGACCCGGATGAAGGTTACAAAATTCGGCAACAGCATCAGCAAGTATCAAATCTCCAGAGATACACGGCACGGACATTTTTATATGACCGCTCACATTCTCTCCAAAGCCTGCAACAGCATCCATAGCCTCCTGAGTGGCCTGCTTCACATTTTTAGCACTGTGGAGTAACACCTTACCTGCCTCGGTCAAGGTTAATTTGCGCGTTGTTCGATATAATAGCTGAGCCCCTATTTCTTCCTCCAACCTCGCCATTCTTTTGCTAACTACCGAATTTGTAAGGTTATTTGCCTCTGCAACCTTACTAAAGCTGCCAAGTTCGATTACTTGAGAAAATAGGATTAAGTCGTCTGCTCTCATACCATTATGTCACTTTTGGAATTAATTATTTTCATTATTTCCCTATATCAACAAAAAATAAAGGAGTAAATTCACGCCAAATTAACAAAACCATTACAACAAAAAGTCACCTCTACAGCGGATTGACACCGTTCGAGAAGTCAGCGTACGAAGGATGTACAAATGAGTGAAACCCTACTTGCCCTAGTGGCATTTTCGCCAATTGTTGTTGCCGCCATCTTATTGGTTGGTCTCAACTGGCCTGCTAAAAAAGCCATGCCTGTTGCGTTCGGTCTAACCGTCGCTATCGCACTTATGTTTTGGGATATGTCAGCCAATCGCGTACTGGCCTCCGTATTCCAAGGACTGGGCATTACTGTCTCTGTTCTATGGATCGTGTTTGGTGCCATCTTCTTGCTCAACACTTTAAAACACACTGGAGCGATCACCACAATCCGTAATGGATTTACCGATATTTCGGCTGACCGCCGTGTACAAGCCATCATCATTGCTTGGTGCTTTGGCTCGTTCATTGAAGGCGCATCTGGGTTCGGTACCCCGGCAGCAATCGCTGCACCACTACTGGTTGCAATCGGCTTCCCTGCGCTAGCCGCTGTCCTAATGGGCATGATGATTCAGTCTACGCCTGTTTCATTCGGCGCGGTAGGCACGCCTATCATCGTAGGTGTAAACAAAGGTTTAGACACCCATAACATCAGTGAGTCGTTGGCCGCACAAGGTGCAACGTGGGAAATGTACCTGCAAGATATCACAGCGCACGTTGCTGTCATTCACGCAGTCGTAGGTACGATGATCCCAGTATTAATGGCGATGATGTTAACACGTTTCTTCGGCAAGAACAGAAGCTGGAGTGAAGGCCTGGATATTCTACCATTTGCGTTATTTGCTGGTGTCTCTTTCACCGTTCCATACGCGTTAACCGGCGTATTCTTGGGCGCAGAGTTCCCTTCACTTATCGGTGGTTTGGTTGGTCTGTCTATCGTTGTTACCGCAGCGAAAAAAGGCTTCTTAGTACCAAAGACTAAGTGGGATTTCGAAAGCGAAGACAAATGGCCTGCAGAGTGGTTAGGTTCGCTAAAAGTCGATCTAAACGATAATCCGGGCAAGCCAATGAGCATCGTAAAAGCTTGGGTTCCATATGTAATGCTGGCAGTTATTCTCGTCGCAAGCCGCGTAAGCCCTGAGCTGAAAGGCTTTGTACAAAGCGTAAGTTTGTCGTTCAGCAACATTCTTGGTGAGACTGGCGTTAGCGCTGCGATTCAGCCGTTATACCTTCCTGGTGGCATTCTGGTGTTTGTCGCACTACTTGCTGCAATGTTACAAAGCGGCAGCGTAAAGCCATTGCGTGAAGCGTTTGGCGAGTCAAGCAAAACACTGATTGGGGCGGGTTTTGTCTTGGTATTTACCATTCCGATGGTTCGTATCTTTATCAACTCAGGCATCAACGGTGCTGACCTAGCAAGTATGCCCGTCACAACCGCAAACTTCGCCTCTGACCTTGTTGGTTCTGCGTTCCCAGCGCTGAGTGCCACCGTTGGTGCACTGGGTGCGTTCATCGCTGGCTCAAACACGGTATCAAATATGATGTTCAGCCAGTTCCAATTCGAAGTGGCACAAACGTTGTCTATTTCGAGTGTGATTGTTGTATCACTCCAGGCCGTCGGTGCTGCCGCAGGTAACATGATTGCGATTCACAACGTTGTTGCCGCATCAGCCACGGTAGGTTTGCTTGGTCGAGAAGGCGCAACATTGCGTAAAACGATTATCCCTACGTTCTACTACATTGTAATGACAGGCATTATTGGATTGGTGCTGATTTATGGCTTCCAAATGACAGATGTCTTGATGAAGTAACGCGAAATGCAGGGTTTACAGCCCTGCCTAATTTGACACAGCTGTCTGCACTACTACCCCGACATGTTGATTTAGCTTGCTACATCAATTCCCCCGACAGCTGTGTCACCCTTTCCAGTTTGCATAACTGATTGAGTGATTTAACAAAATTTTTCAACCAATTATGTAAATGGGTTACCAACATCACCGATTCAAACGTAAGTGAACCATAGGTAACTATACTCATTTTGATGTCTTCACTGCTTTGCGATGAAGGCTCAACGAAAGAGCAAATTGCTCCACAACTTTGCTTAGAATAACCGCTAGGACACCATTATGATTATCTCAGCTTCTACTGACTACCGCGCTGCCGCGAAAGCCAAGCTTCCCCCGTTTCTATTCCATTATATTGATGGCGGCTCTTACGACGAACGCACGCTGAAGCGTAATACTGACGATTTAGGTGATGTCGCTCTTCGCCAACGCGTCCTACGCGATATGACAGATTTGAGCCTCGAAACCGAGATCTTCGGTGAGAAACTGGCAATGCCAATCGCGCTAGCTCCTGTTGGTCTAACTGGTATGTACGCGCGCCGAGGCGAGGTACAAGCAGCAAAAGCAGCCGAGAAAAAAGGCATCCCATTTACTATGTCGACTGTTTCGGTTTGTCCGATTGAAGAAGTCGCACCTGCAATTGAACGTCCAATGTGGTTCCAGCTTTACGTGCTTAAAGACCGTGGCTTTATGAAAAACGTACTTGAGCGTGCAAAAGCAGCAGGCGTAACAACGCTGGTGTTTACCGTTGATATGCCAGTTCCTGGCGCACGTTACCGTGACATGCACTCAGGTATGAGTGGTCCTAACGCAGCCATGCGTCGTGTATTCCAGGCGATGCGCCACCCAAGCTGGGCGCTGGATGTGGGTCTACTTGGTAAACCGCACGACTTAGGTAACATCTCAACTTATCGTGGCGAACCAACAAAGCTAGAAGATTACATCGGCTGGTTAGGCGCAAACTTCGACCCTTCTATCTCCTGGAAAGATCTTGAGTGGATTCGTGATTTTTGGGATGGCCCAATGGTTATCAAAGGCATTCTAGATGAAGAAGACGCGAAAGATGCGGTACGTTTCGGCGCAGATGGCATTGTGGTATCTAACCATGGTGGCCGTCAGTTAGATGGCGTACTTTCAAGTGCTAAAGCACTACCAAGCATTGCGGATGCGGTAAAAGGTGATCTTAAGATCTTCGTAGACTCTGGTATTCGTACTGGTCTTGATGTCGTTCGTATGCTCGCACTTGGTGCAGACTGTACGCTTCTTGGCCGTTCATTTGTATACGCATTGGCAGCACAAGGCGGAGCAGGCGTTGAAAATCTACTGGATCTGTACGATAAAGAAATGCGTGTAGCAATGACGCTGACTGGCGCTAAGTCTATCGCGGATCTTTCACGCGATTCGCTAGTGAAAATCCCATAATCTTTGCAAGCGAGCAAAACAGAAACGAAAAAACGAGCCAACAGTGGCTCGTTTTTTATTGCTCTTCAACCCGATAATTTGACGAGCAAGCTAGCTAACTTGGTGAACGTACTCGATCACGACTTGGTTTCCGTCGATAAACACGTTACTGATATCGCCATCCACCGTCACACGATTTTGTAAATAAACGGTACCAGATGCAGATAGATCACGCTCCGTCAAAGACGGAATCACCTGACCAGGACGTACATGTAGCTGCTCGCATAGCTGTTTTACAAAACCTAGCGTCAGTGGAGAATTACCACGTAACAAGCCAGAAAACTCGTGTAGACTCAAACCAAGGCGCTTAGCCATTTCCATTTGAGTGATGTGCATTTTGGCTTTTTGTGACATCCAGATGTCGTAGAGCGCGTTTCGATCCAGCTCTGTAAATTCCATATCTGCCTCCGCTAATTCAAGAGCCAATACACTCTCACACTTACTTAAGATAAATGTTAGCGATAAGTCAGAGAAGTTATAATTGATCGTCCAAATATCAACCCTCAATCATTGGTAGCGTACCTCTGAACATGCATGAAGCGGTCGCTCAACAGAACATTGAGGTGACTCTCTTGTCATCGGAAGGAAAAGTCCATCTCGGACGGTTTAGACATAAGTAAATGATTTAAAGGAAATCACTGGGGTGAAGGAGTAATATCTGCTACCTTTCCTTCCATGGTTCACTAGAAATAAGTTACATATGCCACAGTGGTTTACCGAATTACAAAGCTACATTGAAACGTCTCATCAAAATTGGAGTGGGAGCGTCCTTTTCATTACGCTCGCTAGCTTTATAGCTTGGATAGCTTGGCGGCTGATCCGCTCTCGCCTCGCTGCGCTCGTAGAGAAAACGCCCTTCCACTGGGATGATATGTTGCTTGATGCGCTAAAAGCGCCAGTCAGTACACTCATTTGGTGTTGGCCAGCAACCGTCTCTATCGGCATCATATTGGAGAGCGAGCTCAACGATAAAATAAACTGGTTAAGTACGCTGAAACTGATTTTAATCATCAGCATCTTCGTATGGACCGTTATGCGGCTCATTACCAATGTTGAAGAGCATGTTCTCGAACAAAAGAACCGAGATGAAACAACAGTACAAGCGATAGCTAAGGTGGCGCGCCTGTTCTTTATTACCGTCGGAATTCTAACCGTAATGCAGGCATTTGGTCTGTCACTATCGGGCCTCCTTACCTTCGGTGGTGTTGGTGGTTTGATCGTCGGTTTAGCGGCGAAGGATTTGCTGTCTAACTTTTTTGGAGGTCTTATGATCTACTTCGATCGTCCATTTAAAGTTGGCGATTGGATCCGTTCTCCAGACCGACAAATAGAGGGGACAGTAGAACGCATTGGCTGGCGTATGACCATTATCCGAACTTTCGATAAGCGTCCACTGTATGTACCAAACTCAGTGTTTAGCAGCATTGTCGTAGAAAACCCATCTCGCATGCTGAACCGACGTATCTACGAAAAAATTGGACTTCGTTACGACGATGCAGAAAAAATGCCGCAAATTATCACCGCGGTAAAAGAAATGCTGAAAAATCACAAAGACATTGATGCACGCCAAACACTTATCGTCAACTTCGATACATTCGGTCCATCATCATTGCACTTCTTTATCTATACCTTTACTAAAACCGTGAATTGGGTGAGATACCATGAGGTTAAGCAGGACATACTGCTTAAGGTAATCAACATCATTAAAGAACACGATGCAGATATCGCGTTCCCTACTCAGACGCTTAAGCTCGACCCTATACAAATGGTAAAATCGGAAGAGCAAGAAGATCACGGCTTCTAGTTTTCACCAATACCCAAATAATCAAGCCCGCTATGTTTAAGCGGGCTTTTTATTTTTCTTCGCATGAAGTGGTTATTGTTGCGTTAACACCATACGTGCATTCAGCGGTTGGATTGGGCGATTGTTTTTCCCCATTACTTCCGAAAAAGATTTTATCTGCTCAGGAGAAATAGTTTGTGCTTCTTTCATCACCAACCAACGCACACCTTCAGAGCATGGTGGTGTCGTTAGTGAGCCGTTAAAGCGGTAGTAGTCTTTATCACTTGGGATAAGGGCATCCGCATCAAATGGAACCTTGATGGTAACATCTTGATCTTTAGTTGGAATGTTAGCTAGCATCTTAGCTAGATCTGGGTTCGCGTCACCCAGTTTAAAGAACACCGCGACAACAGCTAGATGACCTACTTTGTCGGCATGCACAAAGTGTACTTCTAGTGGGTATTCTTTACCATCCACATGGTTTTCAGATGGCGTATGGAAGTGGAACTGTTTCAACATAAACTCTTTACCATCAATGGTGAGTGTGTTTTTACCTTCTAAACCAGTCTGTAAAGTGTGACCGTTGTTCAGCAGTGAAATTGCCTTACCTTCGTAGTCGAAATTCAATTTTTCTAGCTTCGCTTCGGTCGCCGATTCAATGTTGATTGGGCTCTGGTTTTGACCTTTTGCGCACTCAGATGCAAACTCACCCCAATGAGCTGGCCCATGGTTTCCCTCGTAGCCCCAGCTTGCTGCATAAGCTGTTCCTGTAAATACCAGTGCCAAACCTAATGTTGTTAGTGACTTCTTCATCATTTTCCTTATTTCTGAAAGTTAAATTCCGTGAGAATAAAGCCATACTAATCTCACAAAATTAAGCAGTGACAGAATGAAAACTATGATTACAAAAGATTTTTGGAATAGAAGCCTCTAATGATGTAATTGACATGATGCTCAAAATTGAACGTCAACGATTATTGAGTCGGTGTAAGTACCTGCAGGAGGGGTCGTTTGGCTGGTTAGTATCTGCGCGCGATAATTATAATTCTGTGGAGTGATACCATCAGGAATAGAGCCGCCAGTATCGACGTCACTGTGTTCACGACGTTCAGAACTGGTTCCTCCCCAGCGCTCCATCGTTGATGACTTATAGATTTCATACTCCAAATAGTGACCACTAGAAATCATTCGCCGCTGACCGCCGGACGCATTTAGGCCGTCATTCAAGCCAATGGAGAAGGAACTATTCTTGGTACAAGTTAACGATATAACCTGACTGACTGGCTCAAAACCGGCCACTAATGGGGACGAACCAAAATCAATATCTGGCGCCGTGATCATACAATCAGGGGTCACTTCCAACTCAACCGTAATCACGCTTTGAGCGCTGCCATTGGCGCGGCCAATGCATACCCCTAGAACCCCGATACCCTTACAGTAATCCCAAATCCAGGATACGGTGATTTGGTCTTTATAAGTCCCAGCGGAAAGATTACTACCCACTCCCGTCCGAGCATAGAGCGGAAACTCGGCTTGAGTGCCAAACAACCCGAGTAAATCGAGTAACCCGATTTCAAAAAAATTGTAAGTTTGGCCGAATACATACTCTTGTGAAAGACCTGGATCGCCAAAAATCTGATAGCTGAGCTCCGAACTCGGATCATCCTCATTTAATAGCAAACCATTATTTATGCTGTTAAACGTTGCTGATACGTAGTCGCCACTTGACAAAGACACAAGTGTAGAAAAGTCACACGTAATCCCCGCATGAGGCTGAGCTGAGCTTTGCTGCTGAGAGCTTGAAACAGTAAACGAAGAAACATTGCCAAACAAGATTAAAGGTGTTGCCGCCGTGAGCTGACAAGCCATTGTCGAGAACGAGAAAAAGAGAAGTAGGCTAGCAAGCCAGCGGCGCAAAATCATAGTGCGCCCTCTTCTTCGGCTTTGATACAAACCTGCTCAGGCAATGTTTGTATTTTTTGACTCTCACGCTGATACAACCCCTCAATAAACACTTTACATGGCGGCTGTCCTTGAGGATAAAACTGAATGTAGCGGCCTGGGTCAACGCCTTCAAAGTAGGTAAAACCATCCCAACCAATTTGGCTTGTTAAGCCCGTTTCTGAGCGGCCATATGTACCAATCGGAAGGAACAAATGATTTTCGTCTACCACCGTCATGCTCAGTGCAATTTGTAGCTCTATTGGGAACTCTAACAGGTAGCCGTAGCCCGAATGTATCGAAGCAAACTGCTCTGTCGCAGAAAACGCAGCATTGGCTGGTAAATTAAGTGGATCGATTTCATATTTGGCGGTGTAATACGCCGTAGCCCAAGGAACAAGTAGGTAACCTTCATCGTCTGTCACTCCGACAATTTGATTCTCATATTTAACCGGAATACCTTCAAAACCACTGGTGCTCACTACCGCAAAGCTGTCATACACTTCATTCGCCGGGAATATTTCTCCATCCAACGTAGAGACCGAACCTGCCATTTCCGCAAAATAATCATAGTCGCCATTGGTGCCATTTAACCCCGCTCTGAACTGCGCCCATGACGCACGGTAGGTCAAATCGGCCTGTTTACGGTTTTCTGGGTGTTCGTTAATATCATGCGCTAAATTGACGCCCCACCCACCTCGTATTGGCGCAAGGCGGCTGTAACCCACTCGCCCTCGCACATCGCCATCGTCCTCTCTTTTCAGCGTTAGCCCCGAACTTCCCCCCAAAGAACTGAAAGGTAGAGAGAATTGCGCCAACGTAACACTCTGACCACCAATACTATGGTTGTAAGAAAGGGACATATTGATATTAAAAGGCAGAGCGTAGCTATAAGTAAGATTTAGGGTACGTGAATCTGAGTCGGATTGTTGAATATCAAAGTACCCACCAGAAAGTGAGCCCCAATCTCCCAAACGGACTCCCATATTGATTTGTGATAGATGGCGCGACGCGAGTGAAGCGACCTTGCCTTCATCGAGCATTTCGTAATTTGGTAAATGAGATAAGGTATAAAAGTCGGCTTGTTCTACTTGAGTTCGAGCAGCGAAGCTAAACAGCCGAGACTGATAACTATAACCTAGCGCATATGAGGTAGATTGATCCTGAAAATTACTCACACGAAACGAGGCATCCACCGTACCTAAGTTGAAAGCATTAGTGACAAAGCCCAGCCCCGCAACGATAAGGTCATCTTTTGCTTCAGCTTGAGCTTCTAATGTTAACCAATCAGTCATGCCATGACGCAGAGCGGTAACCACGCCACCGTCTCCATAGTCGTTAGATGCATTACCGAAATTTTCTCTGATCGCACCAATACTCGCACTGTAAGATGTAAATCCGGTCTTCAGTAGATCGGAAGAGAGAAAAAATGGGCTGGTCATGACCGTTTGCTTACCTTGAGCATCCGTTGCAATTACCGTTGCTTCCCCAGCACCAGAGAGCATTGGAATATCGTTAATAATGAAAGGACCGGGCCCAACATTCATTGAGTCAGTTTTAAAGCCATTGATAAACAAATCTAACGTAGTGGGCGCTGTGACCTCACCGTAAAATGCAGGTAACGGCGTCGTCACGACATCCGGACGCATAGAGAAATCATGCGACAACTGAATACCCGCCAGTCTTACTGGTTGGCTCCAAGATAAAGGGCGAACAATATAGTCCCCTACCTCCATACGAATTCGCTTCTCTTGATTGACGTACTCGTAACTCGTACCAAAACGAGTGTACTGGCTGCTTTGCTGGGACTGAACATCGCGATGAAAGTTAGATTTAAATATCCCGGTAGTAGAAAAAACGCCAAACTCAGAAAAGGCTCTGACTTCATGATTGATAGAAACCTCCTTTTGTCGGCTTTCGTTCTCGTACACACCAAATACGTTGTAGTTAAGCAGGCCACCACGCCCAAACTGAGCCGGGGAAAATCGCCCCATATCCTGCGCTGATAAGCTCTGCATCGGTAACCAATTAGGCGGTACGTCAATTGCAAGTTACAATGACGATTGCAAGTAACGCACGTTAACACCTGGGATAGACGTAACCTCAAGTCTCTCTTCGGTTCCAGGCAACGACGTGGCGGTAACCCCAACTGAAATGAGGTCCTCCCGGAGCAAAAAGAACTGATCGCCAACTCGCTCAACTTTCGCAACAAGCCCTGTTGCTCTTTGATTGATCACCAACTCCAGATTGAGGCTAATATTCTCAAACTTTTCTAATGAGAAATTTTCAGGACTCGGTAGCTCAGAGAAGTGGTTTGCTGAATTTGCACAAAGACCAATACTGCTCCACGTTACGCTAAGTAATACCAACCAAAAGAAAGCATTCATTGTATTAAATCTATTCATTATTGCTTCAATGGTATTTGGTAACGTTTACCTCCAATATTCGCGCTCAAACTCAAGGGTCTGACATTACTATGGGGAATAGACCAAACCTTATACTGTTCAGGAAGAATATAGCCAGCTAGTCCATCGGAAATAACGACAGGATCTTTATTTGGTAGATTCAACTGTAAATTCACTAAGCGAACATGGTGTTTTCCTGAATTTTTAATGTGAACAAAACGCTGATTATTTTTCTTAATAAACTGTGCCTGTAAATCACCCCATAATTCACTGTCACGGTTTGGTTTTTGAGTATCAGTCAGCCCTTTCCCGTAAATAAACAAAGGTATCGAGTAACGCATTCGGACTTTTACAGCGAGTTCATTTTCCGTCAATTCTGTTTGAGGGTTTTGAGTTGGCGGTAATTCATCTATGATCACTCGGTATGCATACTCCTTACCCGCAGAGGTCTCATCTTGGTTGATGATGCGGATTAACTGCTTTTCACCTGGTTCAATTTTGACAAACGGAGGGGTTGCAATTAACTGGCTTTGACTTGAATAGCTATCTTCTCCTTCGTTTTGTTCCCACTTAAAAATTCTCACTTGCAAATAAGAATCAGCACTGCCTTTATTCACCATCCAAAGTGACGTTGCATTACTCTCCTCTGATATTTTGGGGTAAATCGGCCAAATTAATAATGAGTTAGCATTGGCATTTGAGAAAAAAACAAAAAGGAAGGTTATTAATAATAGTTTTTTGAGTATGAATTCCATTTCACCCCTCCAAAGTTCACTTACCACTCTAATGTCAGCGTAAGCGTATCCATATAAATTCCAGCCATTTCATTCCCATTTATTGTCGCCTTTGCCCAGATAGGAAACTGAATATTATCTGGGTCTTGGTCGGTATCGACGGAATATTGCGTGTCAATATCAAGCACCTGCGTATAATTTAGATCCTGAAACAAAAAGTAATCTACCGTTGTCGCTTCTTCACTGTGCTTTAGCTTACGTACACCATCCGATTCATTCATCCCGCCATTTACGGAAACATTCATCGTAATACCCGGAGTACAACTTAATGTGAGTGATGAACTGTAAGTGATGCTGCCTTGTACTTCCGTAGCGTAAACTGAAGAATGCTCACCAAAATCTAACGTACCTATTTGCCCGGCTTGGGTTGGGCTTTCTTCTTGTACTGCGCCGTTAATCAAACAACCTGTATCTACGATGGCAGACACCTGAAAAGTTTGTGTCGCATCAGCCAGCACAGTTAAAGAACACAAACTCATCGCGACAAGTGAAAAGCTCTTAACAACCAGCGTCACGTTTTACCAGCTTAGCGTCACACTGATGGTATCGGAGTATGTACCGGCAATGCTGCTCGTACCGTAAGCTTTCGCAAAAAGCTCAATAGTTTGCGATGTTGCACTAGTAAATTCAGACAGAGCTACCGTCCCGCCTTGTATAATTTGTGTGCTTCGGTCTGAGTCGGTAAACAACGTATAATCAATAAATTGCGCGCCATTTGACATCGCATAGGTACCAACGGTCGCACTTGCATCATACAATCCGGTGCCCAATGTAAACGTCGGTGTCACACCGTTACTACAAAGCACTTCAATACCCGTCGCACTACCACCATTTACCACACCATCTTGTTCACTGAAGATTGCAGGCACGTCTCCAAAGGCGAGTGAGCCAAAGCCAACGCCAGAAGCTGCATCTACCGCATTATTTCCATTAATCACACAACCTTGTACAAGGTTAATTGAAACATCAATCGTACCGCTCACTGACGCTCCACTCGCTTGCCAACTAAATGAGGTTAAGAGCAGAGGCATCATCAGATAAAATCTTTTCATATAAAGCTCCATTTTTACATTCCACTGTATATCGGTAACCTTTTTATTAGTTATAGCTCAATTATGACAAACCAAATGCATATAAAATGTAAAACAATAAAAAGAAGCAGGATAAGGATAAAGACGAACAGAAAATAAAAACATTAAACTTAAAAATGACGATTTTTAAGCATGTAATGCTAAAAAATAACCACTAAAAACAAATGGTTATTATCTTATTCCAAATACAGAATCGACAATGAGTTAGAAGGTAGGGTGAAGTTGAGTGGAAAAAATCTAAAAAAGTAGCAGAACGATACGAGAAGTTTAGAAAAGATTGGCGACCATTTCTTCCCGAAACAAAAATCTTCATGAAACAAAAATGCGCCCCAAAAAGGAGCGCATTTCTTACTTGAATAAGTTATTCCCAATCAAGAATAACCTTGCCTGACATGCCGCTGCGCATTACGTCGAAGCCTTCTTGGAAGTCATCAACCTTGTAGTGGTGCGTGATGATTGGCGATAGATCCAGACCAGATTGGATCAGTGAAGCCATCTTGTACCACGTTTCGAACATTTCGCGACCGTAGATACCTTTGATCACCAAGCCCTTGAAGATAACTTGGTTCCAGTCGATACCCATGTCTGATGGTGGAATACCGAGTAGTGCAATACGACCACCGTGGTTCATTGTGGTTAGCATTGAGTTGAATGCTGCTGGGTTACCAGACATTTCTAGACCTACGTCGAAGCCTTCTGTCATGCCTAGCTCAGACATTACGTCTTCTAGCTTCTCTTCAGCCACGTTTACTGCGCGTGTTACACCCATCTTACGAGCAAGTTCTAGACGGTATTCGTTCACATCCGTGATCACTACGTGACGAGCACCAACGTGCTTTGCTACTGCCGCTGCCATGATACCGATTGGGCCAGCACCTGTGATAAGCACGTCTTCGCCTACTAGGTCGAAAGAAAGTGCTGTGTGTACTGCGTTACCAAACGGGTCAAAGATAGACGCTAGATCGTCAGAGATACCTTCAGGGATCTTGAACGCGTTGAACGCTGGGATCACTAGGTATTCTGCGAATGCACCTTCACGGTTAACGCCCACACCAATCGTGTTGCGACATAGGTGAGTACGGCCGCCACGACAGTTACGACAGTGACCACACGTGATGTGACCTTCGCCAGATACGCGGTCGCCGATTTCAAAGCCACGAACTTCCTGACCAATCGCAACCACTTCCCCCACGTATTCGTGCCCAACAACCATAGGCACTGGAATGGTTTTTTGTGACCATTCGTCCCAGTTGTAGATGTGTACGTCTGTACCACAGATAGCGGTTTTTTTAATTTTGATCAGAATGTCGTTATGGCCAACTTCTGGTTTATCAACCTCAGTCATCCAGATGCCTTCTTCAGGCTTTAGCTTTGATAATGCTTTAATTTTCATAATGTAACCTTAATTAAAGGCCCTATTGTCTAAGGCCTAGAATCTTAAATAAGACCCATGTCCTTACCAACTTGGATGAACGCGTCGATTGCACGGTCTAGTTGCTCGCGAGAGTGCGCCGCAGACATTTGAGTACGGATACGTGCTTGACCTTTTGGTACTACAGGGAATGAGAAGCCGATTACGTAGATGCCTTTCTCCAGCGCACGCTCTGCAAATTCTGCTGCTACTTTTGCGTCGCCAAGCATGATTGGGATGATTGCGTGGTCAGCACCACCCATTGTGAAACCCGCGTCTTCCATACGAGTACGGAAGTGTGCTGCGTTTTCCCATAGACGATCACGTAGGTCACCGCTCTCTTCTAGTAGGTCTAGAACGCGGATAGAAGCGCTTACGATTGCTGGTGCAACAGAGTTAGAGAATAGGTATGGACGAGAACGCTGACGTAGCCAGTCAATCACTTCCGCTTTACCAGATGTGTAACCGCCTGAAGCGCCGCCCATTGCTTTGCCTAGCGTACCAGTGATGATGTCGATACGGTCAACCACGTTGTGGTGCTCGTGCGTACCTGCACCTGTTTTGCCCATGAAGCCAACAGCGTGAGAGTCATCAACCATAGTCAATGCGCCGTACTTCTCTGCTAGGTCACAGATAGCCGGAAGGTTTGCTACTACGCCGTCCATTGAGAACACACCGTCCGTTACGATAAGAATGTGGCGAGCACCTGCTTCTTTCGCAGCGATCAGTTGTTGCTCTAGCTCTTCCATGTTGTTGTTTGAGTAGCGGAAACGCATTGCTTTACATAGACGAACACCGTCGATGATTGACGCGTGGTTTAAAGCGTCAGAGATGATTGCGTCTTCTTTGCCTAGAATAGTTTCAAATAGGCCCGCGTTTGCGTCGAAACATGATGTGTAAAGAATCGTATCTTCTTTACCTAGGAACTTAGAAAGCTTCTGCTCAAGCTCTTTGTGGATGTCTTGCGTACCACAGATAAAACGTACTGAAGCCATACCAAAGCCGTGCTCGTCCATGCCTGCTTTACCCGCTTCGATAAGTGCCGGGTGGTTAGCAAGACCAAGGTAGTTGTTCGCACAGAAGTTTAGTACTTCTTCACCAGTAGAGATTTTAACAGCCGCTTGCTGTTGAGACGTGATGACACGCTCTGATTTGTAAAGGCCTTCCGCCTTTACTTCTTCGATTTGCTGCTGAATCTGTTGGTAGAATGCAGAAGACATTTGAAATTCCTTCCTAGTTATTTTGGCGAGTATTTACTCGTTTAGAATTAGGCTTAGCCTTTATGTGACGGGCGTCACGGGCTATCACTTATCAATTAATTGTAGTGTAATTCAAGGAAGGAGGAAGGATTATACCTTAAGGTGGAAAAGCATTAATGAATCCTAGGCACAAATTCAATTAATGCTTTTCTATGAGGTTGTTATAAAAGGAATTATAGCCAGGTAGGCTTAGCCAAAAGTGCTTCAAAGTCCTTAGCAGGTAATGGTCGGCTATAGTGGAAACCTTGTCCGAACTCACAGTTTAGGTTTTTCAGGTAATCCACATGACGCTGTTCTTCGATGCCTTCTGCGACGATCTTAAGATCCAGCGCTTTCGCCATTGCTATGATTACGTTGACAAGCTCGCGGTCTGAGTCGTTCTCGAACATATTTTGCATAAAGCTACGATCAATCTTTAAGCGGTCGAACGGAAACTTCTGCAAGTAACTCAGCGCAGAATAACCAGTACCAAAATCATCAATAGTAAGTTTGGTGCCTAACGCTCGTAAGTTATTAAGCATGTCTAATAGCTCAGAATCGTGATTGAAGAGGAGACTTTCTGTCACTTCAATATCGAACTTATCTGACGGAAGACCAGACTCCTCAAGGCTGTGTTTAATAAACGTAAGTAAGCGCTCGCAGTACCTAAATTGAACACTAGAAAAGTTTACAGAAACAAACAACGGAGTCAGACTCTGCCATTGTGCCGCTTGTCGACACGCTTGTTGAGTAGCAAACTCACCAATTTGATGAATTAAACCATTTTTCTCTGCAATAGAGATAAACTCTTCAGGGTTTACGAATCCGTACTTGTCATCATTCCAACGCATTAGCGCTTCTGCCCCTACGATTTTACCACTACTCAGCTCAATAATTGGCTGATAATACAGCTCTAACAACTGATTGGAGATCGCACTTCTCAGACGATTTTCCAGATCTAAGTAGCGTTGCAAGTCTTGGTTCATATTATGGTTATAAAAACAAAAGCCATCACGCCCATCTTGTTTCGCCCGATACATTGCCATATCAGCACATGCAAGGAGCTGCTCAGCGTTGTCTCCGTCATCCGGGAACACAGACATTCCAACGCTGCTACTCAAGAAGAATTCATGGTTGTTCCAAACAAACGGATCGTTAAACGCCGAAAGTACACTTGAAGCAACTCGCTTTGCAGTATCATTATCAGGCAAATCAGGGATGACGAGTAAAAACTCATCTCCACCAATTCTCGCCAATAAGTCTGTTTTTCTTGCGACTTGATACAGTCGCTGAGCACTGAGTTTAAGGATTTCATCCCCAACAAAGTGTCCCATTGAATCGTTAATCTGCTTAAAGTGGTCTAAGTCGATGAACATCACCAAAACTTTAGACCCACTACGCGATGCCCTAATTAACTCCAAAGCCAATCGCTCGGAACCATAACTACGATTAGGTAAATTGGTTAATGTGTCATATTTAGCTTGGAAGGCGAGTTCTTTTTCAGACGCTTTTCGACGTTCAATTTCGTTCGTTAATTTTTTATTCTGTTTAGAAAGAATATCTTTACGCTTTTTTTCTTCCTCAAGCTTAATTTTCAATTCAATCCTATTATTGTTCGTGATGAATGCATAACATAAAGCAATGACGATCATAACGGCGAGAATACTCAAACCAATAATAAAGAGCCGTGATGTAAATATATCTCGTTCACTCAAAGGCTCGAACCACGCCATCAATTTGAAGTGATGTTTATCCACAGGCACTTCAAAGTAAATTTTTCCGTCTATAGCCTCAGAAACGAAATAGTTCTCATCCTTATTGTGAGAAGGTGTTTTATTTATGGTATCCCATACAACCATTTCCACGTCTTTTATTTTTAGCACCATTCGGCTATAACTATCTTCGTGTTCTTGGTTAGTAAGTTGGTCAATAACAATATTCTTATTAAGATCGGCAATTAAAAAGGCAACAGGCTTTCCGGAGAACTTAACTTGCTTAATGACTTGAATGCGAACGTCATCATTGTATCGCGTCGCACAAACCTCTTCGGGATGCCCGTGTTGAGTCATTAAGGTTTGTATGTCCATTTTGTGCTCGGCAAGGTTTTCAGATCCAGTGGTGACAATGGTGACTCCATCACTGCCGACCAGCGTGAGCTTTTTATAGATTTGGCTGCTATTAATTAGCTTACTGTCTATCTTCTCATCGAAGCGACGCTTTAAATTAATTAAACTGGCACCTAACCCATACTCCATTGACATTCCAGAAGCTAAATTACCAAAGAATGTTTGTATTGTTTTATCTGTAGCTAGGTTATCAACATCTTCACTCGCTATGGTAAATAAATTATCGAGTGTGCTTGCATAACTTTTAACTTTTAAATCTAGTTCTCTGTATTGAGATTCTTTTAATTTATTTTGACCTACGCTAGTCACAGTAATAAGCATAGCTAGGTAAATTGAAACTAATATTGCGCTTATTGTAATAAATCTTTTACTGGAAAATTTTTTAACGGCCTTATTCATCGGACTTTCTTTTTATCTTCTATAAAGTAATCGTTATAAAAGTAGTAAATAGATGGATAGTATTTTTTTACTAGTTTTTCGTATGAACCGTCTTTTTTTATCGAGTCTAAATAACGATCAAATGCTTTGCGTAATTCAGGGGAATTTTTACGGAATGCAACAGCCATTTTTTGATTTTCAGATATAGGGCCAATGACTTTTATTTCGCCCGGCCATTTTTCGAGGGCAATTAGCGTATCCGCAACATCTAATAATGTGCTTTCCGCATCATTTTTCATTATCGCTGGAACCATCTCATTAAGGAGACGCGCCCCATCAGGCAATATAACTTTTGCACCTGTGTCATATAAGTCATAAAGGTTAGGATCCAAGCAAGAATGTTCTAAAGCTAACACTTCGCGACCATCGATCAGCTGCTTGACGTTTTTAACATCTTCATCGACCGACCCACTTGGTTTAATCGGGCTCAGACTAGAGTCGGATCTGGAAACCAACCATACACCTGAAGGAAAATAATCTTGTGAAAAATCGACAACCTCAGAGCGCCAATCAAGAATAGTAACGCCATTTGCGATCAAATCGCCTTCAATTGGAACACTTTCTCCGACAACAGCCTGCTTGTTGTGATATTGCACATTTTGCCCTGTCAACTTACCAACCACGTCGCTCCACTGTGCTGGAACATACTGGTACTGAACACCTAACGACTTGGCAAAACCTTTTATTATCTCTACATCCAAGCCAGTCAAAGTTTCCACTTCACCTTGTTCAATATAGGAGACAAAGTTAGCGTACGGGACACCAATGTGACGCAGTACACCGCGTTCACGGATTTGTTGTAAATCGTCTGACCAAGCGGCAGACGACGCAACAGAGGTAACCATGAGCGCCACCGTCGCTAAAGTTCTTTTGAATGTTATGACTGACATAATAATATCCTTACCTTTCACAAAGCGCCCAATAATGGGCGCTTGAGTGATAAACAACGATGTTAGAACGACGAGTAATACAAATTCGTCATCGCCACTACGAGCCCTTCCACATCTTGTTCGTCATGGAACAAATGCGTAGAGATACGCAGCGCGTAAGTATCAAAGTCATCATCCTTATGCAGCTTAAAGCTAGTCGTACGGATGATGTAACCATACTCTTCACGTAAACGATCTCGGAATTCCGTCAGTATCTCTTCATTAGTTACATCGGAGAACGGGTTAACCGTCGTTAAGCCACTGGTTAAGCCTTCCACGTTTGGTGAATACATTTTGGCTTGTGGTAAGTACTCTTGAAGCAAGGTTTTACATAAACTACCAAGGCTTACAACTCGCTCTTCGATACGGTCTCGACCAATCTCATCCCACATTTTGCAACTATCAACTAGTGCTTGTTTCGCAGGATAGTTATCGTTACCAATGTATTGCATTTGCAGCTGTTTACCTAGGTAATCAGCATGAGAAAGTGAGGAGTTGATCAACCATAACGGGTTCTCTCGGTCACTCCAATACTCATTCAAACGGTTACCGTTATCACGAACATACAGAATACCTGTCGCACCCGGACCACACTGCCACTTATGACCAGATCCTGCATAGAAATCACAATCCATATCGTGGAAATCAAGGTCAAACATACCGACCGTATGCGCGCCATCAACAAGAGTAGGTACACCATACTCTTTTGCTAAAGCACAAATGGCTTTTGCTGGTAGCGCGGTTCCTGTTTTGTATGTGATATGAGAGAAAACAATTAGGCGAACGTTTTGATTCGCATCAAGCGCGTCTCGGAACGCTTGAATGTAATCTTGCTCAGAAACGTTTTCGGTACCAGTAAATACTGGTAGTTGAATTTCTACCACATCCACACCAAAACGATGTTTCGCTACGTTCATAGGTGATGTTGCAGCAATATGTTCATGGTGTGTCGTTAGAATCACATCACCTGGTTCAAAGTGTAAGCCATTAATGATCGAGCATAAGCCATCAGTAGTGTTGCGGCTGAGAATGATCTCTTCTGGGTTAGCACCAAAACCTGGTGCGACGTCTTTAACCATCTCTGAAACATAAGGCCAAGAGCCAAATTTGCCTTTCATATCCCAAGGATATTTAGCCACTAGCTTGTTGTTATGCTCGTAATCTTCAAGAACATGTTTTGGCATTGAACCTGTTGTACCAATGTTCATGTAAGTGGTTCGTTTGTCCAAAACGAACTGTCTTCGCACTTTACGCCAGAAGCGCTTATCCTGTTTTCTACCTAGCCCGCGGCTGCTCCAATCAATTTTCTGTTCTCGTGCTTGAGCTACGCCTGAGAAAGCGGAAGCACTCACACCAGCAACAACAGCTCCTGTTGCGCCTTTCAGAAAATTACGGCGGCTGCTATTAGTCTGAATAGATTCCTTGTCTTTCATCTTTTTCAATCCTTGTCGGAAATTAGCCATATTATTAATTTTAAGTGCGTAACTATCTGTTACTAAAACATTATTACCCATTACAATCAGAGTTTAATTTTTTCCTCTGCCATTAAGTGACTTTAGTTCCAATTTTTTATCTTATTTGATGATATAAGCAACAGTTTGACCACAAATCTATAAACAACAATGTTCACATTAATATATTCGTTAATTTGATTATTCTTTATTGCGGACAATTCCACCAAATTCTTTATAAAACAATTATGAGCTTTGTTATAAAGTCATTAAAAATTTAACTTTGCGTTAATTTAAAAATATTCAGGCTATTTTAAGATTGGCGTCTATTCTTTTTATATCTTAACGATCTCAACATGTTAAGACTAAATAAAAGAAAGCTGATTTCGGATCGAGATATCAGTTTAAGACCATAAAGTGATACACATCACTCTATGACATAAACTCACCGCTCAACAGACATAAGTACAACAGGTTTTCACTAATATGTGCTTGAGCGTACACCCTAAAAGAAGGAGGTCCCATGTTAAAAGGATTGCTATGCATTTCAGTTGCATCCGCTCTTGTCGCCGCCCCTAACGTGCTAGCGAAAACGGTAGAAATGACTGCTCTCAACACCAATGAGAGTGCGGGTACCATTGAGATTTCACAAAGTGATTATGGCGTTGTTTTTACGCCTCAATTATCAGGTTTGTCAGCAGGTATGCACGGTTTCCATGTTCACACTAATCCATCTTGCGATAGCATAGAAAAGGATGACAAAACCGTATTAGGCGGCGCAGCAGGTGGCCATTATGATCCTAACAACACAGGGAAGCATGGCTATCCTTGGACCGATGACAATCATTTAGGCGACTTGCCTCCACTCTATGTGGACATGGACGGCAATGCCAATCAGCCCGTTGTCGCGCCTCGCCTAAAATTATCAGATTTAAAAGGTCGAGCGTTAATGATCCATGCAGGTGGTGACAATCACTCCGATCACCCAAGTAAGCTAGGTGGTGGCGGCGCTCGCGTCGTATGTGGTGTTATTGAATAAACATTAACTTATGTCTCACACTTCTCTTTAGATTGCGAGAAGTGTGAACTTCTGTTGATATTGAGAGGATGTTGCATTGGTCTCAAGGTAGCTGTGGTGAAGCATTAAGATCGATTGGACAATCTTCGTCCCGATCCCCAAAGAACCGCCCTCCGCTTCTTCCTCGATGTGATTGACGAAGGTAAAGTGGATACGCGACTTATCTTCACTCAAATGCGCTTGGCAATGCACTTCCGAGCCGATTGGGCTGTGACGCAATGCATTTTCAAGCAAGTTAAGCACCAACCGCTCTAAAAGACCTTTATCACCCACGGTTTGGATTTCGCTATCGATATCCACTTTCAACACCACTTCTTTACGAGAAAACTGGCTCTGCATCGTTTCGGCACATTCTGCCATCAACGCGCCAAGATCTACGGGGCGGTACTCGTAGTTTGGCATTGGAGCTTCTTTGCGCGCGGCGTCTAACAAAGAATGCAATTGAGTTGAGAGCTTCTCACAATTTCGGAAAGCGACGTCGATCAAAGGATCGGATTCCGGATGTTGCAAACGCCACGTTTCCA
This sequence comes from Vibrio sp. D54, assembly GCF_021728075.1. Classification (NCBI taxonomy): domain Bacteria; kingdom Pseudomonadati; phylum Pseudomonadota; class Gammaproteobacteria; order Vibrionales; family Vibrionaceae; genus Vibrio; species Vibrio sp. D54. The sequence continues at coordinate 364,781 of NZ_JAKKCS010000001.1, read as the reverse complement.
AATAGCCCAGCACGCTCGATAACGGCGTTTTTAAATCATGACTAAGCTGCAACAAGCTTTGACGACGATGAGACGATTGATACTCCAACTGTAAAAACTGCTGCTGAATGTGCTTCGCCATCATCTGATAAGAGTGCGCAATCGGCACGAGTTCTGGCACTTGGTGAGTGAAATCAGGTTGCAGGCGGAAATCATGTTCAGCTTGCTGTTGAAGTTGTTTGGTCACACGCTCAATCGGGTTCAACAGACTACGTTTGACCAGCACATAAGCCCCAAGAGCAAAACCTAAAATGGATACTAAGACCAATCCTGCCAGCGCGATATAAGGAGTATCGACTTGAGCATTGGCAATGGCGTCATGTCGGGTACTGCCAATCACCACGTAGAGATAACCGACCGTAGAGCCTAATTCCTCTATCGCCGCAACAGAAAAGACTTTGTGCTCACCACGATTCCGTGGGTCTTCACCCAAAATAGGAAAGGGTTGGTCATTTAAGAATTGCTGAATGGGATTGAGATCCACCTTACCCATGATCTCCGCCCCTTCCGGTGCTGCATGGGTGGTGATATTGCCTTGGCTATCGAGGAAGTAGATTTCAAAATCAGGGCCGATCAGCATGAGCGTGTGAAAGATCGACTTAAGCGCTTTAGGGTTGTAATCCGTCCCGATCATCAGCGGATTATCGTCACGCATATGGCTAGCTAGCTCTTTATGCAGGCTTTGCTTAGTGCGTAACTCGATGGTTTCTTTTTGCCAATTGTAAGTCAGTGCAATCACCACCGCCGCGAGGCAAAACCACAAGCTAGTAAATACCACTAAGCGAGATTTGAAGCTCATCCTATCGCCTCCTTAAACAGCGATGTTTCTGAAACACCCGTGATGATTGAAAAATGACTGTGAAAACAACTGCCGACTTACTGTCTTGGCTTGATGTTTTGACTTACTTTCTTGCATTAGTGTCTTGGCTGAAACTTATATCCAACACCCCACACGGTTTGAATGAAGTGATGATCAGAGTCAGACAACGACAACTTGCTGCGTAAACGGTTTATGGTGCTACACACCGTATGGTGATAACCAGAATGACTGGTGTTCCAAACGTGATCGAGCAATTCATCTTTACTGTAGACTCTGCCCGGACGAGTCGCGAGAAACTGCAGCAAAGTAAACTCCGTCGCGGTGAGCGTGACATCCTTGTCGTTTAGGGATACTTGGTGCAACTCCGGAATGATTCTCAGCGGACCAAAATCCATCGCATCGTCTAGGACTTCATCTGCTACTTTGACTTCTGCGGTTTGGCTGACTCTGCGTAACACGTTTCGCACTCGTGCTTGGAATTCTAATACGCTAAATGGCTTAGTGATGTAGTCATCAACGCCCGCTTCTAAACCGTCAACCTTGTCCATTTCACCGTCTCTGGCGGTCAGCATGAGCACTGGGCTCCAATCTTGTTGCTGACGCAAATAATGGCAGATGTCTAGGCCATCACCATCTGGTAAACCTCGGTCAAGGATCAATAAATCAAAGGGTTGTTGCTGGTATTGCGCTTTAGCATCGGCGACATTTGTGGCTCGCGACACTTGGTGTCCTTGAAACTTGAGATGCATCTGAACCAGTTCTGCCAAATCATCGTCATCTTCCACCAACAAGATGTTCGCGACTAAATTGATTGCCTGTTGTTCCATGGTCCTTTCCTTGCCTTCGAGTATCCTCACTTTGCACATGACCGGAACAAATTAGAAATTCTTTCAAAAAAGGTTCCGATGACGCCATGAGGGATAAAGCGCTCGGCTACAAGCGCTTTGGGAAGGAGACGTCATCGGAGCCTGTGTTACTCGACTCGAGTGATGGTGACTTTCGCACCTGGATTAAGGAAACGATGGTTCGCAGAAAGTGCTGAGTTTGCTAATCCGTCATCTTGGCTAACAACTCCCGCATGGAATGCAACAACGTCATTGCTGTCATTACGAGCAGCATTGAAGCCCTCACCACCACCTGCTGGGCCCGGAATGGTTGCAGCAAGTTCATCGTTCAGTTCTGTGCCGGAATCCCAAACGTTCATGCTCATTTCGTAGCTTTCACCTACTGCGAGCGATTTGAGCGATAACCCCGTTTCGCCAACAAAGGCATCATTGGTATTCACAAACATAGACGCCACAGACAAGTAACCGTAACGACTAGGGTCAACCGTGATGGTGACTTCGTCCGATGCACCCGGCAACACCAATCCATTACCCGAAATACCTTGGTAAACACTGTCATTGCTGTTCATCAACTCAATCAGCTCAGCGTTACTACCGCCTTCGGCAAGATGCTCAAGTTCAACAGATGCCGCTTGGCCAATTTCAAACAGTTGGTAGTCACCATTGTGAGTGAGTACCGCGAGCGGAGACATAGGTTGATTCGCAGTCAAGTTCGCCACGTTGACGGTGTAGCGGTACGATTTCACTACGTCATTATCATCATCGCTTGGACAACCGGCGAGCAAGCCGACTGAAGCTGCTACTAGTAAGATTCTGTATTTCATACATCCCCCTTACTTCACAACGATTGTGATGGTTGCAACTGGGTTTAACCAACGATGGCTGCTGCTGTCTAGGTCACTGATGCCGCCAGTTGGATCGCTATCACCAAGGTTACCCGGATGCACGTGAACTTTATCGTTAGTTACTGTTGCTTCAACGCCTGTGCCGCCAGTACCAAAGGTAATGAAAGGTGGATTTGGCATGCTAGACGCAAGTTCATCGTTCGCTTCTGTACCGGCATCGTAACTTCTTAGCGTTGCTCGGTATGTACCCGCTTCCGTTGGAATCTTCCAGCTATCTAGACCGACAAAACCGTCATTGGTTGGCAGCAACATCGCGCTCAGAGAAAGATATCCGTGGTCGCCACTGTCCAAGGTGAAGGTGGTTGCAACACCCGGATTCAAAATACCACCAGCAGGGTTCTCAACCACCGCACCACCAGCATTACCAATCACACTAGCAAGCCCAGAGATATCACCGCCTTCTGCCATTGCTTCTAGTTCTGGCGTTGCTGCTTGACCCGTTCTGAACATTTGAAGGTCAGAGCCATGTGCAGCCACAATAAGTGGCGTAAAGTAGATGCCTTTGGTTGCGTTTGTCACGGTGATTTCCAATTCCGCCGCATTCACTGATGCAGAGCCTAGTGCCATAGCGACTGAAGTCATGACGAGTCCGAGTTGGGTACGTTTTTTCATTGTGATTCCATCCTTTAATGAGGGTTGAACTACCCAAGCCCATGTGTACGGCTTTACTTCTTTGTTCGTGACTTGAGTAGGTTAAGCATTACGTTTCGAACGTTTTGCGTTCTTGCCTCTAAGAATGACGAGCAAATCTATCAGCAACTTCATCGAATTCTCATAAAATTCTCACAAGTTCTGTTCGAATTCTGTCAGCAGCACTTTTTTACTCTTAATCAGGTATTTACACTTCGCGCTTTCCCCTCCTACAATGCGGTATTCCCTGTTTAAATCACGATTCTCAGCATGATTCATAACGTTCTGTCTGCCTACTATGGCGAAATCTACGGCATCGCTTTTTTCAACCACTACTTGAGCCATTACACCCAAAGTGAACAACAAACGCTGTGGCAAACCTTGATTGAAGTGGAAGAGCTCACCGCAGAAAAGCTCAAACCTGTACTGCTGACAAATGGTATGGATATCGAAAGTCGACACCAAGAGATGTTGGATAAAGGCTTGGCAGATGCAACCAAATGGATTGGTTTACCATGGCAAGAGTTGGTGGCGACTCTTCTGAAATGGGTAGAACCTTATGAGGTCAAGTATCGAGAGTGGCATGAAGCAGTGAAAGCTTCACAGCAGTATTCAATCGCTGAGCGAGAAGCTATCGAGTTGATTGCAGACCACGAAACAGCCATTTATCACTGTTGGCAACAATACCATACTGGTGAATCTGGCTTGCCTGCACTCAATGCATTTTTGGCAAAACATCGTTAAAGCGAGACGGTGACACTTGAACCTCGTCAAACCGTACCAGACAATGTCGTTATTCCGCTGCGCAGAACTGAACAATTATGGTTAATCCAAAACTCATTGCCCTACTTCCTGATCTTGCGTCGTTTATCTTGGTGGTAAACGAAGGCAGTTTTACCGCTGCAGCCAAACAACTCGGCGTGACGCCATCGGCTTTAAGTAAGTTGATCACACGATTGGAACAAGCCCTCTCGGTGAAACTGTTTGAGCGCACAACTCGTAAGTTGATCATCACTCAAGCAGGGCAAAAGGTTTACGACCAAAGCATAGCAATGGTAAATGCCGCGCAGCAAGCCGTTGAGCTATCTGCGGAAGATCATGCCGAGCCAACAGGCGCACTCACAGTGGCAGCCCCTGAAGCATTTCTTAATTCGGTGCTTCAACCGTTTGTGTTGCCATTCCTAGAACGTTATCCAAATATTCAGCTTAAGCTGCGTGCAGCAGATGGTGAGATCGATCTTTTCCGCCAAGGTATTGATGTCGCCTTTAAGCTCACCGACAAACCCGATGAGAATCTGGTACTCAAAGAGATCAGCAAGACCAATCTCGTTTTATGTGCCTCTCCAGACTACCTAGCCAAACATGGTATGCCTGAGCACCCAACCGAGCTTGAGCAGCACGATTGTATTTACCTTGCCGAGAACGACAAAGACAACATCTGGTCGTTCTTTAAAGAAGAAGCCTTTCATTCCATTGCCGTGAGTGGACGGTACGCCGTCAACCATTCTCAAATGCGCTTGAACGGGGTTAAGTCTGGCTTGGGAATTGGGATCTTCCATGACTTCGTGATCAAAGACGCGTTAGAGCAAGGTGAAGTGGTGGAGGTACTACCGGATTGGATGATCAAGAGTAACTACCATGGCGCTATCGCGATGCAGTATGCGCAAACCAAATACATGCCCGCTCGTCTGCGCGTGTTTATCGACTTCGTTAAGGAGCATTTAGTCTCCGACGATACTAACCATGCTTGAGGATACGAGCCATGTTTGAAGAGGCTAACCATGTTTAATGCCATTCATCACGTCGCGATCATTTGCAGCGATTACCCAAGGTCAAAACGCTTTTACACTGAAGTGTTGGGATTAAAAGTCATTGCTGAAAACTATCGTGAAACCAGAGACTCCTACAAGCTTGACCTCGCTTTACCTGACGGCAGCCAAGTGGAACTGTTTAGCTTTCCGGGGGCACCCAATAGACCGAGCTTTCCTGAAGCACAAGGGCTACGACATCTCGCGTTTTTGGTTGATGATGTTGAGCAAGTAAAAGCCTACCTAGAATCGAATGACGTTGAAGTTGAACCAATTCGTATTGACGAATTCACAGGCAAAGCCTTTACCTTCTTCCAAGACCCAGATGGCTTGCCGCTTGAGATTTACCAGAAATAAAAAGAGCCAGCACGTCGCTGGCTCTTTTACTATTCCATTCTTTGTCTGTTACTAATTCAACGCCGTTTTCAGCTTCTCGACGCGGTTGAACAACAGCCAATCCAGTGCGAGAACCGTAACAATTGCCAAACCACCCATCGGGAACGCGAGACACAATATCACTAACGTTACTAAGCCAAGCTTCCAAATACCGTCTTGCTGAAACTTAGGTGGTGCGCCCAATGCGGCACTGCGACTTGGTCTACGAATCCACCACATCACCACACCTGTGATTGAGATTAAAATGAACGCTAGACAGAACACCACGTTGAGCACTTTGTTAAGCACACTGACATCGCCTTGGTGCAATGACACACCTGCCGCCATGAACTTGGCAAACAAACTGTAATCTTGCCACGTTACATCCACCAACAAGCGACCGGAATACTGGTCAAAGTGGCTGGTGCGATCTTGTCTTGGGTCGGAAATATCGCCGCCCATAGAGTTAGCTGCAACGGTGTAAACGCCCGTCTCAGAGCGTGGCAAAAACAGCTTATAGCCAGTGAAGCCCATCATTTCAGCTTTGAGGACAATATCATCAATAGAGAGCGCATCATGGTTGCCTGCGTATGCCATATCTTCCTTCATATTGGCATGATCATGAGCGGGTTTGTCTTTCGATTCAGGCACAGCAGCAAGCTCTAAGTTCCATGGCATCTCTTCTGATGCACCATGATTCAGGTCTTTGTGTGTCAGTGTCGACTCTGGTTTCTCACCCCATGTGTAATAGGTTGGGAAGGTATTCCAAGCTTGCACCATTTTCGCGCCCCAGATCCCTGCCCAAGATAAACCTGAAATCAAAAAGAACAACAGAACAATCGACAGCACACCACCTAAATTCGCATGCAGGTCACGCATCAAAATTCGAGGGCCATTGTTAAAGCGGATTTTCAAAAAGCCGGCGCGGCTGGCGTTGTCTCTCGGTAACCAAAGGTACAAACCAGACATCAACAGCAAAATCCCCAAACTTGCGGCGATTTCAATTAAACGGTCGCCTAAGTCTCCGATGAGCAACGTACCGTGAATGCTGTTCATCAGTTCATAGATGCTATCACCACGATTAATGGTACCTTGTACGTCTCCTGTATAAGGATTTACTGCAACAATCAGTGAGCTGCCTTCTTGGTTTTGAATCGAGAATCGGTTGGCAATATCGGCGGTTTTAGCAGGTACAAATTGAGTGACATTAAAATCGGGATACGCCTGCTTTACGGTTTCCAATTGTGCAGAGACAGGAACCATTTGCTCTTGTGGTGAAACCTGTAATGTCGCTTCGTATCGAGCCAGTTCGATTTCTTCATCAAACAACATTACCAACCCTGTGAGGGAAAGCATGAGCATAAATGGAATGACGAACAACCCTGCGTAGAAGTGCCATCGCCACGTCATAAAGTAGATGGATTTTGCGCGTGAGGCTTCCTTGAGTTGAGGCTTTGCCGAGTTTCTCAACATGTGTATTTTCCTTTTTTCATTGTTGAACACCCAAATTCAGTCAAACGCATCCTGCACATACGCATTCGTATGCGGCGCTAATTGACTTAGATTCGGGAGTACTACTGCTCGAAGTGGCAGTGTTATGTGACTTTACTTGTTATTGTTTTCGTTATGAGAAAAGGGAAGCGGGTGGCGCTCGAGGAACTGGTGTTTCAAATCGCACACTTAGAGCCAAATAAGCGTAGCTGTCAGAAGTCACCAAGCTCTGTCTTGAAAGTATCGGTGTCGTTGGAAGTGTATCGTGATGAAAAGTCGAGAAGTGGCTAAACGGACAAGGCTTGCCTTTGTGGCTGACCGAATTGTCGCCCTCTTCTATTTGGACCAACTCAAATCCGTTAAGCGTACATAGCGTCGCCCACACGCCCATGCTGTTACCATGAGCATTGATAACAGGCATCAGCGTCACTAGCACCCAACTGAGAGCACTAGCAAATAACATCGAGCGGTAAAAAGGAATTAATCTACGCATAACGGTGACTTAACAAATTTCACACAGCGTAACCAATTTTGAGTGATAGCTCAAAAAACAGTATCAATAAGTGCTTGCTACCTCACAGGTTTTCTTGAATGCATCGATTGACAGGCGCAAAAAAGCCCGCCGAAATGGCAGGCTGATAATGTGTTCATTCATTACTTAGAGATAACGCGTCATCCACTGCCACGAGCAAATGCTCCGCTCAGTAGATAATTAACCGAACAACTTGCTCCAAATGCTTGGATTGCGCTTGTCGTGGTACTCTTCACGAAGGCTATCGATTTCACGCAGTTGGTCTTTTGCTTCTTGTAGCTTGCCCGCATCAAGATCCGCTTCAATCTTATCTAGCGTTACCGTCAGCTTGTTAAAGCCTTCTAAGTAAATATCAAACTTCTCTGGTGGGTAATTACCACGCTTAGATTGTTCAACAATCGCTTGCAAGCTATCAATCGCAGATTTCATGGTTTCGACGTCAGATGCTTCTGCCGCCTGTTTGAATTCCATCTTCATCTGTTTCATGTTTTGTTTTAAATCAACCGCTTCTGCCATTGCGTATGTTGAGCCAAACGCAATCGCACACCCTAGGACTAAAGGACGTAACATTTTTCACTTCTCCATTTATAGTGCCGAATTCTGTGTCGGCTTTATTCACCCAAATAACCTACGCCATAAGAGGCGAAAAACTAGCTTAGTTGAGTATTTCCGGTCGCAGTGTAAAGCAATCTGGCGTCGGGTGCATACCTTAAATGTAATCAAGTTTATGCGTTGAGAATGCTGTCATATTCTGCAATTGGTTTACGGCCTCTCAAAGCTAAGAAAGACAAAAACTGCTGAGCGGTGTGAGTAATCACTTTCTTGCTATCAATACCCACTTTGTCCATTAACTCTCCAACCAAATCCAGATTACCAACATCGTGACAGAAATGCGCGTCACTGCCCGTGGTGAAGAAAACACCGAGATCTTTCCCGATTTGTGCAATCTCGTGGCAACGGTCTACGCTGCCTACTCGGCTGTTGCCTTTCAGCGTGGTGTTATTAATTTCAATCGCGACATTGTGCTCTTTCGCGCACGCTAAAACGGTCTGAAAATCAAAGTCGAAATTTGGATTACCAAGATGACCGAGCGCATCAATACGACCACTCTGAATGACATTAACAAGTGCTTCCGTGTGAGTTTGCTTGTTTGCAGGACGAAAAACGGGTTCATGAAAACTCGCGATCACCCAATCTAAGTTGCGGTCCACACTCAGTGGAATATCAATGTCGCCTTCGGTATTCATAATGTTAGATTCAACGCCGCGAATAATCGCAACGCCTTCAAGAAAGCGAGGCAGAATTTTCTGGTTCGAGAAGAACCAGTAATGAGGCGCACCCGGCATTGATTCTGCGTGATCGGTCGTGCAGAACATATCCAGCCCGTTCTCTTTTGCCAACTTTGCATTTTCAATCAAGGTACTGTACGCGTGACCACTTGCGTACGTATGTGTATGGGTATCAACTTTAAATTCCATCATCCACTCTCTTAGGTGCGCTATCTTGCGTGCTATTGTATACCTTCAGGCAACGCATCGTCAGCCCAAGATAAGCAAGAACCTTAAGCTTGCTCTTCACTAATGGCTTTTATCAAGGGTAAAGCTTTTTCCCATCCGTGATTAAACATGGAAACAAAGTCGTTGTGAGTATGAATGGTAACATTGAGTAGTAAACGATCGTTGTTGGTATCGATCTGGTAGATCTCTCGCGATCCGATCCACCTAGATGCTAGGTCAGCATCGAGTTGTTGACGATTATCCGGATTAAAAATGGCAACATGATGAAATTCAAGTTTTTGAAGCGGTAGCACCGTATCTATGATCGCCCTTGTCCCGCCCATATCTGGATCAAAAAAAGTGATGCCACCTCCTTCTTCCCAAGCTCCTTCAAATTGAGACTGCGGTGAAAAGGCTTGTGCCCAACGTTTATACAACTCAACATCGGTTAGCACTTCCCACACTCGTTGCGGTGTCGCCGAAATTTCGACGTAATAATTTAGCGTAAGCATGATTTCTCTCCCTGAGCCTTTCTTGACGCTAGCCCATACTCAGGAAAAATCAAACCACACGACCAATTTATCTACCTGCCCCCTTCATTTTCCGACAGACTAAGAAGTTCTCGCTTGTAAACCGCCACTGCGATGCGCCTTAAAGCGAACCCAACATGTGTTCAGTATGATTGCGAGCACTATTAAACTCATCCCAACAATTTGACTCTGACTCATTCGGTCTTCAAAAAACAGGCTCTGCCAAACCGCAGTGAACAATAAGTTAGTAAAAATGAGTGGCGCAAGTTGAGAGCCACTGCTTGCCAGTTTATATGCTTTGGAGCGAAAAACTTGGGTGTTAATGATCATCAGAGACATCATACCGATCCACAGCGTATTTGAAGAAATCTCAGGCGCCATAACACTCATATTAAGTAACGCGTCGAAGTCATTAAACAAAGTTAGCGGCAACAGAAATACGGCAGCAAAACCAAACGCCCAAAAGTTGATTTCTAGCGGCGACATATTTGTTTTACTCACTTTATATAACGTAAGCTGAGAACCAGAATTGAAGAGTCCACCAGCCAAGCCGAGCAATAAATCCGCTCGCCATGTAATCTCACTTCCACCGCCCGCCAACATAACCACACCAGTGAACGCCATTGCTAAAGCCACCAATGTTGAAACACGAATGCGCCCCCTCATGAACAGCTTTTCAACCAAGGGAATAAATAATGGGCCAGTAGCAAACAAAACGACCCCCTCAACGAGCGTTAACGTTTGTAATGACGCGATAAAGCAAAGTTGTGACAAACCGATACAAAGAGCACGCAATAAAATAGGCTTTAGCGTGCCCGCTTTAGGAAAGGTAAGGTTTTTCACACGAAGTAAGATAAGCAAGATAAGCGCAGGCACCAAAAAACGTAAGAAGCTAAATAGTGTGACGGAAAGTTCGCCTGACAACTGCTTTGCTAACAGTCCAGTAACAGATAAGCTTAACGTAGACATCAACATGAAAAGGATAGATTTATTTACAGCATTCATTCAATACTCCTTAATATATGGAGCATTTTAAAAGACATCACTTATCGTAAATAGCGAGTAATATTAACCATTGATGTAAGAAAAACTTACAGTTTAACTTATCTATCACCAGCTACGGTTTTTAAATTATGCGGAAACTAGTCCCCTTAAAGTCCATCTACGCATTTGTTGCAGTAGCTGAGTCTGGCAGCATGACAGAAGCAGCACAGATATTAAGTGTGAGCCACTCAGCCGTAAGTCAGGCAATTAAATCGCTGGAGAGTCAAGTCAACAAGCCTCTATTTGATCGCATAGGCAGACAAGTTCAACTCAACGCGGACGGTAAAAAGTATTACAGGAAGGTGGCACCCGCTTTAGAGCAAATTGTCGATGCAACGGAAGCACTCATCCAAGATCAGAACTTGCAGCGTGTTACGCTCAATATGGTGAATTCATTGGCTCTTCACTGGTGGATTCCTCGAATGTCAGATTTACAAGGGTTTGCTCCTCAATTAGACGTTCGTTTATCAAACCTGTCTGGCAGATTCAATTTAGAACAAGAAGGTATCGACGCGGCTTTGGTGCATGGAAATCCCGAAGAATGGCAGGATTACTACTGCGAAAAGCTCAGTGAAGATGAACTGGTTTTGGTGTGCAGTCCTGAATTGATAACGAAGACAAAGGACTCAAACATCACTCAACTCTTAAAGCAGTATCCCATCATTGAAGTTACTAACGAACGAAGAAAAAATGACTGGAACGTGTGGCTGGACGCGACGGGTATCCAGCGACCTAAAAATAAAAAACCAATCACTTTTAACATGTCGATACAAGCCGTCCAGGCCACAACTCGTCGTTTGGGGTTATTGGTCACTCATCGCTTGTTTGTGAAGGATGACATCAAATATGGTCAGCTAATCGAGCTGGGAGAACCCGTCATTAATCCTCATCAACAGCTTTACTTTGTATGCCCGCCACACAAGCTAAAGCTTGAATCGTTTCATCTGTTGCGATCTTGGCTACAACAATCATTCAACTATTAGAAACTTTTGTTAAGCACATTCACTGAAAAACTAGTATAAAGTTAGAAGAGTACTTTTCATCCAAGGATGGTTTATGAAGCAGTATCAAATATGGCTAAGCGCACTCTGTTTTGCAGTATCTTTGAGTGCGACCGCAGAAGCAGAAAATGATAACCGCCTTTCAGAACAAGAGATATCCACGGCAATTATTGGGGGGCAGCAGGCTACCCAAAACCAACTTCCTTTTTTTGCACGTCTTATTCTACATAAAACTGGCGCTAATCAGTTTGCCAATATTTGTGGGGGAACCATTGTAAACGACCGCTTCATTTTAACTGCGGCTCACTGCGTAGAACCAAGCGTTTTTACTGACGGGTGGACAATCAACGATCTACGAGTGCTAGTCAAAAACCCTACGATGAATGACGTGTTTGTTGAAGAATTCAAAGATGTTCGCTCTATCACGATTCATCCTGATTATGTGCCTAGCGATTTATGGATTAATGACATCGCTGTCCTTGAATTGACTCGCCCTATTACCGATAACGTTCAATCCATCACTTTACCGCAAGACTTTGGAGACTACAGCAGCAAGACGGTTTATCAGATATTCGGTTTAGGTCAGACCTCGACTAGTGATGAAAACGGGCCAAACTATTTACGCTGGGCAGAAGTAAAACCTCTTACCGACAGCCAATGCGCTTCACTGGTAACAGGGTTTAATGCTCAGGAAAGTTTGTGTGCGAATGGGTTTCCTGAGCGAAGCTACACTGGTATCTGCCGCGGTGACTCAGGCGGTCCCCTCACTTATCAAGACAATAATGGCATGTATCAGCAAATCGGTATTGTGAGCTATGGTTCTTCTGTTTGTGAATCTGCTGCGATTCCGAGTGTGTTTACTGAGGTTCTAAATTATACAACGTGGATTGAAGCCCAAACCAGTTCGGGAGTGAAAACTCGTTATAACGCCCTCTTAGCAAGTACAGAAGATTATCATAGTGAAGGCGATTCCGGCTTTGAACCAGAAGATACTAACACGTCGGGCTTTGACGATAACGGCAGCGGCGGCGGCGGTGCTCTCGGATCAGGGTTGATCATGCTTGGAGGCTGGTTTGGTTGGCTAAGACACCGCAGAAATGATTCGCGCTCCTAGTTGCGTCAACAAGACATCATAATATCTTGCGCTTAACGCGAGAGTTAATGATGTCTTCAATCATCTTTTGCTCTTTTTTCGCTTTTTCATAGTTCTGCTTAGTACGCCAACGCTCAAGCACTTTTTCTAACCCTTGAACGCGTGCGTGCTTGTGTTCTAGTGTTTTCTGTACAGATGCACATTCCGCTTGCATAACGGCTTGCTCTTGCTCGTGGTGACGAAGCATTCTTTGTAGCATTTGGTCAACACGATTAAAGTTCATCAAAGCCGCGCTCGTCAGCGTCGGGCCGGTTCGGGTTGATTGTCCAGCGTGGCCTTTCAACGCCGATAACTGTTCCAATTGCATTGAAAGATGGGAGTGACGCTGACGCATGGCATCAAGTTGTTGACCCACACGATCACGCTGTTTTTCTTCCATTTGCTGTAACTTGCCTACGGCTTTTAACTTGGATTTCATTTCAGCCTTGTCACTCCCATTTGATTAAGCACTTTGAAAAAGCTGCGCGAGCTCGGTCAAACTGGTTGAGTAATCTACAGACTCGTTGGCAGCTTGTTGTAGATATGCACGCAAGTTTGGATACATAGCAACAGATTGATCTAACTCAGGATCTTGTCCTGGTTGATAACCCCCTAATGGCAGTAACTCTTTAACCTGAAGGTAGTTGGAGTACATTTGACGGAAGTTATTCGCAATCGTGCTGTGTGCGTCCTGCGTACAAGTATTCATACAACGGCTAATAGACGCGTTGATATCTATAGCAGGATAATGCCCTTGCTCAGCCAGTTGACGCGATAAAACGACATGCCCATCTAAGATGGCGCGCGCGGAATCCACGACTGGATCTTGTTGGTCGTCCCCTTCTGCCAATACGGTGTAAATTGCCGTTAAGCTACCATGTTGATTTTCACTGTTACCCGCTCGCTCTAGGAGTTGAGGTAACACGCTGAAGACAGAAGGCGGATAACCACGAGAAGCTGGAGGCTCACCGAGCGAAAGAGCGATTTCGCGCTGTGCCATGGCGTATCGGGTTAGAGAGTCCATCAGAAGTAGAACGTCTTTGCCTTGGTCTCGGAAATACTCTGAAACGCGATGACAAAGTAGTGTCGCTCTTAACCTCATTAGCGGGGATTCATCAGCAGGAGCCGCGATAATGATCGCTTTCTTGCGCGCTTCTGGGGTTAAGTTTCTCTCGATGAACTCACGTACTTCTCTGCCTCGCTCACCGATAAGCCCGACCACAATTACATCGGCCTCCGTGTTTTTGGTGATCATCCCCATTAACACACTTTTACCGACGCCACTGCCAGCCATCAAACCAATACGTTGGCCTTTGCCTACCGTCAATAGTCCATTAATCGCTCGCACGCCTACGTTGAGTGGCGTATCAACTGGGCGTCGCTTCAGTGGGTTAATCGGTTTTGGTTCAAGTGAAACTCGATCTCCCCCCTTAAGCGGCGCCCCATCATCTAACGGCTCACCTAAACCATTCAGTACGCGTCCTAACCACTGAGAGCTTAGCTGCACGGTACTGTCACCATCAAGAGGGATGACTTTTGCACCTGCAAACAGACCGCCTAAACGGCGGATAGGCATGAGGTAAGCAATAGTGTGTTCAAAGCCCACAACTTGCGCTTCGATCATATCGCCTTCCGCGGTTTCTACGAGACAACGCTGCTCAAGCTTAAACCGACACCCAACGGCTTGTAACATTAAGCCGTTTACTTTTATCAATCGCCCTGTTACGCGAGCAACAGGGATTGAATCGAGCGAAGCCAAGGCTTCGCTCAAACGCTCACTTAATAGTTCATGGCTTAGGGTATTACTCATGCTCAGACTCTACCTGTGGAATACTGACTTCATCCAAAAGGTGTTGCTTTACATTGTCCATACAGGCTTCCAAGCGAGAGTCGCAGCTCGCATCCGCTTCTGCGTCATCAGTTACTAGCTGGCAACCACCAATAGGAAGCTCCGTATTAGGGACCAGTTTCCAAGATTGCGGCAAATCAGCATTGATGTGAGTAATGCGCTCTAAGTCTTGCGGATTTAAATGCACAGTTACTGTTTCCGCTTTACCAGGCATGGCAGACAATGTCTCGTCCACCAAAGCTAGGATCTGCTGAGGCATTAAAGTGAGCTCGGCACGAATCACTTGCTGAGCTACCTTTTGTACCAGTTCACAAATCATATGGCGTTGTTGCTGCTCTTTTTCATCCTGCCAACGAGAAAGGGCGTGAAAAAGTTCATTGACAGGCTTCGCCGCCTCCAAAAAGCCTTGCTTTCCAGACTGCTCACCGGAAACAAAGCCTTTTTGGAAACCTTCTTTTTGGCCTTCCAACAGACCTTGTTGCTTGCCCTGTTCGATACCTTGGCGTAAGCCTTCCTCATGCCCTTGTTGCAAACCTTGTTGAAAACCTTCTTCAAGTTGCTGTTGGATATCAATTTGAGGTTCTTGCCAGCCTTGGTTATCTAGCCCGAATTCGTCTTCGATAGTCTTAGGTTGCGCTAAAGGCGGAAAACGGTGTAAACGATACCCGCTCGGAGGCAATCGCATAGTACTTGATTTTGTCTCTAGCATGACCTTACTCCACCGTTGGCTCTTCATAGAGAAGCAGCTGAACTTCACCAGATTCATCCAGCTCACGTACCATTTGCATGATGTCTTGACGTGCTTTTTGAACTCGACTTAACGCAACAGCGCCGCGTGCGTCCATGTCATCTTCTAGCGCTTTCACCATACGTTGCGGCATTGAACGCTTAATAGCTTGCTGTAAGGTAATATCGGAACCTTTTAGCGCGACTGCCCACAACTCTAGCGGGATTTGCTGCACCAACATGTCCATGGTTTCTTCGCGTTGTCGGCCAAGAACCATAAAGTCGAACATGTTTTCTTCGATTGCATTAACAACATCTTCATCATGCAACTTCAGCATTTCCATCAATGAACCACGGTCACCTTCAAAGCGGTTAATGATATCTGCAGCTTGCTTAACACCTGATAACGGCGTGCTTTGACTTGCGGATACTTTTTCGATGCAACGCTCAACGAGTTCATGCAAATCAACAGCAACTTGATGATCGATATCTTGCAATTGAGCAATACGGAACAAGATTTCGTCATGGTAATCTTGTGGCAAGTGCTTCAATACCGCTGAAGAGCTGTCTGCTGGCAAATACGCTAGAAAAATTGCTTGCATTTGTGGGTGCTCGTTCACAATGAAACGAGCGAGAGTTTCTGCTTCCACCCACTGTAAGCGCTGCATATTGTTGCGAATTTCATCGCCATATAAGGTATTTAATAACCCTTTTGCCAAATCGTTACCCAATGCTTTACGCAATGTATTAGATAGGTATTCCTTAGAGGCTCCTCGAATACCGCTGTGCTCACGAAAATCTTCAAAGAAAGTTTGAATAACACCACGAGCAGAATCGCTCTTAATGCCATTTAACTTCGCCATTGCACGAGTCACACGCTGGGTTTCATCACGGCTAAAGTGTTGCAAAACCTTCGCTGCGGCATCCTCGCCCATGCCTAATAGCACGAGCGCGGTTTGTTCAACATAACTAAGCGTCTGCTTTGATAGAACTGTGTTCATTGATGTTTACCCATTGTTTCAGTATTTCGGCTACGCGCTCTGGCTCTTCATTAGCAATAAGCTGTAGGTGTTTCAATTGAATTTCTAATGGCGAACCTGCTGGTGGTAGCATGTCGCTGTTTACATCTAAACCTGAAGAGGCTGAGATGCCTTTTTCAGATAGGCGGCGATCAAGTACTTCTTCATGCTCGCGTTCTTCACGCGTTTGCAAGTTTTCGTAGTCAGGCTCTTCCTGAGGCTCAGCAAAATTTAGCTCAGGCACAGGTTTATCAACGCCAGTTAGGTGCATGATTAATGGACGCAGTACGAAGAAGATCATCGCCAAGCCTAACAAGCCACCAATAACGTAGCGTATTGGCTGCTGTACTGTAGGGTCTTGCCACCACGGCAGTGCAGGAGGAGCATCAATTTCAATTGGGGTGAAGTTGAAACTCATTAAACTTAAGCTGTCACCTCGTGTGGCAGAGATACCAACAGCATCCATGATCATGTTTGAGATTTGCTCTTTATCGGCTTCACTCCACGCGACACCATCTGGCGAAGCTTTGGAGTTCAACAGAACCGAGACACTGAGCTTTTCTATTTGGCCTTGTTGGTATTGAGTACGACGAACACTACTACCTACAGCATATTGACGATTCACTTCAGATCGCGCATTCGTGTTTTGGCTGTCGTTCGTTTCCACTTCACCAGATCCTGTCACTGGCGGTTGGTTACTTAGAGAACCAGGAACACCCAACGCAATTTGATCAACCGAGTTGTTATGAATGGTGTGCTCATTACGCACAACCGGCGCGTTATCCAAAATTTCTTGTGTTTCTTCAACTTGGCTAAAGTCCAGATCGGCAGCGACTTGTACGCGGAAGTTACTCGGCCCCACAATCGGCGTAAGCATGTCTGCTGCGCGTTGGATGATCTGTTTTTCAACACTCTTCTGGTATTCAAGATATTTCGCGTTTACTTTGCCGGCTTCCGCAGAAGCGACATCCGCACTAAGAAGACGGCCGTACTGGTCAATGACAGAAACAAATTCTGGCTTCATTGCCGTGACACTGCCAACCACTAGGTTAATGATCGCTTCAACTTGTTCAGGCTTTAAGTCTTCACCAGGTTTGAGCTCAAGCATGACAGATGCTGAAGGATTCTCACTGTTTTGGCGGACGAATAGAGTTTGACGAGGTATTGCTAAATGAACACGCGCGTTCGCTACTGAGTTCAAAGACATGATAGTACGTACTAACTCACCTTCTAAACCATGACGATAACGCGCCGTTTCCATAAATTGGCTCGTACCAAGAGAGCTATCTTCCTTGAGCGAATCCAAACCTGTCGGCAGCTTAGCTTTAACACCTTTTGATGCAAGCAACATGCGCACCTTCGCAACCTCACCTTCTGGTACAAGAACTTGTCCATTTTGCTCTTGCATGCGGTAGCTTACGCCTTCGCTTTCTAATACCGACACAATTTCGCCGATATCAAAACGCTCTTGTTGGCTATATAGCGGACGAAAGCTCTGCGAGGAACTCCATAGTGCAACCACAATAATCGCTGCAACAATCGCAGCTAACACCGCAGATAGCACTAAGTTTCTCTGACTGCTAGACCAGATTTGCTTCAGCTTCGTTGTCACATCGTCCATGCCGTTGGCAGTAGAAAATGTCTGTGCTGTGCCGGTAGCCATAGCTGTGTTTCCGGCGACTTGGGGGGTTAGTTCTGACATGAATTACACCGGCATCTTCATAATATCTTCAAATGAGGTCACGACTTTGTTGCGCACTTGCATCAAAGCATTAAAGGACAAGCTGGCTTTTTGGCTCGCGACCATTGCACCAACTAGGTCATCACTTTTTCCTGTTTCTACGGCCGTCATTTTTTGACTAGCCACTGATTGATGTTGATTCACTGTATCCAACACATTTGTCATCGCTTGTGAGAACGATAAAGGTGCGTTTAGTGATTGTTGATCTAAAGGATTTGCACTCACGATAAACTCTGGCGGCTGCACTTGTGCCTGCATCGCCTGCATTTTTGACAACATAAGTTGCTCTGCCGAGACCGCATGAGTAGGTTGACTTGCCATCTATTTTTTCTCCTATTAGGCAGCCGAGCCTAGTGCCGACTGTAAATCAATACCATGTTCTCGCATTGCTGCGAGCTTGTAGCGTAGCGCTCGAGTAGAGACTCCAAGCGCGTTTGCGGTTTTCGTTCGGTTTCCACCAAACTGACGTAACTTTTCCAAAATAAACTGATATTCAGCTTGCTTCTTCGCTTCTACATGACCAAAGTTTGAAGTTGGCTCTGCTGTAGGAACTGACGCGACAAGCTCAATAGGCAGCATCAGGTCATGGGCTGTTATGTAATCACCATGACGCATGACCAAAGCGCGTTGAATGACATTTTCCAACTCACGAATATTGCCCGGCCAGTGATACTGACTCAGCGCACTAATCGCATCTTGGGATAGGTGACAGCGGCTGCTATCTTGATACTTTTCAATAAAGAATTGGCTAATCGGTAGAATGTCCTCTTTTCTTTCACGCAAAGGCGGCCAGTGCAGAGGCAGCACGTCTAATCGATAATAAAGATCTTCACGGAACGTGCCTTTTTGAACTTCCTCACGTAAGTCTTTGTTGGTTGCCGCAATAACACGAATATCGAGCTGAACGGCTTTATGGCTACCAACACGTTCTACTTCACGCTCTTGAAGGACGCGTAACAATTTCGCTTGAACCGCAGGTGACATTTCACCAATCTCGTCAAGCAGAATCGTCCCGCCATTTGCTTCTTCAAACTTACCGCTTTGAGAATTTGTCGCTCCGGTGAACGCGCCTTTTACATGACCGAATAGCACAGCCTCTAACATTGACTCTGGAATGGCGGCACAGTTAACCGCCACAAATGGACCATTGATACGCGGAGAGTGCTCATGCACATATCGCGCCAGCACTTCTTTACCCGTTCCCGATTCACCTGTAATAAGCACACTCGCGTTAGTACATGCTGCACGATGCGCCAATTGCAGAACTTGTTTGCTTCTCCAAGACTCTGCAACAATGTTGGCCATTGGCTTACCTAACGCTTCAACACGTTTAAGCAGATTAACCAACTGATTAGATTCAAATGGGCGTAATAGATAATCAGTAGCGCCCGCTTTCATCGTCTCAGCAGCCAAGATGCCTTGTTCTTGGTCGACAATCGCAATAACAACACCCGAATTTCGCTGCTTTTGGTGACACGCGACAAACTCACGAACACACATATCTGGCAGCGTAGAGCTCACTAAAGTGATTTCTGCTCGCTCTTCAAGCAAAGCGCCTCGACCAGTACGAGTGTGTTTCGCGGTGTAACCTGCATTTTGCAACACATCCAATACTGGTTGAGCAAGAGCTTCATTTGGCTCAACCAACAAAATTTTCGTTTTCGTCATCATTGAACCTTAACTTTCGTTTGTTGATTTTGTGATTGTAGATCTGGGTAGTGTTTCGTAGCCGTATACTCGTTGTCTCTCACTAAACGCAGGGTGACACGTCGGTTTTTTGCTTGGCCATTAACCGAGTTATTGCTGGCAATTGGGTAACGCGAACCATGAGCTCGTGTTTCGATCATCGACTCGTCGACCCCAAGCTCAATCAAAGCGTTGGTGACTTGCTCTGCTCGAGTACGTGACACAGAAAGGTTCGTTAAACTTGAACCAACGTTATCGGTGTGACCGTCGATGAGGATTTTGGTCACTCGATCATCCACAGATACATAGCTATACAGCGCTTCTAGTGTTGCTTTCTGTCCACGACTTAACGTCTTCTGACCAAACTCAAATGAGAGCGCCATATCCCTTGCCTCTGAAAAAGACAATTTAGGCAATCGCGCGCGACACGCATTAAATGATTTCAATGCGTTTTGAATTTGAAGAGTAGGAATCACAATCTCTGAAACAGAGGAAGCATTACTTCCTTTAAGTGACAGCGTCACCCAACTACCCGAAGCAATTGAATCCATGAATTCTTCAGCGCCTTTATTAAAGATGAAACGCTGAGACGGCTTAGTAAATTCAAGGGAGCCAAATTCTTTTCTATAAAGCTCATTACTCCAAGGAGCATTTTGAGTTGTTAAAGCAATCGTTTTCCATCTATTGTTTTCATATTCTATATCGGAAATAAAATAGAATTTATTATTAGGTTCCGCTAGGAAATAAAACTTCCCATAGTCATTATTTGATTGCAACAAGTTGCATTTGAATTTATTTCCCTCATATGTCCATTTAGAGAGGTCCATAGGGATTGTTAAGACTTCTTCTGAATATGACACTTTTGAAAAAATAAAACTGATAACAATAATTGTGTTACAAATTATCAAACGGACATGATTCATGTATATCTTACATTCCCATGACTTAAACCGTTTAATTAAATATGCCACCAAGCCGAGAGAACTGGCATAGCTAATCATTTTAATTACCTATTCTGAATATTAAAATTGGTTACAAAACGCTCAAGAGAGCACGCCTAGCCTCCAATGGAAGCTTTAAGCATAAAAAACAGCATCTTATAATTTATTTATTTGAAGTTGTTGTTACGCCATAAAGGCAATTTAAAAAATCTATAACAACTAAAACGCTCAACATTGTTATTTTATTTATTAAGCGATTTATAAAGAAAACTAACTCTTTTTAAATTTCATTAAAAGATTATGACTATATGAACAAAGCAACATGTGAACTAAAGTCACAATCTTAGAGTTTGGAGCTAAAAGATCATTAAAATTTCTGTGTAGACTACACGCCATTAAGTTAAAACACTTTCGATTGTTAACGCACGGTAAAATATAAATGGAAAATAGAGTTAGCGAGCCTATTTCTGATAGTCAACTACTTGATGTAGAATTATTAGGCAAACCTATTCATATCATTCGTGAGAAGCTCGATAATTTAATTTCAGAATCTTGCTCAAACCTTACGACTGAATTACAAAATTGGCTCAGCACAGGAAAAGTGGAAGCTAGCTTAACCTCAGTAGACTTGCACCGCTTTACATCGGTTGAGATGGACAAAGAGCAAACGTCGACCTATCAACATCAGGAAGGCGGCATGGTATTCATCCATGGTAACCCTCACACGCTAATAAAGTTGGCTGATAGATTTTATGGTGCAAGTGCAGAGCGTTCAGCCGCTACTCTGACGGCCAGTGACTTACGTTTACAAGAGCGCATCAGTCGAATCATCATCGGTTGGCTTGCTCCTGGTGAAATGTGGGACACGGGTGAGTATGAGACCCCTAGAGGAATTGGCATTAACGTTCAATTAAACATTGCGTTTGACGATCATCAAGGCTCAATTCATCTCAAGCTAGATGGTCATCTTATTCAAACGCTGATCGAGCAGCTTGAACTGCAACCTGATACCGATTTGTTTCAACCTTTCTGTCGTTCTTTAGAGACGACCCCCGTTCGACTGAACGTTGTTCTAAGTAAAAAGAAGATGCCTTTAAGTGATGTGGTTGGCTTACAACCCAACGATATTTTACCTATTGAACTTCTTAACACGGTTCCAGTAAGCATTGGCAACCAATCTCTATTTACAGGTCGTATTGCCGAGCAAGACGGCCAACTTGTTTTGATCTTTAACCCTGATAAGGAACCGCAGCGATGAGCGAAGCGCTAGAAACTAATGCATTCGACGCAGAAGAACTGAACTTTGATGATTTTCAATTAGAAGACTTTGAAGCCGAAGATACGCTCCAACAAGAACCAGCCACTGCGGAACGTGACCTTAGCTTTTTCAAAAGCATTCCTGTCACAGTCACGCTGGAAGTTGCGAGTAAGGAGATCCCACTTGGGGACTTAATGAAAGCGGGTGAAGGCACGGTTATCGAGTTGGAAAAGCTCAATGGCGAGCCTTTAGACGTGAAAGTAAACGGTTCTCTTATGGGCCACGCTGAAGTTGTCGTTGTCAATGATAAGTATGGACTTCGTCTGATCGATGTACATGACTCTGCATTGAGTGGCGTTGGTCAATAATCTTAGGTAGGCATCACAATGAAAAATCTGAGCGCTTGGCACCGTTGGTTACCTCTTTTGGTATTGGTGTCACTTTTGTTTGCTTTCCCAACAATGGCGGCTGACAACGGCTTAACTATCTTGTCCGTTTCTGATGGCGACACACAACAAGAATACAGCGTTAAACTGCAAATTCTGTTGTTGATGACGGCGCTCAGTTTTCTTCCAGCATTTATTTTGATGGCGACGAGCTTTACTCGAATTGTCGTTGTCCTTGCGATTTTGCGCCAAGCTCTTGGTCTTCAACAAAGCCCACCTAACAGAGTGTTGGTCGGGATCGCTCTCGCATTGACGTTACTGATTATGCGCCCTGTCTGGAGCGATATTTATGAAAATGCGTTTCAGCCATACGACAACGGCGAAATCACGCTAATACAGGCTTTTTCTGTTGCAGAGAAACCAGTGAGAGAGTTCATGCTGGCACAGACGCACCAAAGCTCTCTTGAACAAATGTTACGTATTGCCAATGAGCCTCTCGACCAAAACGTTGAGGATATTTCATTTGCCGTTGTCTTGCCTGCATTTGTCATTAGTGAACTAAAAACCGCCTTCCAAATTGGTTTTATGCTTTTCATCCCGTTTTTGGTCATCGACTTGGTTGTCGCCAGTGTCCTGATGGCAATGGGTATGATGATGCTATCACCTTTAATTGTCTCACTTCCCTTTAAGTTGGTGGTATTTGTACTCGTGGATGGTTGGGCAATGACAGTTGGCACCTTATCTGCCAGCTTCGGTTAACGAGGAGCAGTTATGACCCCAGAACTAACCGTAACGTTATTTTCCGATGCAGTATGGCTGATCATTTTGATGGTTGCCGTATTGGTTGTTCCAGGCTTAATTGTCGGTTTGTGTATCGCCGTATTTCAGGCTGCCACACAAATCAACGAGCAAACACTCAGCTTTTTGCCACGTTTGCTCGTTACCTTATTAATGGTGATTTTTGCAGGTCACTGGATGCTACGTAAGATAATGGAACTGTTTGATTTCTTGTTCCACAACATACCAGGGATGATTGGCTAATGGCCATCACATTTGCAGAGCTCTCGGCGATACTCGGTCAACTCTGGTGGCCGTTTTTTCGTGTGGGAGCCGTATTTATTTCAATGCCTTTCTTTGGTGATGCGATTATTCCTGTTTGGGTTCGTACTTTACTGGCCCTCTCGATCGTTGTCATTACTGGACCGTTAATGCCACCCATGCAACAAGTCGAGTTATTCTCTATGACTTCCCTGTTCCTTGCTTTTGAGCAAGCTATTTGGGGAGTAATGTTTGGGTTAATTTTGCACATGCTCTTTAACGTTTTCACCATGCTTGGCCAGGTGATTTCTCTGCAAATGGGCTTAGGTATGGCGATGATGAATGATCCTATTAACGGGCTTTCTGTCGCCATTTTGGGACGCATATTTCTGATTTTCTCAACCTTGTTGTTCCTCGCGCTAGAAGGACACTTACTCGTCATAGATATCGTGATTCAAAGCTTTGTTGTTTGGCCAGTCGGATCTGGTATCACATCGCTTTCTCTGCAAGGTGTTGTCAATATTTTCGGTTGGATGTTTGCCTCTTCACTCGCTTTGGCTTTGCCCGCTATTGTTTCCATGCTTCTAGCCAACATCAGTTTTGGTGTAATGAACCGAGCCGCACCATCACTTAATGTCTATGCGTTAGGTTTTCCTATGACGATGCTGCTGGGTCTATTCAGCGTGTTAATCTCAGTTTCTGGTGTTCCTGGTCGCTACACGGCGCTCGTTCACGACACCATTAGACACTTGAGTAACTTTATGTTGGGGGGAGCATGAGCGATCAATCTTCTCAAGACAAAACTGAAAAAGCCTCACCGCAGAAGGTAAAGAAAGCCCGCCAGGAAGGACAAATTCCTCGCGCGAAAGAGTTTACTACTGCGGTTATATTTCTAGCGGTGGCGCTCTACTTTTACTCTCAGCTTAATAGTATTTGGGAAAGCATGTCGGGGATCTTTCGCTACAACATGATGCTGACGCGAGCCGACCTAGAAAATCCTAAACAACTTGTCGAGCAATTGGGACAAAGTTTAGCGGTCATCATCGACATGCTATTACCATTGTTTACCGTCATTATTATCGTGACCTGTGGTAGTAGCCTTGTGCTAGGCGGCTGGATGTTCCGTCCCGCGAACGTGATGCCAAAGCTGAGCAAAATTAATCCTTTGAGCGGGATAAAGCGCATTTTTTCGACCCGCTCAGTGGTTGAGCTCTTAAAGTCGACGTTCAAAGTAGCCGTCATCTTCGGCATCTTATATGGCTACTTAGACAACCACTTACAGCCATTACTTGGCATGCAAAATCTCCCGCTCAGCCAAGGTTTTTCTCTAGTAATGTCAATTCTGTTTGAAGGCTTACTCTTAATGGGCTTTGCATTGTTGTTATTTGGGGTTATCGACATTCCTTATCAGCGTTGGGAACACCTAAAAGAACTCCGCATGACGAAACAAGAATTGAAAGAGGAATTTAAAAATAATGAAGGTCGTCCGGAAGTAAAACAACGTATTCGTCAAATACAGCAACAGTTTGCGCGCCGTAAGATCGATAAAATGGTGCCGACGGCTGACGTGATCATCACAAACCCAACGCACTACGCAGTCGCACTGAAATACGAGCCTTCGCTTTCTGACGCGCCCTTTGTCGTCGCAAAAGGCGTAGACGAAACTGCTATGCACATTCAACGTATCGCCCGAGAAAACAAAGTGGAAATCATTAACTCCCCGCCACTTACCCGTTCGATTTATCACACGACGGCGATTGAACAAGCAATTCCAAGCCAACTGTACATCGCAGTGGCACATATTCTTACTTACGTTTTGCAATTGAAAGCCTTTCGTAAAGGTGAGGGAAAAGAGCCAATTCCTTTACCTCATTTTTCGATTCCAAAACATTTGCAGCACTGATTAACCCGCGTTTATCCAAGGACACGAAAGTATGCTTAACCGGTTAAAACAACTTCAAACATCAACCAAAGGCTACGTTGGCATTCCAATCGTCTTGCTAATGATATTAGCAATGGTGATTCTTCCTTTGCCTCCTCTGCTACTGGATGCGCTGTTTACCTTTAATATCGTCTTAGCAATCCTAGTATTGCTGGTCAGCACAACCGCAAAGCGACCATTAGATTTCTCTGTTTTTCCAACTATTTTGCTGGTCGCAACATTATTACGTCTCACATTGAACGTGGCTTCTACGCGAATTGTACTCCTAGAAGGACATAATGGTGGTGACGCAGCGGGTAAGGTCATTCAAGCATTCGGTGAAGTCGTCATTGGCGGTAACTACGTCGTTGGTATGGTGGTTTTCGTCATCTTGATGATCATCAACTTCGTCGTAATCACCAAAGGTGGTGAACGTATTTCTGAGGTTTCAGCCCGCTTTACATTGGATGCTCTACCAGGCAAACAAATGGCAATTGATGCCGACTTAAACGCTGGCCTTATCGATCAGGAAACGGCTCGCTTACGCCGTAAAGAAGTCGCCAACGAAGCCGATTTTCATGGTTCGATGGATGGTGCATCAAAGTTTGTGCGTGGCGATGCCATCGCAGGTTTGTTGATTCTGTTTATCAATATCATTGGTGGTATTAGTATTGGTGTCTTCGAGCATGGACTCGCTGCGTCTGACGCCTTTAAAACTTATGCCCTACTCACAATCGGTGATGGTCTAGTTGCTCAAATTCCTTCACTACTATTGGCAACGGCTGCCGCGATTATCGTTACGCGAATTAATGATAGCGATAATGGCATGTCGGAAACCATGCAAAAGCAATTACTAGCAACTCCTGCAACGCTATTTACTGTCGCAGGTATTATGGCGGTAATCGGTATGGTACCGGGTATGCCACACCTAGCCTTTTTTGCGTTTGCTGGCGCATTAGCGTTCGCAGGGTGGCGTCAAACCAAGAAGCCAGTGCAAGACTCCCAGATTGAAGAGGTCGAAGCACTTTCACAAGCGATGCAAGACGATGATACACCGCTGACATGGGATGATATTCCTCACGTCCAAACATTATCACTTGCGCTTGGTTACCGACTCGTCCATCTAGTCAACAAAGAACAAGGGGCACCTTTATCACAACGAATTCGCGGTGTGCGTCGAAACCTTTCTGAACAAGTTGGCTTTTTATTACCTGAAGTTCGTATTCGTGACAATCTGAGCCTCAAGCCAAACCAATACACAATTTCTCTAAATGGCGAAGTCATTGAGCAAGGTTTTATTGAACCAGAGCGTTTAATGGCGATAGCGGTTGGCGAAACTTACGGTGAGGTAGATGGCATTTTGGGTAGCGATCCTGCTTATCAGTTGCCAGCTGTATGGATTGAGCATCAAGATAAAGCAAAAGCACTTAATATGGGTTACCAAGTTGTCGATGATGGCACTGTTATTGCCACTCATATTAGTAAAATCATGAAGACAAACCTTGCAGAATTGTTTACGCACGACGATGTGGAAGCAATAACCCAGCGTTTGACACAACAAGCCCCGAAACTAGCAGAAGCATTAGCAGCAGCACTTAATCCAGCGCAGCAGCTGAAAGTATATCGTCAGCTTTTATTGGACCAAGTGCCACTAAAAGATATTCGCACGATTGCCAACACAATGTTGGAATCCGCGGAAAATACAAAGGACCCGATCCTACTTGCATCTGATGTGCGCTGTGCACTAAAGCGTACGCTTGTTAACTTAATTGCAGGACAAAAGAACGAGTTAAATGTCTACGCACTGTCTGATGAGCTAGAACAAATGCTACTAACTTCACTGCAACAAGCACAATCTTCTGGTACGGTAACACTAGATAGCTTCCCAATTGAGCCAAACATTCTTGGTCAGTTCCAACAAAACTTGCCATTGATCAGACAACAGCTTAAGCAACAGGGGCTACCTCCGATCCTTCTCGTTATGCCACAGCTGCGCCCTCTTCTAGCGCGTTACGCTCGTACATTTACACAAGGGCTGGCAGTATTGTCTTACAACGAAATCCCAGAAAACAAACAAATCAATGTGGTAGGAAACCTTGGTTAATCTTATTTCAACACATGCGATGTACGAACATTTGGTTGGTCTCGCAGTACAACATATCGTCACGGATGACGATCAATTAGTCTTTGATGCTTTAAAACACAATGATGTCCAACACGCATGCCAAGCAATTAGGGAAGCTCAATCAGGGGAAGTAGAATTCCAACACCTGACGTTGAGATTTGGTATGCGTGGAGAACAAAGTGTCTATCAATTCAAACTCTCTGAACAAATGCAGTACTGCCTGGATTTGTTCAGTCTTTACCTTGCACTAAGACAAACACAATTTCAGTTAGAAGCCTTTCATCACGACTTGATTAGTAATGTTGTCGTGCCGATTCGCGTGGATGCATTACTGTGGGAGCCTGGGGTTTATTTTCTCGAACAGACAATTCAATTCCACTCTTCTGCTTTTCAACATGTGATTCCTTCTCTTCAAGCTGATGAAACGTTATGTGATCGTGATAAAGTCGCCACACTCACCAAAAAGTTAAAAGAGAATGCATATTCACTTTGGTTTGAAGTCGCGACATCGCAAGTGAACTTCGAGCGCGTCGCAGACTTTAGTCCCGATATGATCAAATTGTCAGTCACACTAGAGGATAAAGAAGAAAGACACGCTTTCCTACCTATTGCTAAGTTCTTAAGAAAGCATAAATATACTTGGGTTGCCGGACGTGTAGCGAGTCAAACGGAACTTAACCGCTATCGTTTATTGGGTGCCAGTTATTATTTTGGTTATTTCAGCGATATCCCAACCTCTCTCTCCTTTCAGTCTTTTGATGAGGAATAGTTGAAACTCAACCATTTATATTTAAAACAGCACGATTTATTCGTGCTGTTTTTTTATTTATAACGGATAACCACAAGATCATTGGGCAATAGTTTCTTTAACTTAACTAATAAATTTAGGCTTATATGATGATTTTCCCGGTTTTCATGGAATACAAATCACTAAAAATCATCAATTTTTATCTTTTTTAGAAATTTTTTAATTTTCAAATTAATCATTAAAGCAGACCGACCGCCTCTAGTTAGTGACAAGGGAATATCCCGAGGCCTGAAAGATATAGTGACTAACTAAGGAGACTAAGATGGCTTTATCAATGCACACTAACTACGCTTCGCTTGTAACTCAAAACACAATGAACACAACAAGCGGACTTCTAAACACAGCAATGGAACGTCTAAGCACAGGCTACCGTGTGAACTCAGCTGCTGATGACGCTGCTGGTCTTCAAATTGCTAACCGTCTAGAAGCGCAGACACGCGGCATGTCAGTAGCAATGCGTAACGCACAAGACGGCATCTCTATGATGCAAACTGCTGAAGGTGCGATGGATGAAATGACAAACATCGTTTACCGTATGAACGACCTTGCTACACAATCGTTGAACGGTTCAAACAGTGCAACAGACCGTGCGTCTCTTAACAAAGAGTTCACACAGCTTACTGCAGAACTAAACAACATCGTAGACAACACTAAGTTCGGTGGTCAAAACCTTCTTAAAGGCGGCGGCTTCGGTGCAGGTGACGTAACATTCCAAATCGGTGCATCTTCTGCTGAAACATTGACTGTAAGCGCAAGCGCAGGTATCGGTGAAATCACTACTATTCTTGCTGATGCAGCAATTACAGATGGTATCGATGACGCGACTAAAGCAAAAGCAGCACTAGAC
Source organism: Vibrio sp. D54 (assembly GCF_021728075.1). NCBI lineage: Bacteria > Pseudomonadati > Pseudomonadota > Gammaproteobacteria > Vibrionales > Vibrionaceae > Vibrio > Vibrio sp. D54. The sequence goes on along the minus strand of NZ_JAKKCS010000001.1, from coordinate 335,788 downwards.
AAAATCAGCGGCGCTGACGGTCTAGTAGAAAAAATTGGTAGCTCTCGTGCAGACTTCGGTGCGAACATCAACCGTCTTGAGCACACTATGGCTAACCTTGGTAACATGGTAGAAAACGTTACAGCATCTAAAGGTCGTATCATGGATACAGACTTTGCAGTAGAGTCTTCAAACATGACTAAGAACCAAATGTTGATGCAAGCAGGTACAACTGTTCTGTCTCAAACTAACCAGCTTCCAAGCATGGCAATGTCACTACTACGCTAATTACTTAGTTAATAGTGCGCTTAATTTAAATCGTCTTAATTATAAAGCCTTCCTATGGAAGGCTTTATTTTTATCTACGAATATAAATAGAGCTCGTATTATCTTTGTGAGATTCAGGCACTCTGAATCCGAATTTCAACATAATATTAAATAAAACCTTATTAAACAGTTCTAATTCTATCGTCTCTAATTTGCTTCCTATTTTACTATCTCTAAGTTCAGGAAAATTGAACTTAGCTTCCTTTAAGATACTAGCTATCTCATCAGAATTGATGCTCTGTTTACTTAATAGTTTTTTGTTAATGAACTCTTCATATGCACGAGCACATTTCATCAATCGTAACGCAAATTCATTCATAACTGACATTCTTTGAAACGTAAAAAATTTAATTTTTAGTGAGAACACTTGCACGTCACACTATCAAAAATAATATCAGAACGTAATTAATGTACTCTGTAAGAATTATCTGAATCAAGCTGAAGTAAAGGCTGAATATAACGTCTAATTAAAACATCTCTCCTAATTAGAACCATCAATACAATTAAATATTTTCTTTGTTTAGGTCGCCTTTTCTTATAAGGAAATTACTTTTTCCATGGAGGAAGGCGGAACAAACAAGGTGGAAACACCACTTCCTCCCAAGAAAACAAAATAGCTTTAAACCTTTGTTTTAATTGAATTTAATATACGGCACGTATCTTGCCACTGATAATTAAACTAAGGCGTAGCATTCAAAGTATTCAAGCCAATAAGAGATGAGAGGAGCACACCTCATGAGTTCTTTAGACCCAGTAAAAATGGCAACCCAATTCGCACAATTGGACACAAACCCATTCAAAAACCGTTACCAAGCGCAAGCTAATGTGTACCAGTCACAACTGTCAGCTTTTAATAAAGTTGAAAGCGCACTACGTGATTTTCGTACTGCAATGAAAGAGATGAATAACAGCACAAACAGCATCATCAAAAACAGTGCGACACTCTCTCAAGAAGGTAACTTTACTGCAAACGCGGATGCTAAAGCGCTAACGGGTAACTATCAGATTTTTGTAGAAAAAGTGGCAACGGCGCATCAAGTATCTACAGGTATGCCTGCAGACCTTGAGGCAACGACAGAAGTACCAACAACTGGATCTTTAGAATTCACCATCAACGGTGAAACAATGACTCTAGACTTGTCCTCCGTTGATGTTAATGGTGACGGCACTGCAACGATCAGTGATTTAGCAAGTGCGATTAACAATCACACGGATAACCCTGGCGTTAACGCCACTCTAGTTCGCTCGAATGGTCAAACACACTTTATGCTATCGAGCACTGAGACTGGTGTCGAAAATAAGATCAACGTATCTGCATCGGGTACTGGCCAAGCGTGGTTTGAAGACGCCTTCACCAACCTCAAGCAAATTAACGCTCCGCAAGATGCGGTTATGTGGCTAGGTGCAAAAGACTCAGGCCTGAAACTGACCAACGCAAGTAATACTTTTGAAGGTGTCATCGACGGTGTTGACATTACCGTATCTAAACCGCAAGCCGCGGGAGATTCGCCAATCGGTTTAAAAATTGGAGCTGATAGCGAAGGCACTAAAGAACAACTAGATAAGTTTGTGGAAACCTACAATGCCCTTGTTTCGACTATCGATCAGTACACCCAAATTGGCGGTGAAGATAAGAAACGCGGCGTGCTCGCTAGCGACTCGACATTGCGTTCTATTGAGAGTCAGTTAACGGGGTTAATCCGAGGTGAACACAATGGTATGCGCCTAAGCGAAATCGGCGTGAGCCTAGACCGCAACGGTAAAATGAAAGTTGATCAAGAAAAGTTCAAAGAAGCTCAACAAACAAACAGCGCAGGCTTAGAGGCGTTGTTTAATGGGGATGACGCTTTGCTAGATTCTCTTGACGCGATGGTAGAGCCTTTCTTGAAGTTCTCATCAGGTACCTTCAGCACGCGTAAAGACGCAATACAGTCAAGCTTAGACCGAATCAAAGATAAACAAACCAATTTAGAGCGTAAGTACGAAATGTCGTACAACCGCTATCTCAAACAATTCACTCAAATGAATTCAATTATGACCCAAATGAACCAAACCATGTCCATGTTTAATGCTCAAAAATAAGACATTTGGTTCCAAATTTAGGAGAAATATTCATGCTTATGGATTCTGGTTACGATTCGTACCAACAAGTCGATCTCGACGCTCAAGCGGCAGCAGCAAATCCACACCAATTGGTCATCATGTTAATCGATGGCCTACTCGATGAAGTTGAACGTATTCGCGGCCACCTAGCCGCAAATCGTTTGGCCGAGAAAGGGAATGGAATCAACAAATGCATGAACATCTTGATTGGACTAACAAGTGCTTTAGATGATGAAAACGGCGGTGAAATTGCGGAAAACCTACGCCAGCTGTATGACTTCTGCCAAGTCGAACTTTATTACGCTAGCGTGCAAAACGATGCAAATCGCTTGGTTAACGTTGAGCGTGTAATGGGTAACATTCGTGAAGGTTGGATGAATTTTGGACAACAAGCATAAAGTATCGCCAGAGCGATTCCGTCATTTATCTCAGCTCATCCAGTTCGCCGCAAAAACGGCCGACTGGCATGCGCTCAAGCGGTACGACTTGCAGTTGCGAGAGCTTTTGATCAGTCACAAGCCTTTTTTGAAAGATCCTAAGCTTGCACCTGAAATCCAGCGAGCGAAAACAGTGCACGCTAATGCCTTCGCAGTATTAGAGAAGTCGACCAACGAGTTGAAAAAAGAGATGAACATGGTCAATGACCATCAAGAACGCGCTATGGCCTATCAATTAGCAATGACCATGGAGCTAACTCAATGATCATACCTTCTTCAACTCAGCACTCGGGTAATTCGCCAGCTAACAATGAGGGTCACATCAAGCAAGCGAACTCGGTACACGGCTTTTCTCATGGTTTTAAATCAGGGAACAAGCAGAATGGTGAGCAAGACTTTAACTCTGCGTCAGCGGTACCGAGTTTTCACCTTACGGCCTCTACTTTGAACAGCGCAAACAAAGTACAAAGTCATGGTTTTGATACTGATGACCGCTCAGCTTCAGATCCGGATGCCAACTTGACCAGTACACCAGGGTTAACAGAATCGACTGATCTTGCAGCGCAAGCTCAAGCTTTAACCCAGGGTATGATTACCATGGCAGAGAAGCAGGCTGAGAAACTAGGAAAAGCATCATCTTTAATGGCTGCGAGCGAAGTTAAGTCTGTTGCTCAAGATTCGTCTAACGCTATGTTAAACACATCATCAAAACAAGATGTGAAGCAAAGTCTGCCGACTTCATCGAGTTCGCGTTTGCCTATCTCCGGTGCTGAGTTTCAAACTCTTTTGAATCAACCTGTTCAAGGGCAACCAACCGCCTCTCTACTTCAAGCACAAGCTCCTACAACACAACCTGCACATTCACCGGTTGCGTCGAGTCATGTTCAAGCTCAAGGCTCTGAGTGGGCAGCAGTGCGTGTTGATACCACTGCCGGAAAGTGGGGGGAGCAAATGATGCAAGTATTACATGATCGCGTGACGCTCCAAGCTCAACAAAATGTACAAGAAGCAAAAATCCGCCTAGACCCACCAGACTTAGGGAAATTGGATTTACTTGTACGTGTTGAAGGTGACCGCTTGAGTGTCCACATCAACGCCAATGCCGCAGCAACACGAGAAGCTTTAATGCAAGTTTCGGAACGATTGCGTACTGAGTTACAAGAGCAAAACTTCGTTCATGTCGATGTCAATGTTGGCTCTGATCAAAACCAAGGTCGAAATGACCCACATGCAAACGAAGAAGACGCCAATATTTTCGCCGCACGAGAATCTGGTGCATTCCAAACCACGACAACAACTAACTATTCAGAACACTGGCTAAGCACTCAAGCTTAGTGAATCTTCGAGGAAAAAGGTTATGACCAAACAACAAATGATCGCCCTGTTTATCGCCATGATCATCACCAGTGCCCTCGTTTCGGCCGTCACAATTATGGGCGGAATCTGGTACTTAAACAAACACGCTCAAGAGTCACCTGACTCTGGTTCACTGATCGAAGACTCTCCACTGTCTTTTTTGGTCACAGAACAACCGACAAGTAAAGGCCCTAGCTTCCATCCTTTGGACAAAGTCGTTTTGACCGTTAAAGGCAAGAAACAGACTCACTTTGTGATGCTAGAACTGGCAATTGAGACACGCCGTCCAGAGCGTATCAAAGAGATCGATGAATACATGCCTATGGTACAAAACTCTCTATTAAAACTGTTTAGCGACAAAACGTTTGATCAGTTACAGCAAGCGGGTGCCATCGATATTCTGCAAGACGAAGTGAAGCAAACGCTTCTACTCGCTTTTGCTAAAACAGACATCGTCCGAGAAATCGACGATGTTTTGTTGACTAAATATGTTGTGCAATAACGGAGCACAACCATGTTGGACATGAATGTACAAGACACTTACACCACAGAAGAGGAAGTGACAACACCGTCACGACCAATTGATGAAAACGCATTGCTACAACGTCATCAGGTCATGGTAAAACGCGTAGTTAACCAGCTGCGCGTTCATGCCACTTCTCACTGTAGTATTGAAGATATGCAGCAGATAGGCCTTATCGCTCTAGTCGAGGCTGGACGCCGATATGGCGATGTTGACGATCCTCACTTTCCTGCTTTCGCCGTTTGTCGAGTTCGGGGAGCTATTTTAGACGAATTACGCCGACTAGATTGGCGTTCACGTAAGACTCGTCAACAAGCCCACGAGCTCAACGACGTGACTCGAGATCTCACTCGAACGTTAGGTCGAATGCCAACGGATGCCGAAATCATCCAGGCTTTAGGGACGAATGAGCAAGATTATTACAACCGCCAAAATGCCGCTCTCGCAGGCGAGATGCAAAGCCTTGACCAACTGATGGAGAGCAGCGGTGATAGCTACATTGGCGGGCAATACGATGGCATGGAGCATGAACATATTCGTCGTAGTTTAGACAGTGCTTTGGGTAAATTACCTAAGCGCGATCAACTGCTCCTGACTCTGTTCTATCAACATGAACTCAACTTACACGAAATAGCTCTGGTATTGGATCTGACACCACCTCGTATATGTCAGCTTCACAAACAAGCGCTGAAACAACTCAACCAATTAATGTCCTCTTAGGAGTCACAAGATGCAAAAGTTTTTTGGAGTGCTCACTATCCTGGTGTGCGTCTTCGGTGGATATATGTGGGCCGGTGGTAGCTTAGGTGCTATCTGGCAGCCAGCCGAATTCCTTATCATTATTGGCGCCGCTGCTGGTTCTTTGATCATCGGTAATCCGCCTCATGTACTGAAAGAAATGCGTCGCCAAGTGCCAGCGACCATTAAAGGTCCAACAGAAGAGCATGAGTACTACATGGAATTAATGGCACTACTCAACAACTTGCTAGAGACAGCGAGAAACCGCGGATACAAGTTTCTGGATTCTCATATTGAGGCTCCGGAGCAAAGCTCTATGTTCCTCGCTTACCCGACGATCGCAGAAGATCATCGCCTAATTTCTTTCATTACTGACAATTTACGTTTAATGGCAATGGGACAGATGTCGCCTCATGAATTAGAGGGACTGCTAGAGCAAGAAATCGAAGCAATACAGAACGAAATGCTTTTACCTTCACGCTCACTACAGCGTACAGCAGAAGCACTACCTGGCTTCGGTATTCTTGCAGCAGTTGGTGGCATCATTATCACCATGCAAGCTATTGATGGCTCAATCGCTATGATTGGTTATCACGTTGCGGCAGCTCTCGTTGGTACATTCATTGGTATTTTCGGTTGTTACTGTGGCTTAGATCCACTAAGTAACGCCATGGCTCAGCGAGTAAAACGTAATATGACTGCTTTTGAGTGCGTTCGTGCAACCTTGGTTGCCTACGTAGCGAAAAAGCCGACATTGCTCGCCATTGACGCTGGTCGTAAACATATTCAGCTAGACATCAAACCAACATTCAACCAAATGGAGAAGTGGTTAGCTGAACAGGAGGGATAATGCAAAAACAAGAGCATGTAGTGTTCAAACGTGCCAAAGTATACAGCCATGATGAGTCGTCTCATGGCGGCGCGTGGAAAGTCGCGTTTGCTGACTTCATGATCGCCCTAATGGCGCTGTTTCTTGTACTTTGGGTTATGCAGGTGGTAGACAAAGAAGAGCGTAAAGCGATTGTTGCCCACTTGCATAGTTCAAGCGTATTCGACAAGAGTTACGGCAACCCATTTGATACGTCACAAAGTATTTCTCCTATCGACTTGGCACAGGACTCTTCTGTGCCAAGTAAACACAACTCCAACCATGTGGTAAGCTCTTACTTCAAAGGTGATGGGGATGGACCAGAAATTGATTCTTTGATTCCTGGTAACTTCGATACTCAAGAGCAACTTGCCGCACTAGCGAAAGTAATTGAGCAAATGACTGCCCAAATTAATGCGCAGGGAAATGTAAACGTCACGGTGACACCACAAGGTTTGCGTATCGTCCTTCAAGATGATTACAAACAGCATATGTTCAGCCGTGGTGGTGCAGAACTTACTCCTTTTTTTGAAGATTTACTGCTCGCACTAGCACCTGTATTTCATCGTGTTAACAACCCTCTGATCATCAGCGGACACACAGATGCAATTCCATTTAAAAAGCGTTTTGGTCGTCAATCTAACTGGGCGTTATCAGCCTCTCGAGCAGACGTAGCAAGAAATACGTTAGTTGAAGGCGGTATGCCGGATGATAGAGTAATGCAGGTAACGGGTATGTCAGATAGAGCGCTGCTTAATCCTGATGAGCCAGATTCTAGCGAAAACCGTCGTATTGAGCTGTTTGTTTTAACGACTCCTGCCGCTAAAGTGCTTGAGACCCTTTTTGGCAACCACCAAGAAAGCGAACTGCAAAAAGCGAAAGATAAGGCTGAATTCAACCAACCAGTCATTCGTCAAGAAGTCATCAATTACTCCGGCGATACCGCCACCAGCGAAGTAAAAATTCAAGAATTATAATCTTAAAAGGTCACCACTCTGATGGTGACCTCTCTAACCAAAGCCTCTGTTACTGTGACTTTTTAGTTGAGTTCTATATGCACATAACATCATCCGAAAAAAGAAAAAGCGACTTACTGAAGAAAGCCTTTTTATGGCTCATTGTCTTCGATTACCTTTTATTGGCGTTTTTCTTAACTCAGCTATCAAGTATGACACTAAACAGCGGAACCATGATCAGCTTGTTACTTGTTGTTTATAACGTCTTACTTGTTTCGCTATGTTTTCAACGAACCAACAAGCAGGACTCTTACATTATCTACCCTGTTTTGTCCGCAACGTTATTAGCATTTGTCTGCTTTCTTTACTTCTTTTTCTTAATTTAGCTCCCCGACTCGACCATTGATTTTACTTTTACTGCTTTTTCGAAGTGGTCGAGCTGATGAGTCTGAATCCACCACGTAGCCGCTTCCATCAACAGCTCTGGGTCGTCATTTTTATTAGCGAAAAACGCATAAAATGAGAGACCAACCAATTCACCTTTACTCGCGATCTTTTTGTCACAGACCTCTATAATTTTGTCTCTCAGCGAAGCTCTCATTTCTAATCCCTTAACCTAGTACATACTCACTAACCATACGGTTGAAAGAAATCAAATCAAACGAGCCTTTAATTTCAAAACGCACTCTTCCCACCTCACTCATGAAGAACTCGATTTCACAATCCAAATCAAAAGTACCAGAGGTCTCGATAGAAAATGCATTGATCTTACTGTAAGGCAAAGAAGTGTAATCCACTTTTGAGCCGGTAATCCCTTGCACATTTGCCGCTATCACTCGCTTGTTCGTAAACACCACTTGGTCACGAACTGTTTTAAAAGCAGCGAAAATAGTCTCACCATCAATCAAGAACTTAAGGAAGTCTTCTCTGGCATTAGAAACGTCAATCGGCTTAAGCTTAAATACAGAGGAATTGTCGAAATCAATCATAATTAATCCTTTGAGTGGGCGTTAGAACGAATTATCAACGTATCAGATAGCACCACTTTTGCCTACTCGCAACGCACGTTTCTGCTTGATTCGCCCAACAACGAAGCGTCACTCACTTCCACCCTTGCATCCATTGCTCAGAGTCTTTTAGGTCTTGCCAGTTCATCTCTCGGTCGCGTTTACTCATGACTGCCTCGATGACACATCTCACAACGTTACCATCTTCATCTAGTTCCATTTCCGTCACGACAAAATGCTTCTCTTTGTTTTTAGGTGAAATTGCCGTCCATTTACTGTGCAATAGTTTCTTAGGGTGGATTCTGTTCATCGCATTGTACCAATTTAACTACCATGTTGATGTATACGACTGAATACCAAGAGAGAATCAGATTTTGTTTTTGCAAACCGACAAAAGATAAAACCGCAAAAGAGATCACTCCCTTTCGCGGCTCTAACTACAATCCGACTAGGTCTTCTGACCATTCAGTCGAGGGTTTAAGTACTGACTTTGTAGCAACTGTAACCCTTTACCGACCAGAACAATCACTACCGCGCCAATCAGGACAGGCGTGAAGAGAAAACTCCATCCCTGCCCAGACGCCATGATCAAAATTGGATTTGCCCCCGCAGGTGGATGAGTGGTCTTCGTAATCAGCATCGCAGAAACACCTAGCCCCGTCGCAATCGCGAGCGTGACCGGCGTGACGTCAACATACTGGCTAAACGCAATACCGATAGATGCCGTAATGAAGTGACCAATGATCACGTTTTTTGGTTGAGCGAGAGGGCTGCTAGGCACCCCAAACACCAGTACTGCGGTAGCACCAAATGGTGCCATCAGGAGTACAACCTCCGTCAGTGATACCTCAGCGTAGGACAATACGCCAATAGCCAACGTAGCGCCAAGCCCGGCAACCAACGATAAAATTAAATTATTCATAAACACCTCAAAGTAGACCGAATTGTCTACAAAATAAAATAGACAAATCTGTCTACCTTTGTCAATATGTGTTTATGGAACTTTTTGAGGACATAGTTATGAACAAAAAGAAACAGTTATTGATCGACACAGCTTTGTCACTGTTTTACAAACAAGGCATCAACTCTATTGGCATCAATGAAGTCCTCAATGTTTCCGGCGTGGCTAAACGCACGCTATATAACCATTTTGAGAGCAAAGAAGCGCTTATCATCGCCGCATTAGAACAACGCCACCAAATATTTATGGAATGGTTGGAGGAAAAGCTTTCTTCAGCACAAACGTGCGCGGAGGTGATCGATCAGTTATTTACAGCACTCAACGGCTGGTTTCATGGCTCTGAAGAAAAGTTGGGCGAGTTTCGCGGTTGCTTTTTCATCAATACGTCCGCGGAATTCAGTGACGACAGTGGCGAGATCGCAACGTATTGCCGCTACCATAAGCAGCAAGTCAGAGAGCTAATTCAACGCTATCTCAAATCAGACAACGCTTCATTACTCGATGCCATTTGCATCATGAAAGAGGGCGCGATCACTACCGCTTACATGACGAAAGAATACGACAACGTCACGAAGAAATGCGTGACCATTTTGCACAAGCTGTAATGCGGTCAGGTATAGTCATTCGCGAATTAAGTATTCAAACAAAAGGCACCTATCGGTGCCTTTTGTTTTACTTAGTGAGTGTACTTACAGCTCGTGCTCAGTACGTGCGATGATGTCGTCTTGCGCATCTGGTGATAGCGCGGTGAAGAAGGCAGAGTAGCCTGCAACTCGCACAACCAGATCACGATATTGTTCAGGGTTCTTCTTCGCTGCTAGCAAGGTCTCGCGAGAGACGATGTTGTACTGCACGTGCCAACCTTTGTGGTGGTTGAAGAAGGTGCGAATCAACATAGAGAGCTTGAGTTTATCCCCTTCAGACTCAACCGCTGCCGGGCTTAACTTCTGGTTAAGCAGCACGCCACCAAGGATCTTATTCGCTTGGATCTTACCGACCGAGTTGTATACCGCTGTTGGACCTAAACGGTCTGAGCCAGAGGATGGGCTTGCACCTTCTGCCAATGGCGTTTTCGCTTTACGACCGTCTGGCGTTGCCATAGTTGAAGCGCCAAATGGGACGTTTGCCGAGATACTTGATGTACCTGCGTAGTAACCGCCACCAATTGGACCGCGCCCATGACGCGTATTAACGAACTGCTCTAGCTCATCTATGTACACTTGGTACGCGTCTGCCAGTAGTTGGTCTACTGCGTCATCATCGTTACCGTATTTTGGTGCAAAGTTGATAAGACGTTGGCGAAGCTGTTCGTTCTCCATGCCGTCGAAATCTTCAGCCAATGCTTTTGCTAGCTGTTGTTGTGAGATAAGGGGCTGGGTGATTTGCGCATCATCGAAAACAAGGTGCTTGATGGCTGCTAGGCTGTTACCCAAGTTTGCGATACCGACTTGCAAGCCAGATACCCAATCGTATTTCGCGCCACCTTCTTTCACGGTTTTACCGCGAGCTAAACAGTCATCCACCAGCGTTGAACAGAATATGTCTTGTGCTTGCTGTTCAAGCACGCTGTCGACGACTGTATCAATCTCAATCGATTTACGGGTGTAGTAGCGGATTTGCTCTGCCCAAGAAGCTGTCACTTGCTCAAAGCTCTCAAAGTTGCCTTTTGCTAATGACTTATCGTGTGGCAAGAAAGCTTTACCCGTTGTTGCATCCACACCTTCGTTCAATGAAGCTAGCAAGATACGGGCGAAGTTAATGAAGCTCATGCCCGTACAACGGTAACCCCATTTGCCCGGAACTGCGGTCTCGATACAGCCGATAGATGCGTAGTTGTAAGCGTCTTCTTTCTCTACACCAAGCTTGATGAATTCAGGAATAACAATCTCATCGTTGTTGAACGCTGGCATACCGAAGCCGCATTTAATCACTTCAATACAGCCCATTAAGAACTCTTGGTTTAAACCTTCATGGTAACGCACACTCAAGTTAGGTTGCGTCGAACGTAACTGACCACAAGATTCCAGAATCGCCCAAGAAAGTGGATTCACTGCATCTTCAGGCTCACCCTTTTCATTCAACTTCTGACCGCCGATACACACGTTTTGATACAGCGGAGAACCTGCCGATGCTTTTGAGTGTGCACCAGAGCGAATCTTGTTTACTTCAAGCAACTTCAACCAGCAGCTTTGTAAAAGCTCCAGTGCGAAGTCTTTCTCAATCGTGCCGTTTTCGATATCGCGAACATAAAATTCGTTGAGGAATTGGTCCATACGACCGAAAGAAACCGAGTGACCGTTCGATTCAATTTGTAGCATCAACTGAACGAAGTAGCTCAACTGCAGTGCTTGCCAGAAGTTTTCTGGTGCGTGACTTGCTACATGACGACAGTTTGCCGCAATGCTTTCTAACTCAGCTTTGCGCAGCGGGCGTGTCTCTTCTAACGCCATTTTTGCCGCCAATTCAGCGTAGCTCACCATGTGATCTTGAATCGCAAGCAGTACGATTTCGACTGATTTATAGAACTGCTCTTTCTTCAAGCCTTCAAAGGTCGAAACATCATTGTTAGCACGGTGCTGACGAACATCCTCTAGCAAGCCGTTCATGCCTAGCTTCAAGATTTTTTCGTTATCCACCGCAAGGTGCGCATCACCCGAAGTCATGTTGCCTTCAGCTTTAATGATGGTGCTGGCTAAGATTTCTTGCTGCTCATCAGTGAACAAGCCATAACAACGGTCTTGAACTGTTTTACCACGCCAATACGGTGTGATGCTGTGGATGCTTTGCTTATCTTCTTCAGTGACAGCAAAGCCTGCACCAGGGCGGTCGGCTAGCTCATCAATTTCCGCTTCAATCCAACGTACAGTGTATTCTGGGAAAATAGGCGCAGCGCGTACTTTGCTCGCTTGGTTACCGACGATTAGCTCATCGTGTTTAATCCAAATCGTACGAGTGCGTAAGTGCTCTTGCAGTGCTAGCGCACGTTGGACAATCACAGGTTTGTCTTCGTTTGCTTGGTAAGCACGAGTGTATGCCTCTGCACGCTCGGTACAGACAGGTGGCGTTACGATATTTACCAGTGCCGATTTGTGCGCTTTGATACGCTCAGGAAGGTAATTCAGGTCCATAGTTAACCTCTTACAATCACGTTAAGTTGGGTGTTTTCGCTTGCGTATTGCATGGCGCTTTCTAGCAGTTCTGGTTTGTTTAATGGCTTGTCAGAACACTCGTAAGGCATATCGAGCAAACGGTATTTATTGATGCCGAGCGTGTGGTACGGCAGCAAGTGAAGTTCTTGGCAGCTTTCTAGTGAAGCCGCAAAATCGATGATGTCTTTCAACTCTTCGATGGTGTCATTGAACCCCGGCACAACGGGAACGCGAATCACAATGCGTTTCGCGATAGGTGCCAGTTTTCGGAAATTGTCTTTGATGCGTTTTAGTGAACCTTTCGCCCAGCTAAGAAACTTTTCTTCATTGGTGTGTTTTAAATCCGCCAACCAGCAATCAATATGCGGCGCGGCTTTTTCGACGTTCTTCCACGGCACATGCATGCACGATTCAATAGCCGTAGAGACTTGGTTGTCATGCAGACGCTGCGCGAGTTCTGCCACCAAATCCGCTTGCATGAGAGGCTCACCACCGGAGAAGGTCACGCCACCTTGGCTTTGGTCGTAGAAAGGTTTGTCTTTCATCAAGGTGTCGAACAGCATGTCTGATTTTGCCTCTTCACCGCAGACAGTCAGTGCTTGCGTAGGACAGACGTTTCGAAGCGCGATCAGTTGGTCTTCTTTGATGGCTTTGCGATTGATGATGATCTGGTTGTCGATGCGTTGAATACCATCACCCACCGTTTCAATACCCGCTGTGGATTGAGTTGTGGCTTGATACGCAGAAACGCACAGTTGGCAATCTTCCATACAGCTTCGCTGATCAAATAAGAGTGAATGCTTTTCGCTGCGGCTTTCTGGGTTTTGACACCAAGGGCAAGACAAGCTGCATCCTTTAAGAAAAAGAATGGAACGAATGCCATCGCCATCATGGGTAGAGAATCGTTGAATATTGAAATACATCTCTGCTTGCCTCTTGGTCTGTGCTACCGCTGTGTACTTAATCCGTTTCTTGCTGGTTAAGTCTTATGAGCGGCTTTTCTTTGTTCGAACTGAAAGCTTCATTTGAGCGTTTACAAGTTTCACTTGGCTTTCATTTAATGAAACTATTATAGTTTCAAATGAAATTTCAATTGATCAAAATCAAGATCTCGTTCGATTGTCAGATCTATAGTGATCCCATCATCAAAACGAAGATTTTGTTTAAGGTAGAAACCATGATTGAACTTTATTTAGATACTGCTGATGTGGCAGAAGTAAAACGCTTTAACCAGTGCCTACCGCTAAAAGGCGTGACGACAAACCCAAGCATTTTGGCGAAGTCAAAACAGGGACTGAATGAAACCCTAGCAGGCATGCAAGAAGCACTTGGCGGTACACCTCGCTTTCACGCTCAAGTCGTGAGTTCAACCGTCGAAGGTATGGTGGCAGAAGCACGCCAACTGAATGAATTGCCTTACGATATGGTGGTAAAAGTGCCAGCCACAAAAACCGGACTAGCAGCAATTAAGCTAATGAAAAAAGAGGGAATTCAGGTTCTTGCTACCGCTATCTATTCAGCTCAACAAGGTTTCCTTGCAGCACTGTGCGGAGCAGACTACCTAGCACCTTACGTAAACCGCATTGATGCGATGAACGGCAACGGTGTTGAAGTGGTCGCGGATCTTCAATTGTTGCTCGATCAAAACCAACTACCAGCGAAGATTTTGGCAGCCAGCTTCAAGAACACTCAACAAGCGATGGAGGTGATGAAACTGGGAATCGAAGCCATTACATTGCCAACTGATGTGGCGGCACAAATGTTCGCACATCCAGCAGTAAAACCGGCGGTTGAGCAGTTCGATAAAGACTGGAAAGAGACGTTCGGCGAGAAACTTTCATTTGAAAGCTAATTAAAAGTAGCAGCTAGACGTCTCAATGAATAATAAAGGGAGTCTTAACTCACCTGTGCGCTGGTGAGTTAAGATTCCCTTTTGTATTTCAGATAGAGAAGTAGCGCTACAGTAGTTCTCTATTGGTCAGTGACCAAAGGTACACGCGCTTTAGTAAACTGATTTTGATCCTTTTACGAATACCTCGTTTGGAATGGCGGAGTCGGTTTGGTAGCGCAATGGCTTTCATCTCGTTTTTCATTTCTTTTCCATCCACCAACACAGTAGACCTCCGATGCAGTAAGCCAGCAGATCTTTCCAATCAAATGTGGCACCCAAAATTACAGCCAGAGGCGATGAAGATTCGATACCAAGCCAAGCTGCGACCTGAAGCAATTGCCCCAACTCGACGGCAAACGCAATCAACACCACCAGTGAAACCAGCCAGTTAACGGGCATGGAGAACAAGCTTGCAAGAAAGTAGTAGAGCCAAACCACAACCAGAACATCACCAAATGTCGGGCGAATAAAGCTGTCTCGAACATAGAGCGCAATAACGACCAATGTGATAAAACACACCAAGCTTTTCAGTCCATTTTTTGCAGAAAATTGCAGGTGGATAGCGGACGTCTCTTCCACCATATCGCTTGGCTGACCAGTGAGAGTTGCTCGCTTAAACGTCTTCATGATTCGCCTTTGCACTTTCTTCTGCTTTCTTATTTCGTGCGTACCAGTCGATGTTGCGTGTAATGATCATAGTGAAGCTCAAAATCGCGAAGCACAGTAATGTCCCCATCACCAATGCGTAGCTTTCTGCTTGTAGCAAGCCAAACAGTAATCCGTAGAGAGTAAGTAAACACGCTCCGAATATCGCTCCGTGCTTGGTGTTGCTCAACATACCGCTCACGTACACACTTAAAAGCCCGGTCGATGCAACTGCCGACACCACATATGCCCAATTGAAGCCGAGGTGTTCACTCATCGAAATCAGCAACAGATAGAAAAGCGCTAAAGCCAGACCAATAAAACCGTATTGTACTGGGTGAACCGGACGCGCCTGGAACAGCTCCAGCAAGAAGAAACTCGCAAATACTAATGTAATAACCAACAGTGAATAGTTCACAGCTCGGTGGGATTTCAAATAGTGGTCCACGGGATCAATCAAATCTACGCCCATTTGTCGCTGTTCAAGCTCGTGACAAGCGTGATTCGATGACAAACAGCTTTGGAACAGCTGCGCGATATTGGTTGAGAAGTTGTTGCTCGCCCATTGTGCGTTAAATCCATCTTCAGATACCTCTGACGACACCGGTAAGTAATCACCGATAAAGCTTGGATGTGCCCAAGTTGAAGAGAGTTCAACCGTTGTTTGACTGCCGATTGGTGTGACTTGAAGCTGCCCCATCCCTTGCAGCAAGAAGTTAAGATCGAAAGCCAAAGATTGTGCTGGGTTTAGGTCTGCAAGTGTCAGATCACTGTGGAAGCCTTGTGGTAACTGATCTAACCCTGTTCCCGGTGCGACTTCGATATCAGAGCTCGCCATGGTCATGTCATCCAAACGAATCAATCCACGGCTGTCTTCAATGCCAACCACTAGGCTCATGTTTTCAATATCAAGCCCCTGCAACGCCGCGAGATCGTCTGCATCGAAAGTGCCTTTCAGTGCCACTTGTGCTTTGTATAAACGCGCGCGGTAAATGCCTCGGTACTTTTCAAAACTGTCCAGATTCGCGCTCATATCAAAAGTGCTAGGTAAAAGAAATTTACGACGCTCTTTAATCTGTACTTTGTTATCTCGGTAACTGGTTTCGGTGTAGTTAACCATGATGAATGGACCAATGATGCGCTGTTCGCCGCTGCTGCTGCGTGCGATGTCGTTTCTGACTTCATCTTGGCGATATGAGCGTTCTGAGATCAGCCCTGTGACCATTGAAAGCGGGATTTGCAGTAAGACAAACAAAAACAACACGAAGGCGAACTTCATGCCGAGTTGGTTAGTGAGGATCTTTTTCATGTTTCATTCTCCATTTGCTGATGGGAGTAATCTAAATCAGCAATTTGGAGAACAAATGGAGCTAATGTGGAGTTTCTATGGAGTTGGTAAAATCAGGGTCACTTTCACGCCAGAATCGACGTTTTCTACTTGCAACTGACCTTTGTGCAGCTTGATCACTTGCTCAACAAAATTCAGCCCGAGCCCAGTGCTCTTAACACCATTTTCCCGAGCGAGGGAATAGAAGCGCTCGGTCAAACGAGGCATCGCATAGTCGGGAATGTGAGGACCTGAATTGAAAATCGACAGGCACACCTTTTCTTTCGTGACCTCAGTTTTCCATTCAATGCATCCCTCTGAATCAACAAAATCCAGCGCATTATCCATCAAGTTAAAAACGGCTTGTTTCAGTAAGAAGGCATCACCAAGTACGGAGAGATGGTCATCAATTTGGATGTTGGCAATCACCGACTTAGCACTCAAGCGCGCATCCGCCGATTCAACCACCTCATTGACCATTTGTTTTAGCGGGATAGCTTCGACTTGTTCTAGCTCAGGGCGCTTTTCAAGACGAGCAAGTTCGAGCAACTTATCAATCAATGACTGCATGCGGTCGCTTTCTCGCTCAATGTTGCCAGCAAAGCGCGTGACCTTTTCTTCAGGCAACGGCATTTGCAATATTTCACTCGCGCCTTTAATCGCTGATAACGGGCTTTTCAGCTCATGAGTCAGCGTCTGTACGTACTCTTCCACATATTGTTTACCATCGAGCTGATTGCGCATTTTCTCCAATGCGTCGCTTAGCGTGCCGTACTCATAAAAGATACGAAATGTCGGCTTAGAGACCTTTTCACCCTCACCCATTTTGGTCGCGTAGTCTTCTAGCTTGTTCAATGCCGAGTGAATTCGCCAAGCAAATAATGCCCCTGCCAATAGCACTAAACCACTCATCCACACCATCCAAAACAATACATTGCGTTTAGAAAGATCGATGAAAGGTTGTACTGAGCGATTGGATTTTGCCACCGTTACGCTGCCAATGATTTCACCTTTGTGGTAAATGGGCGCAGCCACGTGCATAACGGTTGAGAGCGGATCTTTCGGGTCTTCGATGGTACTGCGCGCGCCGTATTGACCACGCAACGTGAGATAAACATCGTTCCATTGCGAGTAGTCTTTGCCAACGTCTTGCTGCCAAGAATCCGCAATCACAATCCCTTGTTTGTCGGTGATGTAAATTCGATGGTTGATCGCTTTTTTGCCAATTTCCCAAATGCGCGCTTGAGGCTCTCGCTGCCCATAAGCCGCTAGTAGTTTGGAGAAGCGACTCTCAGACAACTTGTCGTTCGCGACGTCTTCTTCCGCCAATACCGCGAGTAAGTTCGCCATATCTACCAGCGTCTCTTCGGTGGTTTGACGCACGGTTGGCTTAAGTTCTTGGACGACCGTTTTGCTCACCATGTAAGCCGTCATTCCGACTAAGATGAAGTAGAGAAAAAACAGTCTGAGTCCAAGAGGGATCTTCGGCCAGCGATTCATCATTCACCTTTAATGCAGTAAAAGTAACCAAAGCCACGCTTGGTACAGATGCGTTCAGACATCTCAAACGGCTTCAACTTATGACGAATAGCTTTGATGTGGGTATCGATATTACGCTCATATGCAGCCTCTGGCGCCATGTCAGCAGCGACCATGAGCTGCTCTCGGCTCAATACATTGGAAGAGACAGAAATCAGTTTATCGAGAATCTTAAATTCGACCGCAGTTAACCCAAGCATTTGCCCGCCAACACCGTAGTCGAAGTTCTGCGCAACTAAATCATGGTTCAAATGAGGTTGTTCTGGAACAGCTACAGGCTCTGGTTTGTCCTCCATCATTGGCGCTTTAGCTTTGATTCGAAGTTTAATGCGAGCCAACATTTCGCGCGGGCTAAATGGCTTAGTCACGTAATCATCCGCGCCAATTTCCAAACCGACTACGCGGTCAATTTCATCGCTTCTTGCGGTGAGAAAGATTATGGGAATATCAGAAAACTCACGGATGGTTTTGCATAATTCAAAACCATTGCCATCCGGTAAGCCTACGTCTAACACAAGTAACGCTGCGGAGTTGTGCTGCAAAAAAGCTAAGCCCTCTCCTGCTGTTGCAAACCACTCTGCGTGGTAGCCATCCATCTCTAATACATGAATCAGGTTCTCTGCGATAGCAGATTCATCCTCGATAATAAGGACGGTGGGTTGTTCGCTCAATGTCTTAGCCTCATTGACGGTGTTTATCTTTATGTTGGTATTATCACTTAATTTGGGGCCAAGGCTAGTGGATTGATGCAGCAAAGGCGCAGTTCGTGGATAATACTAATCAAACACACTTCTATTCAGCATAATAAATTTATCACTTAGATTAATGAGTCACCACAATTGTGGATACAATGATTTCAACCATTGATATGAACAGTGTTCATTTTAAACTCAAGTTATCAATTCGATTTTATTTAAAGGACAGTCACTGATGAAAAGAGCGCTAATCCCCCTGGCTTTACTGACTTTGCTCTCAGGTTGCGCCAGCATGTCTCCGGATGAGTGCAAAACGGCAAACTGGTACAACGTAGGTTATCAAGATGGCCGAGACGGCAACGATCCAAGCATTATCAATAGCTATACCGAAGACTGTGGTGAAGCGGGTGTGATACCCGACCGAGCGAAATGGAAAGAAGGCTTTGATAAAGGCACTATCCAATATTGCTCACCAGACAATGGGTACACTGTCGGTATCGAAGGCAAAGAATATTACGGTGTATGCAGCAGCAAAGAGTTTATTGAGAACTACCAGTTAGGTCATCAAGAATATCAACGCCAGCAACGCATCCAACAAATCGATACTGAAATCTCGGTCATCGATAATCAGCTTGATGGCAATCCAGACAAAGATAATGCCAAGAGACTGAAAGAGAAGAGAAAGCGATTGGCTGACGAGCGTTCAAGCCTCTTGTCGCCAACCATCAACTTGAATCTGAATTTCTAAATCGATTGGATTTAGCTTCTAAAAACTCATGGCCCTAGCTCAGTTCTAGGGTCATGAATTGACTGTTCGGATCGAGTTCGTAATCCCCGAACGGCTCGCAGTACACAAAGCCATGCTTTTCATACAACAGGCGCGCTGGTTTAAAAAACTCCATCGAGCCCGTTTCTAAACTCAAGCGCTGCAAACCTTTTTGCTTCGCTTGCTCAATCACATGAATCAATAATTGAGATGCCACACCTTGGTTTCTTGCCGTAGGCGTGGTGCGCATGGATTTCAGCTCCGCGTGTTGGTCATCCAACTCTTTAATCGCTGCACACCCAAGCAGTTGCTCACCTTTCCATCCGGTCCAAAATGTCACTTCTGGCGCTTTGAGCTTATCTAAATCTAACGCATGCACGCTTTCTGGTGGTGACGTGGCGTACATGTCCTGTAAATGTCCTTCCAACAGCGCTATCACTTGCGACCGTTCTAAATTGTCGATTTCAATCCTCATCTTTCCATCCTTGGTTTTTCCTAGCTAAAGCGGCTGTCTCATAATGTGCTGCGGTCCAACTGGCCCGCCGTGGTAAAGCTCATTGGTATCTTCAAACCCTGATTTTAAATAGCACTGATAAGCGGGTATGTTGCGGCAATTCACAGTGAGATAAAGCGCATCAAACTCGGGATAATGGCGTTTGGCGAAATCGGCAAACTGTTGAATGGCTTGCTTGGCGATGCCTTTGCCTTGATGACGGTGATCCACCAGCAAAGCACGTACGCCTAAACTGTTTTTCGGGCAAAAATCGTATTTCTCGCTGTAAGCAGCATCAAATAGAAAAAAGCCAACCACGTCATCGTCTGCCAAAATCAGATGCGGAAGCTCTGTGGGTTCAAGACGTGTAAGCATTTCACCCACATCCGCGACCGTAAACTGCGATTGCTCTTCTAGAACGCTAAGTTCGCAAGTGTGTTCATGTCGCTCAGGCGAATACTTTTCAATAGTAATCATAATCTTCCTTGTTGTTTTTATGCTCAATTCATACAGGGTATGTCGTAAATAGAAATACCTGGTGTCGTATTTCCCACTCGCAGGCAAACGTTTAGCACTCTATTATCCTCGCCATTCGATAGAGAGGTTTCCATGTCCCGTTTTTTACTTTGTAGTTTTGCACTCGTTTTACTCTACCCTACTGCCATTGATTTGTATCTTGTTGGTTTGCCTCAAATTGCGTCAGATCTCAACGCCAGTGAATCTCAGTTGCATATTGCGTTTTCGATCTATTTAGCTGGCATGGCTACCACCATGTTATTCGCGGGGAAAATTGCAGACTCTGTGGGACGAAAGCCTGTTGCCGTCGTCGGCGCGATGATCTTCGTGCTCGCGTCTTTTCTCGGCGGGATGGCTGAGCAACCAAACACTTTCTTGATTGCTCGCTTTTGCCAAGGCATCGGGGCTGGATCTTGCTATGTCGTCGCATTCGCGATTTTACGCGACACGTTAGACGATGAACGCCGCGCGAAAGTATTGTCGATGCTCAATGGCATCACCTGTATCATTCCAGTGATCGCACCCGTGATTGGTCACTTGATTATGCTGAAATTTCCTTGGCCGAGTTTGTTTACCACAATGGCAGGAATGGGCATTCTCGTCAGTGTATTGGCCATTTTTGTTCTCAAGGAATCACTACCCAGCCAACAAGGTGAAGAACAGACAACGCCAGAGAGCCATCAAGGGACTTTCTTCGAGCGATTTTTTATCAGTAGGCTGATCATTACTGCACTTGGAGTGACCACCATTCTGACCTTTGTTAACGCTTCACCAATTGTCGTGATGAGCATGCTTGGTTTTGATCGCGGTGGCTATTCTTCCATCATGGCTGGGACTGCGACGATCAGTATGTTGATTTCGTTCTCGGCGCCATTGGCATTGGGGATTTTTAAGCAACGAACCTTAATGATGACCTCTCAAGTATTGCTCGCTTGCGCAGCCATCGTACTCAGTGCTGCCCATTTCCATGATGGACAACCTTTTTACTATGTGTTCGGACTTGGGCTGATTTGCGCTGGCTTCGCTTGTGGCTTTGGCGTGGCCATGAGCCAAGCGCTCAGCCCATTCTCTCAACAAGCTGGCGTGGCAAGCTCGTTACTGGGCATTGCTCAAGTTTGTAGTTCCGCGTTCTATATTTGGTTTATGGGTTTCATCGGCGTTACTGCACTGAATATGTTGGTGTTTATCTTAGTGCTAGGTAGCGTAATCAGCCTTGCTCTAATACTATTGATTCCAAAGCCTGTTCACGATACCCATAATGAAGAAATCCCTAGCGCGACTTGATTTAAACTTACTGTTCACTCTGCAATTATTGTTACAAGAGCAAAGCGTCTCGAAAGCCTCAAAAAAGCTGAACGTTACGCCCTCTACCGTAAGTAAGTCGCTCAACAAACTTCGTCATTGGTTCGATGATCCTTTGTTTGTCAAAACACCTAAAGGTCTTGCACCAACGCCTTTGGCGCAAAGCATGGAGCAAGATCTCGCAGAATGGCTGCAAATTGGCAGCCAAATTGCAGAAAAACGCAGCGATATTACGCCTAAAGGAGTGCGTTTTGATATCACGATTGAGTCGCCATTAGTGCTCACAGTGCTGGACAGACTCATCGTCGCTATCCACCAGCGATACCCTGAAGCGAAAGTAAAAACCAGTAACTGGGATTACGATTCACTCGACGCCATCATTCGAGGAGAGGCGGATATCGGTTTTACCGGCCGAGAGAGTCACCCGAGATCGAAAGAGTCGTTGGATCTTCTGCCGTATTTCTTGGATTTTGAGATTCTATTTTATGACCTGCCGATGGTGTATTTACATAAAGATCATCCGGCATTACAGCAAGAGTGGAATCTCGAGACCTTTCTGAGCTACCAACACATCAATATTGTTTGGGAAAAAAGTGAAACTTGGGCGTTGGATGAAGTATTAACGGAACTAGGGCTACAGCGCTCTATCGGGCTGACGATGTCCAACTTTGAGCAATCCCTTTTTATGGCAGCGCAGCCGACGCATGACATGATCACCACCGCGCCGCACTATTGCAAAAGTTACACAGAAAAGCTGCATCTCGATTTGGTGTGCTTGCCAATTCCATTAGACCAAGCTCAACAAGACAAGTTACTGATTCCATTTACCATGATTTGGCATAAACGCAATGCGTACAATCCCAAATTGCTATGGTTGAAAAACACCATTAAGTCATTGTACAAACAACCTTCCCAACCACAGTAAGACTCAGGCTAAGGTCAGGTTTTCTCTGGTTATTTTTAATGACTTTCTTGCTCTGATAGATATAACTAATCACTTTATCAACTAATAAAAATGTTCTTTTGGATCTACACTAGCTGTTCATTTACACGCTAAGGATCAAGGATGTCGACCTTTTTACTCACTGCCATTGCAATGCTGGCGTTCGCTGCCAATTCATTATTGTGCCGACTTGCCTTGGCCGAAGGGTTAATTGATGCAGGAAGCTTCACTCTCGTTCGATTGATATCTGGCGCTGTTATCTTAATCGCATTGCTTGTCGTGAGAGGTCAGTGGAAAACCGATCGGCCAACTTCTCGCTTTCGCTTTTTTGCTGGCGTGGCGTTATTTGGTTACGCTGCCCTTTTCTCTTTCGCGTACTTACAACTGGCGACAGGAACAGGTGCTTTGCTTTTGTTTGGTGCCGTGCAACTTACATTACTGGCGATCTATTGGTTGCAAGGTGAGCGTTTTCAGTTTCTCGAAATCATCGGTATCGGTCTTTCAATTGTTGGATTTGTTTGGTTGATGTTGCCATCTGCCACTCGCCCCGATATTAGCTCTGCACTTCTTATGTTGATTTCTGGCGTTTGTTGGGCTGCGTTTACTGCGCTCGGTAAACAAGCGCCTTCTCCAAGTAGTGGCATCACGTGGGGATTCATCGCTGCATCAATAATTGGCGTGCTCCTTTCGCCATTAATCTTGTCCTCAATCCACCTTTCTTGGAGCGGAGTGTTGCTCGCTATCGCATCTGGTGCCATTGCCTCTGGCCTTGGTTATACGCTTTGGTATCAAGTAATGCGTAAGCTCTCTTTGCTTCAAGCCGCCGTCAGCCAACTTTCCGTGCCAGCCATTGCTTCGCTACTCGGCACCGTCGTACTCCACGAGCCTCTTTCACTGCATACTCTTTTAACCAGTGGCATCATTCTTGGTGGTATCGCTTTGGTTTTTTTATCTCGATCCAAAAAAACAAGCGAACAATCGGCAAGCCGATAAAAAATAATAACTTTCCCTCTCAAATACCCATTCATCATCTATGCTTTTTAAAGCAGCAAAGCTCATTGCAGATGGTACGAGTGGCCTGCTTTAGTATCAGGCGAAGGATATAAGGTGAGAATTGGCTCACGCAACACGACGATTTTGTTTCAAAAGTGAGAATCGTCACAGATCGCGATTTTGCTCGTTTTAGGCGTTTCGTCAATAACGCCAAGGGCTAGCGCGAGATCGAGCCAAATACGCACTTTGTGTTTTGACAAAGGGTTTACAAAGCACACTTTTTCACCCGCTATATTCCGCCCCCCGAATTTATTCAGAACAAGATTCTGATTATTCACATAAGAAATTCATCAACTTATAACGATAAGCCTGAGCAAACTTTGACACTATGAACGACAAAATAAAATTCGCTATTAAAGTATCGCTTAGCCTGACTCTGGCTTATCTGATCCCGTTTGCCATGGGTTGGCCGCAAGCATCGACGGCCGCAACCACAGTGATGCTGATTGCATCCACAGGCAGTCGTCGTGAATCCCTCGCCAAAGGTACCTTACGTGTGTTCGGTACGTTGGTTGGCGCCGTCGTTGGCTTGTTACTGGTGGGATTGTTTGCTCAAGACCGCTTGCTGTACATGCTGAGCGTGTCGGTTGTGGTCTCTTTCATTTTTTACTTCCGTAATGCCTATCAAAAAGATCCAACGCTACTCATGCTGACCGGTGTGATGACGCTGATGATGTCCAATGGCGGTGACGCAGAGGGTGCGTTTCTTTATGGCGTTGACCGCGCTTATATGACGGTGTTTGGGGTGGTGGTTTACACACTCGTGGGGACTTTCTTATTCCCGACCAAAACAGAACAAAACCTAAGACAACTCATCGAACAACTCAACCAAGCACAACGTGCGTTGTTCTCCGCTATCTTGCAAAATTTCGAGCAAAAATCGGCAGGGCAAGTCTCTCCTCAAGAAGAGGGAGAAGAAAATCCAGAAGCAGGAGAGCCACAACCTAACGTGGATTCTCTTATCGAACAGATGTTTGCCGCCCAAAATGCGCTCGAACAGCGTTTTGCCACAGTCAGTGTGGAATGCAGCGACGTGTCGGCCTACATGAAAGAGTGGCGCTTGGCGGTTCATTTGAACAAGCAAGTAACGCAACAATTGACCGTCGCGGCGCACAGCCACTTTAGCCACCAGCAAGACCGTGAAAGCATCAGCAACTTTGATCAAGCCGTTGCGGAAATTGACGCGCTGTTTGATACCTGCCAACAGGTCTGGGACGAAAAAGAGCCCGCTTTTCGTGCTCAAGAGTTCAAAGTCGAATACAACCAAGCGTTGCTTGAAGACGCAGCGCACCTAGAGAAAGGCTCTGCGCTTATGCTGGGGCACCTCTTGGGGCTCATGCATCAAAACTTATCGCGTTTGGCGGAAAGCATTAGTTGTATTGACTCTGTGACGAACAATGTCTCCTTTGACGTACCGCTGCCGAAACCGAAAGGCAAGTTTCTATGGTGGGACGCAGAAAATTTTAAAACCGCGGTCAAAACCTTTGTCACTTATTGGGTTGCAGGACTGATTTGGATTTATTTCAATCCACCAGGCGGCTACTCGTTCGTGGTCTTCTCGACCATGTTTATGTCTTTGCTGTCGTTCGTGCCTGTGCACCCGATTTTGTTGCTAGTGCTGTTCACTTTCGGCTTCTTGTTCGCGGTGCCTTCTTACGTCTTCATTCTTCCCCAATTGGATCTCGGGTTAGAGCTTGGCCTATTCATCTTTATCTACACCTTTATCGGCTTTTATCTGTTCAACGGGCCAGTGACGATTTTCTACATGGTGGGCTTGTTTGTTCTCGGTTTAGATAACAACATGTTCTATCACTTCGGGATCCTCATGACGATCATGCTGCTGTTCTACATGGTGGTGTTCATGATCATTTTCGCGCACTACTTCCCGTTTAGCTCACGACCAGAACACCTCTTTTTGACCATAAAAGAGCGCTATTTTAGGCACACTCGGGATCTGTTTGACTCCTATCAGAAGCAATCCAGCTCGATTATCACGCCGCTCAAACGGGCCTTGCACTTGGTGACGCTCAACGTTTCATCGAAAAAGCTCAAGGTGTGGGGTTCGAAAATCAACCACAAACACTTTGACAAAACCACGCCAGAAGCGATTGGCGCGTTTAGCAAAGCGTGTGATGTACTCAGTAATCACATCAACATCTTAATGGCCGCCGAGAAAAAGTTGATGACCAATCCACTAATTACTCAGCTTCGCCAACAGCACCGCGATTCCATCATTCCTTTGATGGCGGGCGCTTTAGCCAGCCATCAAGCAACACAAGAACTCGACTCCGTATTCGACCAATACAGTCAGGATTACCAAACATTCGAAGATAAACTGGAAGATTTTTTTAGTGAGTTGGATTTATCTGACTACGCTTATTCAGAGATAGCCGGTTTTTATATCTTGCTGAATTTAAAACGGAACGTGTTCGAAGCAATCAAGCATTGCAAGCAAACCTACGAGGATATCGATTGGGTGAACTTAC
The DNA here is from genome assembly GCF_021728075.1 of Vibrio sp. D54. Classification (NCBI taxonomy): domain Bacteria; kingdom Pseudomonadati; phylum Pseudomonadota; class Gammaproteobacteria; order Vibrionales; family Vibrionaceae; genus Vibrio; species Vibrio sp. D54. The sequence continues at coordinate 309,728 of NZ_JAKKCS010000001.1, read as the reverse complement.
AACAGAAGCGTTTTTAAAGGTGGGGATATGATGCTTCCAAAACTAACCAAACCAAGCCTCGCCATACTTTCTTTGCTCGGACTCAGTGCGTGTACCACGGTAGGACCAGATTATGTTCATCCAAAGCAGGCGCCACTGCCAAGTGACTGGTCGGTGCAAAAAGCAGCCAAAGATACGCAGCAATCAGAGCAACAGCTACAACAATGGTGGCAGCAATTTAATGACTCGACTCTTAATCAGCTGGTTGAGTTGGCGAGCAAACAAAACCTCGATTTAGAAGCCGCAGGGCTACGAATTGTCCAAGCACGTTCATTGCTTGGTATTTCGACTGGCTTGCAATACCCACAAGTTCAAACCGTGTCAGGAAACCTAGCGCGTGCCTACGTAAATGATCAGGGCGTGAATAACGCCACTTTGTCGTTTGATGCTGCTTGGGAAATGGATGTTTGGGGCAAGTATGCTCGCGGTATTGAGTCGGCAGAAGCGGGTTACTACGCATCCATCGCATCGTATCACGACATCATGGTCACCATAACCGCCGAAGTGGCGCGCAATTACATCAACTATCGCACATTCCAAGAACGTATTTTGCTGTCTCGCCGCAACATAGAGATTCAAGAGCGTGTCGTCCGCATTACACAGGTGCAGTTCGACTCTGGCAACGTTACAGAATTGGACGTTCAACAAGCTAAAAACCAACTCTACACCACCAAAGCAGCGTTACCGAGCCTCGAAGTGGCAATGAAGCAATCACGTACTGTGTTGGCTTTGCTACTGGGTCTGTTACCAGAAGAAGTAGATCGACTGCTACAGTCGGATGGGATGCACAAGCAAATCGCTGAGTACGAAGCCCAGTTCAAATCGACGGGCAGAAAATCGGCGCTATCGGGCACCGACGAGCGTTCCATTGTGCCACGTCCACCGCTTTTGGATACGCAAGTGGATGCTAACTTAGTGATGCGACGTCCGGATTTGCAAGTCTCTGAGATGCAAGCTCGCGCGCAAAGTGCGCAGATTGGCGTGGCAGAAACCGCTCTGTACCCAAGCTTTTCGTTGTTCGGTTCCATCGGTATCGACAGTACGGTTCCCGATGGCAGCAGTTTCAGTTTTAGCGATTCGCTCACCATGGTGGTTGGCCCAACGTTCAGTTGGAACATTTTCCAATACGGGCGCGTGAAAAATAACATTCGTTTCGAAGATGCTCGCTTCCAAGAAACGCTGACGAACTACAACAAAAAGGTACTGCAAGCCGTTAATGAAGTCACCAATGCAATCGAAGCGTATGACCTGTATTTGCAGCAAAAAGATTTACGCTTGCAATCGGTCAACTCTTCCATTCGTGCGTTCAACATATCCATGACACAGTACGAAAACGGACAAATTTCATTCGAACGTCTGCTTAACTCGGTAGAAAAAATGACCCGCGCAGAAGACAGCTACGCAACGATCAAAGGTAATGTTGCGAACCAAGTTGTCGCGCTCTACAAAGCCCTCGGTGGAGGCTGGCAAACCCAAACAGGTAAACCTTTCATCAGTGAATCGATTGCCACGCAGATGACAGAGCGCACTGACTGGGGAAGTTATTTAAATGAAGAAAACCGCGTATTGCCGCCTTTGCGACTCGAAACTCCGGCTGAGACCAGTGATGAAAACAAAACGGAGGATCGGTAATGCCTCATGAACTCTCTTGGGGAGACGTTTACTTTTCTCCTACGCTACTGGTGCTCTTTCTCGCCGTCACGGCCACGTGGATAACGGTGATGATATTGAACAAGACACGTTTGTCTCGCTTCATCGCTTTTCCGTCTCTGACGTTTATTGCCATCATGGTCGGTTATGTGGTGGCCATCGACAGCTTTTATATTCAATTTTAGGTGCCAAACAAGATGAAAAAACTATTCGTAATCGCACTCAATCTTGTCATTCTTGGTGGCGCAGCTTGGCTCGGCTATCAAAAGTTTGAGGAATACTTTAATAACCCATGGACACGAGATGGGCAAGTGCGTGCTAACGTCATCAAAGTGGCTCCTCGCGTATCAGGCCCAATTATAAATGTCGCGGTGCAAGACAACCAAGAAGTAAAAACGGGGGATTTACTGTTTGAAATCGACCCTGCGACTTACCAGGTTGCGTTATCTCAAGCCGAAGTAGCACTGGAGCGCTCCATTGTTAGCTCTCGCGGTAAAAAAATCGAATATGACCGCTTAAAAGACATTCGTGCCAAAGACCGTGGCGCAGTTTCTCATAAGGATCTGATTCGTCGTGAAATCGCTTACGAAGAATCGCTACTGCAAATCAAATCTGCAGAAGAACAACTAAAATCAGCACGCCTTAACCTCAGCTTTACCAAAGTTTATGCGACCGTCGATGGTTTTGTATCTAACCTCGATATTAGAAACGGTACGCAAGCGGTCGCAAACCAACCACTGCTCGCACTGATCGACAAAAACAGCTTTTGGGTATTTGGTTTCTTCCGTGAAAACCAACTTGCGCAAATCGAACCTGGCAGCCAAGCGCGTGTCACTTTGATGTCTCACCCAGACACGCCAATTGACGCGACGGTTGACTCGATTGGTTGGGGTATTGCGCCCAAAGACGGCACGGTCGGCTACAACCTTCTTCCAAACGTAAACCCTGTTTTTCAGTGGATTCGCCTAGCACAACGTATTCCGGTGCGAATCTCCCTACAAGAACTTCCTGAAGATGTTGATCTTCGATTCGGGCTTTCTGCGTCCATCATGGTGATGAAAGAGTCATCCGCAGAAAGTGAACAATAACTAAGTGAGAAGAGCCATGGTCATTGGTAAAAACCTCAAAAATATTAATGAAGAAAACAACTTCTTCTATCTAACCTTAGCACTAGTGATTTTGTTGCTAGGGAGTGCGATGGCACAAGTCGTAGGTGAAGGGACGATTGAACACATACTTCAGGCTTTCACGGTTCTGACGTTTATCGTCTGTTTTGCGAGCCTTCGCTTTGACAAAACCTGGTCTCGTTTCCTCTACAGCCTGTTTGGTGTTTGGGTTCTTGTGATTGTGATCAAGACCGTTTTCGACATCAGAGAGATGAATGTGGTGATGCTTGCCCTCACCTTTGCGTTCTTTTTCGGCACTTTTAAATCCATCGCAAGACAGATTCTTTTCACCGGCCATGTCAACAGCAACAAAGTCATTGGCTCGGTAGCGCTTTTCTTGCTGCTTGGTCTGATGTGGGCGATTGCCTACCTCATTCTGCTTGAGTTTTCGCCTGAAGCCTTTACCGGTATGGAAGCGATTTCTTGGGGGCAGAACTTCTCCAATGCAGCGTATTTCAGTTTCGTTACCTTAACCACGCTCGGTTATGGCGACATTAGTCCTCTAACACCATTGGCTCAAGTCGTGGTGTATTTAGAGGCCATCACAGGTGTTTTTTATATGGCGATTGTTGTTTCAAGTCTCGTCAGTTCTAACATTGATCATCAGGTAAACAAAAATGGATAAACAATCGGTAAAAATCGACAGTAAGCTTTTCATCAGTAATATGGTGGAATCGGCAATACGCATTGGCTTGATCTTTGTCTTGCTGATGTTTACGTACGACATCATCAAACCCTTCATACTTCCGGTTATTTGGGGCGCTATTATAGCCGTTGCTTTAATGCCGCTTACCCAAAAATTGCAGCGTGTATATGGTGGTCGTAGAGGCCTGGCAGCCACGACCATTGCTTTACTTGGTATTGCCCTCCTTGTCACGCCACTTGTTATGGTATCAGGCTCCATTGTGGATGGTGCAACGCACGCGCTTGAAGTACTACAAAATGGACAAGTGAAAATACCAGGGCCAAAACCTTCCGTAGCGGATTGGCCTATCGTGGGTGATAAGCTCTACGAAGTGTGGACCCTATTCGCTACTAATCTTGAGCAAGCGATTCAAACCTTTATGCCACAAATAAAGGCAGGACTCACATCTTTACTGGGTACACTTGGGGGCGTATTGGGAAGTTTACTGCTTTCAATCTTGTCACTTGCGATTGCAGCAGGTTTCATGACGTACTCTGAATCTGCAGCATCAGGCTTAAGAACCATCGCGATTCGAACCGCTGGTGAAAACGCAAAAAGCTGGACCACGCTTATCGCTGCGACAATTAAAAGCGTACTGCTTGGCGTAGTCGGTGTAGCGGCGATTCAAGCACTGTTGATCGGTGCTGGTTTCTTCGTATTTGGCGTTCCCGCAGCAGGTTTACTCACACTGCTTCTAATGATCTTGTGTATCGCTCAGCTCCCGGCGTTGCTCGCTGTGCTACCTGTGATTGGCTTCATGTACATGACCCAAGACACCTCAACAGCAACCATGTTTACTGTTTGGGTCGTAGTTGCGGCTCTTTCTGAAAACCTGTTCAAGCCAATGTTAATGGGACGTGGCGTCGACGTGCCAATGCCTGTGATTCTGCTCGGTGCCATCGGTGGTATGCTTTTCTACGGCATCGTTGGTCTGTTCTTAGGTGCCGTTATCCTAGCAATTTGGTATGAGTTATTTGTTTGGTGGTTGAGCATTGAGAAAGCACAACAGCAAGAAGAAATGGCAGAACAACAAGACGCTTCTGATGACCAATCAGAACCTGGACACGGTGCTGGAATTTAATAAATCAATAAGTTAGAAAGAAATTTAATCTATAACTTATGATATCAAACCGCTGCATTTCAGCGGTTTGATTCTATTTGGATCACAGTTTCGTCGTAATAAATGCGATAAAAATGACGTTCTTGTTAAATTTTCATACTTATTACACTTGGGAGTTGCAATCGGGCAATGAACGATGCACTCTCGATGACCACTAATTTGCTTAGGATAAAAACAATGAAATTGATCAAGCCTTTAACTTGTGCGCTTGCTCTCGCAATGAGTGGCATGGCATTCGCAGATGTAACCGTGAGTGTTCCTGACAACGTTTCAGTATTAGCGGCTAACGGTGAAAAAGCAGATCTTTCGGGTGGTTTTTTCGCCTCTGAAAGAACACTGACGTTACCTGATGGCCTTAACCAAGTCGTATTTCGTTTCGCCCCTTACTTCAACCAAGGTAATGACCGTTTAAGTGTTGAAAGCGATGTTATCGTTACACGATTTGACGCGACCAATACCGAACTCACTCTACAAATGCCAGAATACCGCAACCTACGTGATGCGGAAGAGAAGATCAAAGACTTAGATTGGAAACTGGTTGATGATTCTGGCAACGCAATCGCGGTTGACCAGGACAAGTTGCTCAAACCGGGTATGCAAATCGGTCGTGATTACGTACGTGAAATAGAAGATTATAACCAAGCTGGCGGTGCAGCAGCCGTGGCTTTTGCTGGCGCAGCGACCATGCAGCCAGTCACGCTTCCTGCAAAGGTTCCTGCGGATATGAAGCAAGTGAGAGCAACTGCGGTTAAAGCGGATTCGACAGCTGAAGAGATGCTGCACTTCTGGTACCAAAAAGCAGACGCAGAAACCAAAGCTCGCTTTAAGAAATATGTTAATCAACAGTAAATCTGGTTAACTTTATCGATATTAAAAAAGCCACTTCACGTGGCTTTTTTGATCAAAAATTAGGAAACTTGGACAACTTTAGTATTGGCGATCAAGTCATGCAACAAACGTCGCTCCGGATGAAAGAACAATAATGCCAAATTTACCAACGGGATCCCCGGAATGAGCATCTCCAGCAAGTAGCTAATAACAAGCCTTAACCCTGCTGTAACTTTCGTTGCCTTACTATCATTTTTCATTACAACTTTAATACCAATCATGCGCATACCAATGGTTTGCCCATGACTCAATGCATTCCAGTTGATCATTAAAACCGTTGGTAAAGAAAGCAAGTAAAACGCCTGAGTTTCACGAACAAGCGTGAGGTTATCTGCTAAAGAGAGCTGAAAGTCGTTAAGAAAAGAGTTAATACTCAATGCGATGATTAACACGACCACCATCGCAAAGAGCAGGTCGATAAAACCAGCAATGATTCTCTGTTGCTTGCTCGCGATAAAAGCATACATGGACTTCAGTCACCTCAATGTAATTGGTTAAGCGAGAATGACTGAGTGTACAGACGCGCAATGGTGAGCGCAGTTTAGGTATTGCCAACATAATATTCAACTAAGAACATACTAAATCGCGGTCGTATCTCAAAAGTAATCATTACATCTTGAGCATAACCGTATCAATTTAACAAAACGCTACCAGTAACGTTCGTAAATGATATTTCCCCCAGTTTGATGGCGATACTTTTCCAAGCCTAGCTCTTGTAAAACGGGCACGGTATCTTTGATCATTTGTGGATTCCCACACATCATGACAAAGCTACGCTGAGCTGAGAATGGCGCATCAGCGGCGTTGGACAGTAAACCCGATTCGATGAGTTCAGGAATTCGGCCTTGTAATTTACCATCAACCACTTCCCTGCTGACTATCGGTATATACTTTAATCTGCCTTCATATCGTTGCTGAAGCTGTTCAATTAGGTATTTATAAACCAGATCTTTTTCGAAACGAACGGCATGAACCAGCACAATGCGCTCATTGTGAGGCGGTAAGTTTATATCATCCAGCAGCGACAAAAACGGTCCAATCCCCGTACCTGTAGATAGCAGCCACAGGTCATGAGCCTGTTTAGGAATAGAATCATGGATTAAATCGCCATGTGCGGTGGCACCGACATAAATGCTATCACCAGATTTAAGCTTTTGGAGCCGTGGAGAAAGTTGTCCTTGAGGGTCGGCTACTATTAGAAATTCCAACCAATCGAATTGCTCGCTTGGCGCATTAACCACAGAGTAAGCACGGCTGATCGGCTTACCTTCATCATCAAGCAAAGCAAGCTTGGTGAATTGGCCAGCTTTAAATGAAAGAGGCGCGCCAGATATTCTCAAACTGAACAGCTCACCTGTCCAATCAATGCGTTTCTCAACTCTTGCGAGGTTGAAACCTTTGAGTTCAATCATGAGACACCTCCTATCTGGTTACTCTTAGTTAAACTTACGCCTTCAACTCGATTATGTAAAGTTTCTAGTTTACATAATCAAACCACTATTTCATTTCACATTTTAAAAACAATTTTATTACATATTAAATGATTACATCTAGAATAAATGCTCAAAGTGATAAGTCGCGTCGCAATTTGTGGCAAAGCAGATGAAAAAGGAGCAATAAAAATGGACACACTGTTAAAGGACTTTCCCGTTATCACAGAGATAAAAGTCGCATGGGGTGAAATGGATGCTCTGCAACACGTTAATAACGTGGTCTATTTTCGCTACTTCGAGACCGCACGTTTAGATTACTTCAACAAAATTAACCTGCTGGTCGACCTGCAGACCTCGCAAATTGGACCAGTACTGAGCGAGACTCAATGCCGCTACAAATTGCCTGTTACTTACCCAGACACGCTATTAGTCGGTTCTCGCGTAATCGACATGCAAGAAGATCGCATCACGATGGAGTACCAAGTGCTGAGTAAGAAGTGGGGTAAAATTGCGACCATCGCGACCGCCACTGGTGTGATGTTCGATTTTAAGAACAACGTTAAAGCTGCGATTCCAGATCACGTTCGCCAGTCGATTTTAGACTTGGAAGGAACCGTGGGTAGTACGCATCATTTGGAGTAGCAAGAAACGAGAGATTAAAGGCGAGGTTCCCGACAGCGCTTCTTCATCGCTATCGGGAATGATGCTGAGGTACCATTCCAACTTACGCAATAAGAAAACTAGCGTCATTCTAATGAGCCTAAAGTGAATCATTCGAAACCTCGCTAAACGTAACAGTAGAGCGACTCTTCTAGCCTACGCGATAAGAAAAACTTCGTCATTCTAGCGAGCCAAAGTGAGACTAAGAATGTACTTACCGCTGCTGCAGGCCCATAGAGCTATGAATAGACTCAATACAATCCTGAGGGTAGATTCTGAATCACGCTCGTTCCTCGCGGTTCAGAATGACGGTTCGAGTTTGGCTCTGATCTCTACAAAACCACCTAAAAAAGCGATTCCAGACAAGCCTAAGTGACCATCCGGAAAATCGCTTTAGGCGTATCAGTGGAGCGACTCTTCCAGCCTACGCGATAAGAAAAGTGACGTCATTCTAGCGAGCCAAAGCGAGACTAAGAATCTACTTACCGCTTGCTGCTGACCATAGAACCATGAATAAACTCAATACAATCTGAGGGTAAATTCTGAATCACGCTCGTTCCTCTCGGTTCAGAATAACAGTTCGAGTTTGGCTCTGAGCTCTACAAAACCATCTAAAAAAGCGATTCCAGACAAGCCTAAGTGACCATCCGAAATCTCGCTTGAGACGCATCAGCAGCGCGACTCTTCCAGCCTACGCGATAAGAAAAGCTGCGTCATTCTAGCGAGCCATAGCGAGACTAAGAATCTACTTGCCGCAGACCATAAAGCCATGAATAAACTCAATACAATCTGAGAGTAGATTCTGAATCACGCTCGTTCCTTTCGGTTCAGAATAACAGTTCGAGTTTGGCTCTGAGCTCTACAAAACCATCTAAAAAAGCGATTCCAGACAAGCCTAAGTGACCATCCGAAATCTCGCTTGAGACGCATCAGCAGCGCGACTCTTCCAGCCTACGCGATAAGAAAAACTTCGTCATTCTAGCGAGCCAAAGTGAGACTAAGAATCAACTTGCCGCTTGCAGCAGACCATAAAGCCATGAATAAACTCAATACAATCTGAGAGTAGATTCTTAATCACGCTCGTTCCTCGCGGTTCAGAATGACGGTTCGAGATTGGCTCTGATCTCTACAAAACCATCTAAAAAAGCGATTGCAGACAAGCCTATATGACCATCCGGAATTTCGCTTTAGACGTAACAGTAGAGCGACTCTTTCAGCCCACGCGATAAGAAAAGCTACGTCATTCTAACGAGCCAAAGCGAGACTAAGAATCTACTTGCCGCTTGCTGCAGACCATAGAGCTATGAATAAACTCAATACAATCTGAGGGTAGATTCTGAATCACGCTCGTTCCTCGCAGTTCAGAATAACGGTTCGAGTTTGGCTCTGAGCTCTACAAAACCATCTAAAAAAAGCGATTCCAGACAAGCCTAAGTGACTATCCGAAATCTCGCTTGAGACGCATCAGCAGCGCGACTCTTCCAGCCTACGCGATAAGAAAAACTTCGTCATTCTAGCGAGCCATAGCGAGACTAAGAATCTACTTACCGCTTGCTGCAGACCATAAAGCCATAAATAAACTCAATACAATCTGAAGGTAGATTCTGATTCACGCTCGTTCCTCGCGGTTCAGAATGACGGTTCGAGTTTGACTCTGACCTCTACAAAACCATCTAAAAAAGCGATTCCAGACAAGCCTATGTGACCATCCGGAATCTCGCTTTAGACGTATCAGTAGAGCGACTCTTCCAGCCTACGCGATAAGAAAAACTTCGTCATTCTAGCGAGCCATAGCGAGACTAAGAATCTACTTACCGCTTCTGCAGGCCATAGAGCTATGAATAAACTCAATACAATCTGAGGGTAGATTCTGAATCTCGCTTTAGACGTATCAGCAGAGCGACTCTTCCAGCCTACGCGATAAGAAAAGCTGCGTCATTCTAGCGAGCCATAGCGAGACTAAGAATCTACTTACCGCTTGCTGCAGACCATAAAGCGGTTAGCAGAATGTCTCGATGTACAGCGCTTCCACCTTATCTCTGGCCCATTGCGTTTTGCGCAGGAACTTCAGCGACGATTTGATTGAAGGATCTTTCTTGAAACAGTTCACACGAACGCGCTCATACATGCCATTCCAACCAAAGTGTTCAACTAGTCGGGTGACGATTTTCTCTAAACTCAACCCGTGAAGTGGGTTATTCGGCTGCTGTTGGCTCATGCTATTGATCCGGTAAAGTGAAGTTGCGCGCTAATCTAACTCAAACTCGCCGTGCAACCTAATGTTTTAACCTTGAATTGCCCTGCGACTCTCCCCTATAGTAGCTCAAACTTCACAAACATCCTTTTCACGATGAAAGCCCTCAACGACCTCAATATTTTTGTCGAAACCGCGCGCCAAGGCAGCTTTTCAAAAGCCGCTAACAGCATGGACATGACACCTGCCGCCATTAGCGCATCGATTAAGCGTCTTGAAGGGCAAATCGGTTTCCCGTTGTTTGTGCGTTCCACCCGAAGCCTGCGTTTAACCTCAGAGGGCGAACTGTTTTTAGACAAAACCACGCAAGCGTTGGCAACATTGCAAGAGGGGTTGGATCAGATCTCAAGTGCGCGCGGGGAGTTGTCTGGTCAGTTGCACATTACTGCACCCTCCGATTTTGGTCGCAATATGTTGCTCGATTGGGTGGATGAGTTCATCGATCTCTACCCAAATGTTTCCATTAAACTAGAGCTGTCCGATAGCTTGACGGATATGTACACCAAGCCTGTCGATATTGCGATTCGCTACGGCGAGCCGGCCGACTCCAATCTGGTCGTATTGGCATTATGTGGGTCAAATGAACGGATATTATGTGCATCGCCAGAGTACGTAGCTACACATCCAGAACTCGCCTCTCCTGCCGATTTAACGCAACACAACTGCTTGTGCTACATGGTCGCGGATTCGGTCTACAACAAATGGACGCTCACGCGTGGCAGCGAGAAAGAACAAATCGTGGTCAGCGGTAACTTGTTGAGCAACGATAGTGACTTGCCACACCGGTTAGCGATCAAAGGCAAAGGCATTGCGAATAAATCATTGATGGACATCAGCCGAGACTTAATCGAGGGAAGATTGGTGCGAGTGTTACCAGAGTGGGATTGCGGCCCAGTGCCGCTCTACATGGTGTGCGCCGATCGTCGATTATTGACGCCAACGATTCGGACTTTCCGCGACTTTATCCAACAAAAATGCTGCCAGCAACGCGCCAACGTGCTGGCAACCTTCTGTCATTAGGCGATAAATCGAAGAGGACGAATCTGGGTATATTCAACCCAATCATTCTCTTCCAATGTTTCAAGAAACGTCGCCATATGCGGGCTTTGCAAATGCTTATCCAAGGCCTCTTGCGATGCCCAGATTTCTTGGAACATAAATAGGCCATCAACTTTTTCGTCGAGATACAACTCGTATTGGCAACAGCCTTCTTCTTTGCGAGTTGGCTCTAGTAAACCAGAAAGCAAATTCACCACCTGATCCTTACTGTCTGGATAGGCTTTCACTTCTGCGACTAAGTGGATCATCGTTTTATCACTCTTTTGCGATTTATATATTGATTACAGGGTTCTACGTCACCTGTAAGTAAGCTCGAATTAGATCTCGGTGAATACGGTTTCTGTGTCCCAGCGAGACTTTGGCGTTTTCGCGTTGAAGTCATCTTCCGCGTGGTAGCCAAGCGGCACGATTACAACGCTGGTGTAACCTTTTTCACGCAAGCCAAATTCTTCATCCAGCACTTTGGGATCAAACCCTTCAATTGGCACTGCATCGATTTCTAACGTCGAAGCACCCAGCAGCAACGTACCCACGTTAAGGTAAACTTGTTTCTCCATCCAATGGTTCGCATCTTTCAGATCAAAACGGTGCATGTTCACAAAGTAGCTACGACCACCGCGCACAGCCGCTTTCGCTTCTTCGGTTGGGAATCGGCCATCTTTTTCTTCTTGCGCCATTAGCGCTTCAATGTAGTCGTTATCAATGCCTGTTTTTGCACAAAACACCAATACGTGAGATGCGTTGAGAATCTTCGCCGCGTTAAACGCGTAATTCTCTTGCGCCGCTTTAGCGATGCGCTGTTTGCCTTCTTCTGTGCTTGCCAGAATGAAATGCCAAGGCTGGGAGTTCACACTCGATGGACTAAAACGAATCAGCTCTTTAACTGCATCGATTTTTTCTTGAGATAGCTTGCGCGTTGGGTCAAACACTTTCGTTGAGTAACGAGATTTTGCAGCTTGTACGATATCCATGAGGCTCTCCAATTAATGAGTTTAAGCTGAGTAACAGCATAACCTCATGAGATAAAGGGAAAAACCGATTTCGATTAAAAACATTTTCAAAATAAATTTGAAAATAAAACGATAAGAAAGGCTTTGAGCGTTCTCACTGAACTTCTTCATCTTTTCGGCAATAATGCATGTTTGCTCGCAACCAAACTCAACTCATGCTGCCTCAAGATAACGTTATTACATCCTTTCTGTGCAAAAAGCTCGGTCACAATCACCTTCGAATTGCCGGCGAATATTGGCACATTGAGAAGTTGGTGGCCTTGCAATGCATGATGTTGAAAGAAGCGCCTAACCTCCAAGAAGGGCTGCTTTGGTGGAGTAAAAGTGTCTCATTATTCGACCGCCGTTTGTACGTCACATTGCAACATGGTGATGCCCAAATCCATCTGCAAGTAGAATGCAGAACAGCCGATATGCCAAATTGGGCGGAGTCGGTGTTTGGCTTGCTCAAAATGCAGTTGGAAATGCTTGAATTAAGCGAATCAATACAGGTACAAGTTCACGCCAACAATCCACTCACGGCCGATATTTTTCTAAAGGAAACGCGAGATTCTAAAACGAGTTCAAGCGTGTTTGAGCTGGTGAAACATGTTTATTTGCTGCTTTCTCACCAGCCAATTGAACAACCCGAATTGCTGAGTGTTTTGAACGCCTTGTTCATCAAAAACAGTAATTACGCGCTCAAGTTAGAGCAAGCGGCAAGGCAACTGGGCGTCTCCAAACGCACCTTGCAACGTCGCCTGCAAGAAAAACAAATGAGCTATTCGCAATGCGTCGACTTCGCCAAGAAAAAGCACGCATTAGCCCTACTTGCAGACACTCAACTCACGACACAGCAAATCGCTTATAAACTGGGTTATGAAGAGCCTTCCAACTTCCACCGAACCTTTCGCCGTTGGTATCCGTTTTCGCCAATGCAATATCGCCAGCAATGCTTGGATAATCGCACTCACCTCAATAACCAACCCATCCGCTTGTACTATGCCAAAGCCAATACTTTAGCCGATAACGACATTGACCAACCCGTCGGTAAAATCTGGATGGAAGTGGATAATATTGCGTTTGAAAAAGTGGTCTCGGTAGAATGCCGTGACCGTGATGGCGCATGGCGGCGCTACCCCGCCTTCTTCGAGCGTTTTTTGAATAATGGCACCGAACTATGGGCGACAACAGAGCTTCCTGTCGCACATCCACTGACCTTTAGACTGTGTTATGAAGTCGATGGTGAGCGCTACATTGATAACAACCACCAGCGTGATTACGTGGTCTCCAAGGGGCTTTTAATTGGCGCAACGGAATACATTGTCCCGACAAAACAACTTATCCAACTCGGTACACAGTACACCTTGTTTGTGGAACTCGCATGTAGATTAAAAGACGTGGCGAAGATCGATTGCTACGTGGGTGATGCGCCAGCTCCGCACACAATGAGCCAAACTCAGAATGCAGAAGATTACACATGCTGGGCGCTACAACTTCCCCTCACCCAAACGGCTAAACAGTGTCGATTTCGACTCTATGATCATTCTGGTAATGAGTTAGCCAAAGACCATTACCCGATTCAATACCCAATTATGCAACCACTCAGTTAAATATGTAGCACAGTTCAAATTCAGCACTTCGTGACATCATTTCACGTCTTTTTTGGCGTGAAATGACACTCTCAATTTCAAACCTTTGATTTATCGTTTCCGCATTGCTGCACAACGGAGACAAAAACCGTGTTTGAAACCTTACCTAACCCTATGAATAAAATAAAAATACTCCCTATAGCGATCGCCCTAGCTCTTTCTGGCTGTGGTAGCGATGAAACTATGCCAACCGATACAGGAAGCCACGTGGCATCTCCTGATTGGCAAGACCAGATCATTTACTTCTTGATGATCGACCGTTTTAACGACGGCGACAACACGCTTAACGATCAAGGTCAGAATGAATACGATCCTACCTCAGACAAGAAATTCAGTGGTGGAGACCTGGTTGGTGTCAGTGACAAACTGGGCTACATCGAAGACCTAGGCGCTACCTCTATCTGGATTACACCGCCAGTTGCTAACCAATGGTGGGATGCAGAGCAAAACTACGGCGGCTACCACGGCTACTGGGCGCGCGATTTCCAAAAAGTGGATGAACACTTTGGTGACATGGAAAGCTACCAAGCGTTAGCACGCGAAGTGCATGCGCGTAACATGTTCTTAATTCAGGACATCGTGACCAACCATGTAGGCAACTTCTTCACCTACGATGATCCATACAATTACGATCCTAGCCTTCCTTGCCAAGGTTTCCGTTTGATTGAAAATGCGCTGCCAGCAGGACAAGAACTGCCTTACCCGCTAAACATGAATGAGTGTAAAGAAGATGGCACAGGCAGCTACCACTGGACGCCAAGCATCACCGACCACAACGATCCCGTCCAAGAAAAAACCTGGCAACTGTCGGATCTGGATGATCTAAATACGTCCGATCCTGAAGTACGCGCTTATTTAAAAGAGAGCTACCGAAAATGGATCCGCGAAGTGGGCGTTGACGGTTTCCGTATCGATACCGTGAAGTTTGTTGAGCACGATTTCTGGAACGACTTCCTGCACGCCGACGATGGTGTGATGACTCAAGCGGTTGATACTGGTCGCGATAACTTCCTTACTTTTGGTGAAGTATTCGAAACATCTACGCCTTACCACACCGAAGGCGAAGAGAAGATGCTGACTTACATCGGTGAAAGTGGCTCGCCGAAACAGCTAACCTCGGTACTGAACTTCCCATTGCAAGCGACCATGACGCGTGTATTTGCATCAGGGCAACCGACCGACTATTTGCGTTTCCGTCTTGAGAAAATGATGGAGATGTTCCCGAATCCATACATCATGCCGAACTTCATTGATAATCACGACATGCCGCGCTTTCTGTCGCAAGGTAGCGTGAATGACATGAAACAAGCACTGATCACTATGATGAGTGTACCGGGCATTCCTGTGATTTACCAAGGTACAGAGCAAGCGATGTCAGCGGCGCGTGATGCGATGTTCGCCGGAGGGTACCGTGAAGATGGCGACTACGTAGACTCGTTCGACCAAAACAGTGAGATGTACTTGTTTATTCAAGAACTTGCCAAGCTACGCACTGAAAACAAAGTCATGACACGTGGCGAAATAAAAGTGATTGGCAGCGATAAAGCGGGCGCGGGCGTCTTCGCCTTTACCCGAACGTTGGATAACGACGAAGTCTTGGTTGTGATGAACACATCTAACTCGCCGATGTTGATGAACCAACTCGATGTAGAACAAGTTGGCGGCACCGTCTTCAAACAACAAATCATGTCGAACTGGGCAGAAGCTCCACAACAGTTAATCGCAGATGAAAATGGTCACGTAACCCTTGAGTTGCCAGCCAAGTCAGCAGTGATTTACTCAAAAACAAGCAGCAATCAATCTGTAGATACCCCAGACCTCAACATCCAACTGGCACAGGATTGGGAAGGACAAACCATTACAGATGACATCGTGATTGCTGGTACTGCTAATGCAAACGAGAAATTAAACCTTGTCGTCGACGGTAATCTGGAAACAGCACAAGCCATTACCGTAGGTGCTGACGGTCAGTTCAGCGTGACTTTATCTACCCGTCACTTTGCGATTGGCGAACAGCAACACCGCTTCGCGATTTACTCCACTGAGAAAAAAGCGGGCATTGAAGATGTGAACTTTGTGTCGGACTTAAGCTGGTCGAACACGCCAGACGACACTATTGATGACGCAGGTGATGCACAAGATGGCATGGGCGGTCCCAACGGTAACTACTCATTACCAACCGATCCAACGTTCGACAAAGACAACAGCCAACTCGCGATCAACAAAGCAGAAGTGTTTACCGTTGGCAGTAACGTACGTTTGACCTTCACTATGGACAAAATCACCGACACTTGGTTGCCACCAAACGGCTTCGACCACGTGGGTTTCACCATCTTTATTGATTTACCGGAAGAAGCCGCAACCAACTTGTCTGAGCTACCGAAGATCAACGCTTCTATGCCAAACGGAACCTGGAGTCGCAATGCGGTTGTTTTTGGCTGGCAAAGCTCGATTTACAACACCAAAGGAGCAAATGCGACGACATGGGGAGAAGCCGTAACGCCAGCACCAATGGTCACGGTAGACAAAGCCAACAACACCATTTCGATGGACTTTGCTAGCGATGCACTAGGCCGCCCAGATTCGCTCGATGGTATCCGCTTCTATGTCACGACTTGGGACTTAGACGGCCTTTCGGCAACTTACCGTCCGCTAGAGCAAGACAAAGGCCCTTGGAACTTCTCCGGTGGCGAATCGGATGAAAGTAAGATTTGGGACGATTTACCAATCATCACCTTGTCGGAATAAACCGTTAAATAAAACACCGCCCAGCGTTTAGCTGGGCGGCCATCAACAAAAGAATGCAGAAAGGCACTTCTGCTCGTTTTTATTCTAGTTAAAGAACGATTTCACCCACAGCACCAGACTGTCCCAAAGCTGACCGAACCACGAGCCCTCTTCTACTACTTGGCTGCTGACCAAGGGATAACTCGCCACGGTCCTGTCATCGCTTTTCCAAACGACCTTACCAATCTCATCTCCTTGCGCGATCGGCGCAATCAACGGTTCATTTAACACCACACTCTTATCAAGCCCAGCCGTCATTGAACGAGGCAGAGTGAGATAGGCATCTTTAGCGAAGATCGCTTCAACTTGATTAGCATTTCCCTTCCAAACGCGAACTTTAGACTCAACTTGGCCCTGTTTAGCAACTTGTTTGGTGTCATAAAAGCGAAAACCATAGCTGAGTAGATTCTTCGATTGGCTGATCCGAGCCTGTTTACTTGGCGTACCCATCACCACCGAGATAAGGCGCATTCTTCCTTCTTTGGCCGAGCTCACCAAGCTGTATCCAGCATTGCTGGTGTAGCCGGTTTTTCCCCCGTCGACATCAATGGAATTGTCCCACAACAACTTATTGCGGTTGTACTGCGTAATGTCGTTCCACTTGAAGACTTTCTCACTGTATAGCGCGTACACATCAGGAACATCGCTGATGATCGACTGCATGAGTTTTGCCATATCGGTTGGTGAGGTTTGGATGCCATCACTATCAAGACCATGGGAGTTCACAAAATAGGTGTCTTGCAGTCCTAATTTCTCCGCCCAACCGTTCATCAAGGCGACAAAGCCGCGTTCACTGCCTGCAACATGCTCAGCCAGTGCAACGCACGCATCATTTCCTGATTGGATGATCACGCCGCGCATTAAGTTCGCAACACTAATTTCATCTTTCGGTTTGATGAACATTTTAGAAGAACCGGGAAACTTGGCCGACCACGCGTTTTCGCTCACGGTGACAACATCATCCCATTTCAAACGCCCCGCTTTGATTTCTTGTCCAACTACATAAGCGGTCATCAACTTGGTTAAACTCGCCGGAGCAAGGCCTGCTCGCCCGTTATGCTCGGCAATAATGGCACCGGATTGAAAGTCCATTAATACGTAGCCTTTTGCCTGTAACTGAGGTGGGTTGGGCGTAACAACGGCAAAAGTAGGTACGCTTATTAAACAAGTCACAATTGTCCATCGAGCCAGTGACACTTTCATCCGACTTCCTCCATGCTCTTACTTTGTCGCAACTCTATTGAGCATAGCTCACTCAACCAGTTGCACCAGTCGCTAATCGTTTCATTTTCTTGAACTTACATTGATTTGACCAAGATATAGAACTGAAGAGACGATTGGGAAATAGCATTGGTTCTTCATGCCATTCGCAGTAAAGTAGCGCTACCCCTCAATAAGGAAATAAAGATAACAATGAACGCTCAATCATTTATCGACGCAGGATTGCATTACACTCCCCACAGCTTTACCGTTCCTCTGGATTACCAAGACGCGAGTAAAGGCACCATTGAAGTCTTCGCCCGTGCGGTTTGCCTAGTCGGCGATGAAGAATCGACCAAACCTTGGTTGGTTTACTTTCAGGGCGGGCCGGGCTTTCCCTCTCCGCGTCAAAACGGCAATAGCGGCTGGGTAAAGCGCGCGCTGCAAGAGTACCGAGTTTTGCTCCTCGACCAGCGCGGTACGGGCAATAGTTCGGTGATTAATCATCAGACTCTGGCTCATTTCACACCGCAGCAACAAGCAGACTACTTGAGCCACTTCCGAGCGGATAACATCGTGCGCGACGCGGAGTACATTCGTGAGCAATTTGGCGTCGAAAAATGGGCGATCTTAGGTCAAAGCTTTGGTGGGTTTTGCTCCCTCACCTATTTGTCTTTGTTCCCAGACAGCTTGCTACAAAGCTACATCACAGGTGGCGTGCCATCAGTCTCGCGTCATGCCGACGATGTGTATGAAGCCACCTTCAAACGCACCATGGAGAAAAACCAAGCGTTCTTCCAACAATTTCCAAGTGCGCAACAACTTTGCCAAAACATTGCGAATCACTTGCTGGAAAATGAAGAGTACCTACCAAATGGTCAACGCTTCACGGTGGAGCAATTTCAACAAATCGGCATCAACTTTGGTGTGAGTGATACTTTCTTGCCAACTTACTATTGGCTAGAAAGCGCGTTGATTGAAGTGAACGGCAAACCACAACTTCGCTATGAGTTCTTGAACGATATGTTGGCGCAGCAAAACTTCCAAACCAACCCGATCTACGCCATTTTGCATGAATCGATTTACTGCCAAGGCTTTGCGTCGAGTTGGAGTGCGCACCGTGTTCGCCAAACCCGACCAGAGTTTAATTATGAACTTGGCCAGCCATTTTACTTTACGGGGGAAATGGTCTTCCCGTGGATGTTCGACCAATACGTCAACCTTAAACCACTAAAAGACGCCGCAGAAATATTGGCCGCGAAAGACGATTGGGCTGCGCTGTACGATCAAAATCAACTGGCTCAAAATAAAGTGCCTGTCAGTTGCGCCGTTTACGCCGATGATATGTTTGTTGAAATGGATATCAGCCGAGAGACGCTCGCGTTAATCCCAAATTCAAAAGCGTGGATCACCAACGAGTACGAGCACAACGGTTTGCGTGCCGACGGTGAACGCATTCTCGACAGGCTCATTGCCATGGGTAAACAGACCGCAGCTGCGTTGAAATAAGCAGGACAGACGTTAGAAATACGCCTTTTTAGTATTTGATGAAAAGGCGTTTATAGCGGTTTATGAACAATGGCGATCAGTCATTCACTCTTTGTCCCTAAACCTTTATCCCTCACAACCTCATGTATAAAACTGCGACATGTCCTTTCCTTGTCAATGACTCCGGTGATTACTTGGTGCTTCTTGCGCCTAACTTTTTTGAAGGGCCTAAAAGAGAATAACAGCATAAATTCAAACCAAAAGTATCGGCTCCAACCTACCTAACCCACTATAATTAATGCTTATAATTTGAACACATAGCGGCTTCACCTGCGGACATGCTCCCCCTATCAAAGACCGCCAGGCCCCGCCTACTCATAATATCCGTATAATTTGTCCGTATTTCCGACTAGTTTAGTCAGGTATACTTCGTGCCGCTAAAATTTTAAGGTCGTTGACCACCTGTATTTTTAAAGGAAACCTCATGAGTCAGTATGTAGTTTGTGCGCTGTACAAGTTTGTTGAGCT
Organism: Vibrio sp. D54; assembly: GCF_021728075.1. NCBI lineage: Bacteria > Pseudomonadati > Pseudomonadota > Gammaproteobacteria > Vibrionales > Vibrionaceae > Vibrio > Vibrio sp. D54. The sequence goes on along the minus strand of NZ_JAKKCS010000001.1, from coordinate 290,130 downwards.
GAATAACTATCAAGAGCTACGCGAGCCATTACTTGCGTTGATGGAAAAACACCATATTCGCGGAACATTACTACTGGCAAGTGAAGGTATCAACGGTACTGTTGCATCTGATCGTGCAGGTATTGATACGCTACTGGAGTGGCTAAACAACGAACCTCGTTTGACTGGCACCGTATACAAAGAGTCGTATTCTGAGACCCAGCCATTCAATCGCACCAAAGTGAAACTGAAAAAAGAGATCGTAACATTAGGTGTTGAAGGTATAGACCCTCGCCACGTAGTGGGTACTTACGTGAAACCTCAAGAGTGGAACGATCTTATTGCTGATCCTGAAGTGTTTGTTGTCGATACACGTAATGATTACGAAATCGAGATCGGGACATTCAAAGGCGCTGTAAACCCAAATACTGAAACCTTTCGTGAATTCCCAGACTATGTAAAGGAAAACATGGACCCGGCAAAACACAAGAAAGTTGCGATGTTCTGTACCGGTGGTATCCGCTGCGAAAAATCAACGGCTTACATGAAAGAACAGGGCTTTGATGAGGTCTACCACCTAGAAGGCGGCATTCTTAAATATCTTGAAGAAGTTCCTCAAGAAGAGAGCATGTGGGAAGGCGATTGTTACGTATTTGACGGGCGTGTTGCAGTGAACCACCAGCTAGAAAAAGCAGATTACGATTTATGTAACGCTTGTCGTCTACCGATCACTGAAGAAGACAAACAGTCAGAATTGTTCGAGCAAGGCGTGAGCTGTCCAAAATGTCACGGCACACACTCAGAAGAACAAATTGCTCGATTCCGCGAGCGTGAAAAACAAATTGTTCTTGCAGAGCAGCGAGGCGAGCAGCATGTTGGTGGTGAAAGTGCCAAGCAAAGAGAAGCCCGACGTGCCGCTAAGTACGCGCAAAAAGAAGCGCAGCGTAAACAAGACTAAGCCCAACTCTCCTTATATTTAGCGAGCTGCCGTAAGGTGGCTCGCTTTTACTACGCACCAATACTCTTTCAATACAATTTTGTATCCCTCACCAATACCTCTAGTTGATTGTCTCTTTTGCCTTCGGGTAGCCCCACCATTTCATCATAAGCACTTTGATGCACTATAACCTGCTTATTTGCTTTGATATTCCTGCACTTCTTCTGCATCTCGATCAGGGAATGAGCCCTCAAAAAGATACCGTTGTCATCAGTGATAAATTGCGCTTCTCCATCAATCACGACAGATGCCTGGTACAATGCGAGATCAAGCGAATGAATGACCAATTTGTCTACATAGAAGTATTTTTGTAACTTACTCAATGGTATTGCCATGCGTCACCTCCCTGAAAGTTACCTCTACGTTTTGTAGAATAAAACCGATCATTGGATGAGATTTCTTCGGTTTACTTGCGTACAACATCGGAAACAAAGAGGATTCCGATGCAAACAATCAATGTCGTGTGGTTAAAGCGAGATTTAAGGCTGACTGACCATCAACCACTAACTCAAGCATTATCAACAAAGCACCCAACTGTGCTTTTGTATATTGTTGAACCATTGCTATTGAACAACCCACACTATTCTGAGCGCCACTGGCGATTTGTTTGGCAATCACTGCAAGACATGGATGAGACGCTCAAAGCGTATGGGCATCGAATCACGGTGCTGTTTGACGATGCCTTAGCATGTTTCCAATCAATTCAAGCGCAATATCAAATCAACGCTGTTTTTTCTCACCAAGAAATAGGACTCAACTGCACCTTTGAACGAGACCGACAAGTTGCCGCTTGGCTGTATAAGCAGAACATCGACTGGTTTGAGTTCGAACACGGTGCTGTTATCAGAGGTGCAAAAAACCGGCAAGGTTGGGACAAACATTGGGACTCTGTCATGAGAGCCTCAATAAGCCCTATTGAGCTCCAAACCGACTTGTTGCATTCATTGGATGCAGAAACTCTCGGCTGTTCGTTTTCGCCACCATCATCCTGGCTATCAAAATGCAAAGGAATGCAAACGGGAGGAAGCCGGCTCGCTTGGAAAACACTAGAGGACTTTTTTCATCGTCGAGGTCGTGATTACTATCGAAGCATTTCTAGTCCCACAGCCTCACGCACAGCCTGTACTCGACTTTCTCCATATCTCGCTTGGGGTAACATATCCTTGCGTGAAGTTTATCAATACCTTTTGAAACACTGGCAAGTCGCTGGGTTTCGTCGCAGCTTAATTGCATTGTCTTCACGGCTTCATTGGCACTGTCACTTCATCCAAAAATTCGAATCGGAATACGACATGGAGTTTTACTGCGTTAATCGGGCTTACGAACCATTGATTAAACAAAGTAGTACTTTCAATGAAGAAAAGTTAGCAGCATGGAAATCCGGGCATACTGGCGTACCTTTGATTGATGCCTGCATGCGCTGTTTGCACCACACTGGTTACATTAACTTTCGCATGCGTGCCATGCTGGTTAGCTTTCTTACTCACCACATGAACATGGATTGGCGAGTAGGTGTAACGCATTTAGCGCAACTGTTTCTCGACTTTGAGCCTGGAATTCATTACCCACAATTCCAAATGCAAGCAGGAGTAACCGGGACTAACACAATCCGTATTTATAATCCGATCAAGCAAGCCCAAGAACATGATCCTAACGGTACGTTCATCTACAAGTGGGTACCTGAGTTACAAATGGTTCCTCCCCCTCTTTTATTCGAGCCCTGGACAATGACCCAGATGGAAGCTGTCATGTATCAATTGCAGCCAGATAGCCGTTACCTTGCACCTATTATCGCACCAGACAACGCAGCTAAGGCAGCAAGAGAGCGCTTATGGACGTGGCGGAAACGAGCCGATGTGAAACAAGAAGGCAGACGAATTCTTGCGCGACATGTTAGACCCTCAAAAGAAAGTAGGGCGCGATGATCATCTTTCAATCACAATGCGTACAAATGCAAACACACTCCAGGGAACCCGTTGTACCCTCAACTAGTAAGGAACACACTATGTTCAAACGTATCTTAGTTATCGCGGCTACACTGATGGCGACATTATCTTTTATGCTTCCCGTCAAGGCTCATGAGCATGGCATGATGAAAGCCGATATTGTCGACGTTGCCGCTGAAAACGGCTCTTTCAATACGCTTGTTGCTGCGGTGAAAGCAGCGGGCTTGGTTGACACTCTCAAAGGAGAAGGCCCATTTACTGTTTTTGCACCAACGGATGACGCTTTTGCAAAACTGCCAGACGGCACAGTCGACATGCTCTTAATGCCGGAAAACAAAGACAAGTTAGTATCTGTTTTGACTTATCACATCGTCCCAGGGAAAGTGATGGCTGCCGATGTTGTTAAGCTAGACAAAGCGACTACGGTTCAGGGGCAAGATGTGATGATTAAAACCATGGGCGATAAAGTCATGGTTAACGATGCAAATGTCATTGCAACCGATGTGAAAGCTAAAAACGGTGTCATTCACGTGATTGATACTGTCATCATGCCGAAATAACACCATTCAGAGGGCGGTACAATCCGCCCTTTAGACAGAACTTCTTCCACCCTTAGCACGATTCCTCTCCACTTATCCCCAACCCCCACTCATTCACCATGACTATAAAAAGGATAAAAACAAAATTAAAATCAATACCTTGTAAGACGACACTGCACAATATTGACGAGGTTAAGATATCGTTATCTTTCAATTTGAGAACAGGATTCCATGTCAGTGACGTTTACTTTTCCACATGTAAATTCTTAAGCTAAATTTTGGCTGCTCAATCACATTTCGGCAAACCATTCGAAAGGGTGGGACGCAAAGCTTCCGGTCTGTCAGCATTTAAAAATCTAAAAGAATGCTCATGATAGCGGGGTTACCATGACGCAGTGTTACAGAAGTCCAATTTCTGTAGCGTTGCTTTATGCTCAGCATGCGCCGGGGTGTGACACTAGTTTGTCAGCCATAACAGAGGACATGTGATGAAATCATTTCCAACCAAATCCGTACTCGCGTTAGCACTTGCAAGCATTAGCTCAGGTGCTGCGGCTCACGGTTATGTATCAGAAACCAATGGTGGTGTCGCTGCAAGTCGCTCGGCACTATGTAAGTATCCAACGCCAGATACTAACGAAAAAAATAATAACTGCGGTGCGATTCAATATGAACCGCAAAGCGTTGAAGGCCCTGATGGCTTTCCCGAAACAGGGCCTCGCGATGGTAAAATAGCGAGTGCCGAAACCGCTTTAGCAGCTGCCCTTGATGAGCAAACTGCCGACCGTTGGGTAAAACGCCCTATTCAAGCAGGTACACAAACTTTTGAATGGACATTTACCGCTAACCACGTGACGCGCGACTGGAAATATTACATCACCAAGCCTGATTGGAACCCAAACGCTTCACTATCACGAGACTCTTTTGATCTAACTCCTTTCTGTGTCGTCGACGGCAATATGGTTCAACCCCCGAAACAGGTAAGCCATCAATGTAATGTGCCTACTCGCGAGGGATACCATGTCATCCTGGCAGTATGGGATGTTGGCGACACTGCAGCCTCATTTTATAACGTGATCGATGTGAAATTTGATGGTGACAGTCCCGTTATTCCAGATTGGAAGCAAGGCGGTCAAATTATTCCTACAATGGATTTAAATATTGGGGATTCGGTTTATACACGCGTATTTGATCAAGCAGGTGAAAACGTGGCGTATAGAACTGAACTAGAAATTACCGATGCAGCAATGGGCCAAGCGAAAAACTGGTCTTACGCACTCGCGACTAAGCTAAACCAAGAACAAGCAAAACTGCAAGCCGGGCAGTATGCAGAGGATAAATTCACTCCTGTTTATGGTACTAATCCGGTGTATCTGCAAGCAAATAGCGGCCTTGAGCGAGTAGAGATCGGCTATAACATTGAAACTCCTGTCCCAGAATACTCACTCACAGTAGATGGCTTAGCAGACGAGTATATCATTGAGTCAACACCGACAACGTTGGATCTGACACTAACTGCTGAAGGCGATTTAAATGCAGAACTCACCGTTTACAATCACCATCGCGAACCACTTGCAAGTTGGGCAAACGAAATGAAAGACGGCTCGGTAGAGGCGATATCGCTCGCTTTAAGTAAATCAGAGCCGGGTCACCATATGCTCGTGACACGTATTAAGGACAAAGATGGCAACTTGGTGGATCAGCAAACACTCGACTTTCACTTAAAAGAAGAGTCAGTTACTCCACCACCATCTGGTGAGTACGATTTTGTCTTCCCTGAAGGACTATCTAGCTACACTGCGGGCACAAAAGTGCTTGCCAGCGACGGGGGCATTTATCAATGTAAACCTTTCCCATACTCTGGTTACTGTATGCAGTGGAAAGAAGCCGCAAACCATTACGAGCCTGGAATAGGTTCACACTGGGAGATGGCTTGGGATAAAGTCAACTAAATCACCCTTTGAACGTTAAGTAAAAAGAGCCTCACTATGAGGCTCTTTTATAATCAAACGCAAAAATGACAATTTTCCCGGTCTAAACCATAAACACCAGATAAACTAGAGAGATGCACTCGCCCCTCAATCAGCCCCATTTCATACCCTTCTAGTAAAACGGATTGTCGCATTGATAAGCGCTGAACATGAAAATTATCTGGTGGGGCAATTACCCTAACATGTGTTCCTGGTGGAGGGTTACGAATAAACTCCAATGATTGATTATAGTTATCTGCACGTCTTAACATCGCATCCGCCATTTTGGGGTGCTCCGCAAACAGTTTCTTCATCAGCCATGTGGTCTTAACTGGCTTTTTGGCATAATTCAGCGGGTGAGAGAGTACTACGGTTATGTCGCGAGCCCCTCGACGATAAGCCTCACGCACTGGTATAGAGTCAGCGACCCCACCATCGGTATAACAACCGCCAGAAAAACAAGGGGTATGCTTGTAGGCAATCGGTAATGCTGTTGTCGCTTCAATCGCATGGTGAAAATTATCACGTGTCACGCGGTAATAATCTGCCTGCCCTGTATCTACATTTGTTGTCGCTGCGAGAAAAGGAACGCCATTAAACAGTTTATTTTCATCGACGGGATACAAGCGATTAGATTCTTCAAACAGCCACTTCACATCAATGAGGTCCCCACCTTTAACGAAGCGAGTTGGGTCAAAAAAGCGTTTGCTTGTGGCCAGCTTAGTAATGACGTTAATACTGCGATGCGGGTAGTCGGTCAAATACCCAATCAAATTTGATGCACCAGCAGATACACCGATTGCAAAATCAAACGGTTTATAACTCTGCTCTAAAAACGCATCTAACACTCCGCTTGCGAAGACGCCTCGCATCGCGCCACCTTCTACTACAATTGCTTTTGTTGCCATATTTCCCCCATTCTCCTTGCCAAAAGAGTAATGAAATTCGTGCAATCACAACAATTGAATATTCTTATTATTGAAATAGGTGAAGTCTATTTATTTCTCTCTTAGAAAATGAAAACTAAAGTTCAAAAAATCCGTACCCGTTAGAAATGTAATTGCGGGCTTAACCAAGGTGGCAAGGTCTAAGAGAAATCTAGGAGAAAACCGTTTTATAGGCTTCGCCCGCGCCATCAATGAACATTTGAGTACCAATAACCGCTAGAATTAAGCCCATCATTTTAGTCACAACATTTAGAGCACTTGGTCCAACCGCTTTGACCAATTTGTCTCCAAATAAAAACAGTACATAGGTGATCACACAGAGGACAGCGAAAGAAACGATAGTAATAATGGTTTGATCGAAACCACCCGCTGTCGCAAAGTTCATCGCGGTAGCAATCGTTCCAGGCCCAGCTAATATTGGCATCGCCAGTGGAGACACTGCAATACTCAATGCCGCCCGTTGCTGAGCTGGTGAATACGCCTTCTCTTTGGTTTTCTGATGCGTCGAATCACCTTGAAGCATGTTAAAACCTATCAAAAACACCAAAATGCCGCCTGTTATTCGCAATGCATAAAGCGTGATACCAAACAAATCAAAAATTAACTTACCGGCAATAGAAAATATCGCGATGATAATAAATGCAATAAAAACCGAGCGGAGCGCAATGGAACGGATGGTTTCTTTATCTTCATCAGCAGTTAAACTCAAAAAGATGGGAATATTGGCGATAGGGTTCATGATGGCAAAGAAGCCCATAAACACCGTAACTGTATGAACAATGAGTTCTTTCATATTTTCCACTGCATTTAAATTATTGATTCTAAAAACAGTATATACGCTCTCAAACAGAACGAGTGGTGTATTCTCGATTCGTCTTCACACTTATGCACCAAGCATTGCTTTTCTTTTGAGATAGTTTACCGACTCATCAAATGTCGCTAAGGTGAGTCTTCAGCCTTTAACGTAACAGGGGATGTTAAGTCACCATGAACAGCACGATTCAAACAATTCTCAATCACCGCTCAATTCGAAAATTCACCTCACAACCGATTGAGAGCGAACAATTAGATGCCATTCTTCAAGCCGGCCTTGCGGCGTCCTCATCAAGCATGTTGCAAGTCGTTTCAATTATCCGCGTGACCGACAAAGAAAAACGTACGCTATTAGCTCAATATGCCGGAAATCAAGGGTACGTTGAAAGCGCGGCTGAGTTTTTGGTGTTTTGCATTGATTACCAACGCCACGCCAGTATCAACCCAGATGTTCAAGCTGACTTTACCGAGTTAACGCTAATAGGCGCTGTAGACTCGGGCATCATGGCACAAAATTGCTTGCTTGCGGCGGAGTCGATGGGACTAGGAGGTGTGTATATTGGTGGTTTACGAAACAATGCCCAAAAAGTAGACGAATTATTAGGTTTACCTAAAAATACCGCCATTTTATTTGGTATGTGTCTTGGTCATCCAGATCAAGCCCCTGAAGTAAAACCTCGCCTACCTAAGCATGTCGTGGTGCATGAAAATCAGTATCAAGACCTAAACTTGGATGATATTCAGACGTATGACCAAACTATGCAAAACTACTATGCAAACCGTTCGAGCAATCAAAAACAGAGTACTTGGTCACAAGAAGTCACCAGTAAACTGGCTGGCGAATCACGTCCGCACATCCTGCCTTACTTAAACAGAAAAGGGCTCACTAAAAGGTGATGACTACAATACGATAGGATCAAAAAAGGCCTCTGAAGAGGCCTTTAGAATTTATCAGCAAAAACTTGCTTAGTTACCGCCTGAACCGCCTGATGGTGGAGCAACCGGATCAACTGGCTTACCAGGCTTCGCATCTGGAACTGGTGGAACGGTAGGTTTGATTTGGTCTACAGGCTTACCTGCAGCAATGTCTTTTTCAACCTGCTCAACAACGTTCTTCGTATCTTCTTCAGAGATTTCTACGTAAATCACTTCTTCAGAATCCGCGCCTGCTTTAGGGTAATGCGGGTATTTCGCAATCACTTCTTCTGCCATTGATTTTGCAGCTACAGCTACGGCTTCAGGTGCAGCTGTTGGGTTCGCTTTAATGATATCAGACACGATATTTGCCGTAGCAACTAGCTTCGTAGCAAGTTCGCTATTGCCGCCTTCACTTTGAAGGTTAGCAACTACAGACTCTGTATCACGAAGGATTTCGTCAACTGTTTTACCACTTGCATTGATATCGATACCTAAATTGGCAAATACTTTTTCAGCAGTATCTGATGAGTATACCTCTCCGTCATCTAGAGAGTTAGCTACCAACGTTGTAAATGGAGAACCTGTAACTAAAGAGTCAGCTTGGGCAAGACCTTTAGGAATCTTGTAATCAGACGTAATAGGTTTTCCGTTAGATGCATCTACACTCTTATCAGTATGCTTCAATGTGAAAGTACATTCACCTGGTGCACTCACTACGTCGATATGGCTAATGCGAGCTTTACCAACCATGCCTTCATAGTTTGTTGTTAGCTCATCAGCCTGACCTTTTAAGTCTCCACCACAGTCATAAGATACTTCCATGCCGATAACAGCTGGGTCATAAGCCTGTACTGAGTATGTTTTTACCTCAGGATCGCTGTCACTACCACAACCTGCTAGTAGAACAGCAGCCACACTTGCCGTTAAAAGTTTGATTTTCAAAATTAGCTCCAATATTTGTTGTTATATCCGACCGCAACACGAAGCATAACGGCAGTTGCATATAGTGTAAATAGGATGCATACAACTTTGGCATGAGTTTTTTCACATTACTGCCTGTTTGCTTGTGCAAAATCATGCATTCATCTCAATAACGCTAAATAGACACAATTTTGTCATGTATTCGTCAGTATTTTTTCGAGTAACTTGTTGCCTTTATTGCAACCAGATGGATAATAGTTGACTATTTTTTGTGGGTCGGATTTTCACACCTTCATTAATAAAACTAAGAGCTCTAAGTCGCTAGCAGCCATTTGGAGTGTTTATTACACAAATAATTCTGAATGGACTCGCTTTCTAAAGGCTTAAAACTGCAGTAAATCGTCAATATTGATGAAACTCAGTTCAATTAGAATGAATCAATTTCAGTCGGCAAACTTTCTTTCGGTAGTTATAAACCAATGAACACATTTAATAAATTTTTGGGGATATCAGTACTTCCAATCCTTCTTACAGGGTGTACTTTGCCTGGTAGCCACCTTTCGGTCAGTGACAAAACAGTCATGAGCACTGAATCGAGTGATATAGAGTCTCAGGTTACCGTTTATCCCTTAACTTTGGAGCGCGTAACGTCTTTAAATTCAGTGGACCCTTTTTCAAAACCAAACCCAGAGTTAGATATTGAAATCGCAAAATATGAATACGAAGTAGGACCTGGCGATATCCTAAATATCACTATTTGGGATCACCCAGAGCTAACGATCCCAGCGGGCTCATACCGAAGCTCAGCCGAAGCGGGTAACTGGGTACATTCGGATGGCACGATCTTCTACCCTTACATAGGTGTCGTACATGTTGAAGGCAAAAACGTACGTCAGATTCGTGCAGACATTGCAAGCCGCCTTGCAAAATACATTGAGAGCCCACAGGTCGATGTAAGCGTTGCGGCATTTCGCTCTAAAAAGACTTATGTAACTGGCGAAGTTAACAAGCCAGGACAACAACCAATTACAAACATCCCCCTTACACTTCTAGATGCTGTGAATAGAGCTGGCGGACTGGCTGCCGAGGCTGATTGGCGTAATGCGACACTGACACGCAATGGCGTTGTTGAAAACGTCTCTTTGTATGCTCTGATGCAACAAGGCGATTTAACTCAAAACCGCCTTCTAAAGCCTGGCGATATTGTTCATATTCCTCGAAACGATGCGCAAAAAGTATTTGTTATGGGCGAGGTTAACGATCCGAAATTACTCAAAATTGATCGTAGCGGCATGAGCCTTACTGAGGCTCTTAGCAGCGTTGGTGGTATCAGTGAAATCTCCGCAGATGCTACCGGTGTGTTTGTCATCAGACGTTCAAAAGAAGAAGCTAAAATGGCGGACATTTATCAGCTAGATGTTTCTGACGCTTCTGCTTTGGTGATTGGTACTGAGTTTGATCTCAACCCTTACGACATAGTCTATGTAACGGCTGCACCTGTTAGTCGTTGGAATCGTGTGATTGCTCAACTCGTTCCAACCATTTCCGGCTTTAATGAACTAACCGAAGGTGTACTACGAGTACGCACTTGGCCGTAAAAACAGCGTGCCACAAGAAAATTATCTCTTGCGGCACGTAATCGATAGCTACTCAGCTCAATTGCGCAATGTAAAGAAGCCAGCAATTCAGTTGAGATCATAAGCATACAATTTAAAGTAGGGTAAGCATTTGTTTTCTAATATTCTTGTCGTCTGTGTCGGTAATATTTGCCGCTCTCCAACAGGAGAGCGGCTTTTGCAGTCTTTACTACCAAACAAACATGTCGCATCAGCAGGAATCGCAGTAGATAAGAGCCATCTAACGGGAAAAGCTGCTGACGAGATGGCAACCACTATCGCGAACGAACGTGGCGTAAGCTTAGATGGACACGAAGCACGACAATTAACACCTGAGCTTTGCGCTCAATACGATCTGATATTGGTTATGGAAAAAGGTCATTTAGAAGCCTTAACCAAAATCGCTCCTGAGGCACGAGGTAAAACGATGCTGTTTGGACAGTGGATAAATGAACAAAACATCCCTGATCCATACAGACAAAGTAGAGAAGCTTTCGAACATGCATATACGCTTATAGAAAAAGCAGCAAAAGCGTGGTCTCAAAAACTATAAGCCGCAAGGCTAAATAAACGCCAATGGCAAGGTATTTAAGAAGTTAAAGTAATGACAACACAAACTATTAAGCAATCACGTCAAGCCGACGATGAGATCGATTTGGGAAAGTTATTTGGGATCATTCTCGATGCCAAATGGCTCATTCTATGTACCGTAGTCCTATTTTCGATTATAGGCGTCGGCGTTGCCATTCTATCAACACCTATCTATAAAGCTGACGCTCTTATCCAAATCGAAAGTAAGAGTTCAGGTGGTATTTCAGCGATGGTTGGTGATATGGGAGAGCTGTTTTCAGCAGAATCATCAGCGACAACAGAAATAGAGATCATCAAATCTCGTATGATCTTGGGCGGTACTGTTGATAAGTTCAACTTAACGACTGTCGTTTCTCCAAACTACATGCCAATTATTGGTAAAGGCCTAGCTCGACTACAAGGTGAGCAAATCAGTCTGAGCGTTTCACGATTTAATGCTCCTTCTTACGCAGTTGGCGTTCCTTTAACTCTTGAAGTTATTGATTCTGAAAAACAGACGTTCAGGCTCTTAGAAGATGACAATAACGTCATTTTAGAAGGTAAAGTTGGTGAACTGCTTGAGAAGAATGGATACCAATTTTTGGCGACTGAACTTGTGGCTCAAACTGGTGACTCATTCACGGTCAGCAAAATCAGTAAATTAGATGCAATTAATAAACTTCAAGAAAACTTATCGATTAGCGAACGTGGTAAGCAAACCGGGATTATATCTTTAAGCTTCTCTGGTGAAGACCGCGCTAAGATTCAAGATATCTTGAACGACATTAGCCAAAACTACTTCTTACAAAACGTTCAAAGAAATTCTGCAGAGGCAGAGCAAAGCCTCGAGTTCTTGAAAGGTCACCTCCCAGACATCAAAACAAAACTGACCGCTTCTGAAGACGTTTTAAATCGATTCCGTCAAGAAAATGAATCTATCGATTTAGGCCTTGAAGCTCAGTCAACGCTGAAAGTAATGGTTGAGTTAGAAGCACAGCTAAATGAGCTTACATTCAAAGAAAGTGAGATCAGCCAACGCTTCACACAGGATCACCCAGCTTATAAGTCGCTACTTGATAAACGTGAAACACTACTAAAAGAGAAAGAACGTCTTAATAAACAAGTTCAAAAGTTACCGAAAACACAGCGTGAAGTTCTACGTATGACACGCGATGTAGAAGTAAACCAACAAATCTACATCCAACTATTGAACAAGGTTCAAGAGCTCAACATTATTAAAGCCGGAACAGTTGGCAACGTTCGAATCTTAGATAACGCTCAATCTTTCTCTAAGCCAATTAAGCCGAAAAAAGCGCTTATCGTTGTGCTAGCAACACTGCTTGGCGGTATGGCAGGCGTTGCTTTCGTATTAATTCGTGCAGCATTCCACCGTGGTGTGGAAACACCAGATCAAATTGAACAGATTGGCATGCCAGTTTACGCAAGCGTTCCAAAATCTATTCAACAACTGGAATTTGCAAACAAGCTTAAGCGCAACAAAGGCAGCAACAATGAGCTAGTCCTTCTAGCGGAAGCTAACCCAGCCGATCTTTCCATTGAGGCTCTACGTAGTCTTCGCACTAGCTTGCACTTTGCAATGATGGAAGCGAAGAATAACGTTCTTATGATTTCAGGTCCTGCACCATCTATCGGCAAAACATTTGTATCGACCAACTTTGCGGCCGTCGCTGCGAAAACCGGTCAGAAAGTGCTGCTTATTGATGCGGATATGCGTAAAGGTTATTTGCAGCAATGCTTCGGTCTACGTTGGGACAACGGTCTTTCTGATTACTTGAGCGGTAAGACATCCCTTAGCAACATCATTAAATCTACATCCATTGATAATTTAGATGTTGTGACTCGCGGCCAAGTACCACCAAATCCGTCAGAACTTCTTATGCACCCTCGCTTCAAGAACTTTGTTGACGAGATGTCTGCACAATACGATCTAGTCATCATCGATACACCGCCTGTACTCGCAGTTACCGACCCAAGCATCGTTGGCGCGCTTGCAGGAACAACTCTGATGGTCGCTCGTTTTGATCAAACGACTTTGAAGGAGATTGAAGTCGCGCAAGGTCGCTTCGAGCAATCAGGCGTTGAAGTTAAAGGTGTGATTCTCAATGCAGTTGAGAAAAAAGCATCTAACTCATACGGCTATGGATACGGCTACTATAACTACGCGTACAAAAGCGAATCATAAATTGAATCTAGATCGCTAATTAAACCAAATATGACAAAGCCCTGCTAGAAACAGCAGGGCTTTTTCTATTGCACTCTTAATTGCTTATACGTAAACAAACTAAGCAAGACAAAGAATATTGGGTCACTCCAGCCAAAACCGACAAATACTCCGATAATGCCGGCATAGGTAGTAATCACTGCCCCTAAGCCATTAGTAATCAATAATGCTTTAAACACCTGTTTCGCAGTATGCCCTGATTCCACATTACGTAACATCAAACTCACCGCAGCGATTCCACCTAAAAAGATCGAAGTATGCTGCGATAAAAACAGCGCGTATTGGTCGTTGATTTGTACGCCATACATCGGCCACATCATGGTTGGTACAAAAAACAACGCAAACGCGAATACCGTATATATGACACCATGAACGGTTAGAAAAGTGCGGTTGGTCATCATCTCCTTATCCCCCAATAGGCCCTTGATTGATCGTCGTTAACGGCGCATTGATATCGAAAATTTGACCTCGTACTTCGACTACGCCCATTTTTCGTAAGCGTGCGGCATGCATTTCGAGATAAGCTTGCGCCGTGGCTTCATCTTCAAAAAGATAGATACCACCACCGAGTTTGTCTTTTTCGCTTTCCGTCCAGATTTTCCAAATCATGCCCGGCTCTTGGTTAATCGACTTAGCTAAGTCGACCAGAGCATTCGACATCTCGTCACCAAACGGACCATGAAATTCAAAATCAACTTGCAATAATTTCGCCATCTTGAGTCTCCTCTTCTTATTGACTCGTTTTCGATGACAAGATTATTACCTTTATAAAACTGACAAAAAAGTTCATAATTTTGCCATTAACTGTCTAAAAAATTGACTCATGAGACTAAAAACGACCTTAGAACAATGGCAAACGCTACAAGCGATTAATCAAGAAGGCAGCATTCAATCCGCAGCTTTACTGCTCAACAAGAGCCATACCACATTGATCTACTCGGTGAGGAAGTTAGAAGACCAACTTGGTATTCAACTTATCGAAGTACGAGGGCGCAAAGCGGGTTTGACAGAGCACGGCAAAACCATACTGCGTCGTGCACAATCCATGCTTGAACAAGCGCGGGAACTAGAAGTCATCAGCGAGCAGTTAAAAAGTGGGGTGGAATCTCAAATCACGGTCGCAGTAGATCATCTTTGTGACCCTTGTTGGCTTTATGCACCACTCAGTCAATTTTTGGAGGACAACAACACGACCTCCGTTCAAGTGGTTGAAACGTCACTGAGCAAAACAACCGAAATGGTCGTAAATGAGCTCGCTGACATCGCAATCATCAACTTACCGATAACCAACTACCCTGCCGAAGCATTTGGCGTAACAACCATGCTGCCTGTAATCGCAGCACACCATCCACTCGCTAAAAAGCCGCATGTTTCCATCGACGATTTTGCAACCACCAGCCAAATTGTCATCCGTGACTTAGGCAATTCAGACAAAACGAAAAGAGATGTGGGTTGGTTACGCGCACGTCAGCGTATTACCGTCGATAACTTCGACCACGCTTTTCACGCCGTAGAGCAAGGCGCTGGATTTTGTCGGCTACCAGCGCACTTAGTCGCAGCCCGCAAGAGCGATAAAATTAAAGTATTGGAGATCGAACACTCCCATCAATATCAAGTTGCGCTGCACCTCACTTTACCCAAAGGAGCCAAAAGTGGTCCTGCGACTCAAGCGCTTTATCGTACTTTACTCAAAAGTGTAGAAACTCGAGTCTAGCAACAGTGGTATTGAGTTGAATCGCTAGTGTTATCGCCTATTGATTCTCCCTAAATATAGAGAAACGGCCATTTTGTGACGCTACACTCTCACAAAAGGTTGCACGAAGGATAGCGACCACCTACTATCACTCTGCTCATGCCTAAAGCACCCAACACTCGCGGAAAGAACTCGGTTCACGGCAATATCCTCACCTGCTTGGTTTAGCAGGCACAATCTGTTTTTACCTTCTTTTTAGCTTCTATATAGGCGAGTGTGGAAGAGATAAGAAAGGTGAAATATGAACTCTACAAATAGCTTCTCGATCAATATCAATCAGCAAAAATCCATTGCTAAAAAAAGGCTCAAAGCTATCCGCCTATACGATGACGCCACGTTGGAGTTAGTTAAGCGATTTCACTCCAAACCAGAATCTTTGGCTCCCAATACAATTCAATTGGCTGACGTTCAACATGCACTCGCAAGAGAACTGGGCTTATCCAGTTGGAGTAAACTAAAAGCTCATGTCGAAGAGCTAGAAGCGCACAAACTAGCCATCAAAGAACAAAAACCGCCCCTAGATGCAAAAGTAAAAACGCTACACGTTCGTTGTGGCCACGACATTCAACAACAACTTAAAGCCAGCGGATTTGAAGGGACATTTTTAGCCCTGATCGATCCGCTTTGTATTGGCCCCATACCAGCAACACCGCAGAACTTCCTTGCCATTCGTGCCCAATATGTCGTAGAGACTCTGCTGCCCGTGATGAAGCGTGAAGACTCGGTTCAAGATATAGTCACATTGGAACAATCAAACCTCGATCTGTTGCAAAGTGATGTATTTGAACGAATCGTCTTTTGGGTCGAACATGACAGTTATGATCAATTGATGCTAATTCGTGCTCTAACACAGTTAGAGAATGTAGAGAATAAAGTGATAGAGATCATTGAGTTGAACCAGTTCCCGGGCACTGAACGATTCATCGGCTTTGGGCAGTTGCCTGAAGAAGCTATTCGTTCTTGTTGGCGATACCGTAAACCTGTGACAGCAAAATTATTCAGTCAGGCTAAACGGTGTTGGCACGCTATTACATCACCGACACCTATTTCCATAGTTAATTTGATTCAGCAGCATAACCTGGATTGCTTGCCCAATATATTCAACGTGCTTAAACGCCATTTGCAAGAGTTACCTAATTCACAAACTGGATTGAGCTTGACACAACACCTCGCACTAAAGGTTTTGAGCTCGCAAAATCGTTCAATTCCCATCAAAGATTGGTTTGAGCAATATCAACAACTAGAACCTCTTCCTTACCTAGGAGACGTGATGTTTTACGCGTTACTCCTCCCTCTAGCACAGTGTCAAACACCTTTGATCACGATTGAGTCACGTGAAAGGCACTGGTGGGAACAAAGCGTCCGTATCACTGAGGCTGGCAAGCAGTGTTTGGAAGGCTTAATACGAGCGAAACAATGCTATTGGGTTGGAGGGATTAAAAATACCAGTCAAAGTTATTGGAGCTGGGATCACCTCCAACTAACTACACTTGCCAACCATCATTGAGTTGACAAATATGAAAGCATAAAGGGTTCGTTGGCTCTGATGAACACTCAATACTAAATTATCGCTAAAGAAGCGACCGCTAGTCTGAATACAACTTAAATAGTTATGCAGAAATGCATCCACTCAAAGAGAGTATGCACTCTATCTCTTATTAGAATTTATTGTAAATCCTCTTTGTTATCGGTTGTATATTCGATAAAAGTGTTAAAATACAAACTTTTCATCCAGCCAATTCGTTAATATTTGGTTAAAATTCCATTTTTATTAGTGATAAAGTTCACATCTATTAACCATTTAGAGGATTATTCTTTCGTATTTTCTCACTCCGCTGCTAATCTGCTCGCCGCTTTGAAGTGAACTCAAGGTGCATAACTATAAGGAGTGTTCTCATGAATACCAAGAAACCGATGTCGCTTACCAGCCGCGTAATTTTAGGTATGGTTGCGGGTATCTTGACAGGATTTGCAATTCGCACACTTTTTGCCGACAACGGATTTGTCGACGCATACATTGTTAATGGATTATTCGAAGTTGGTGGACAGATCTTCGTTGCCAGCTTAAAAATGCTTGTTGTACCGCTAGTATTTGTTTCGTTAGTTTGTGGTACTAGCTCTCTCAAAGACCTTTCTACACTGGGTCGCATGGGTGGTAAAACCCTCGCTTTCTACGTTACAACAACGGCTATCGCGATTACGCTTGCTCTAACTATGGGTACTCTATTCCAGCCAGGTGCTGGCGCTGACCTAACCGCAGCAAGTTCATTCAAATCAGCAGAAGCACCATCTTTGGGTCAGGTGATCATCGATATGTTCCCAACCAACCCTATCAGTGCGATGGCTGAAGGTAAAACCCTGCAAGTTATTGTGTTCGCGGTACTATTTGGTATCGCGATCAGCGCAGCAGGCAAACCTGGTGAACGTATTGCAGCGTTCTTCGCTGATCTGAATGAAGTGATCATGAAACTGGTTGCGATTTTGATGAACTTGGCGCCTTATGGTGTGTTCTTCTTAATGGCGAAGCTATTTACTGGTCTTGGTCTGGGCGCAATCGTCAATCTGGCAGAGTACTTCTTAGTACTGGCGGGGACGCTTGTCCTGCACGGCCTAGTCACTTACAGCTTAATGTTAAAAGGTTTCACTGGTCTAAATCCAATTACGTTCCTGCGTAAGATGGAAGACGCGATCATGTTTGCTTTCTCGACCGCATCATCAAACGCGACGATTCCAGTGACAATGGAAACAGCAAAGCACCGCATGGGTGTTGAGAACCGTGTATCATCGTTCACAGTACCACTTGGTGCAACCGTGAACATGGACGGTACGGCGATCATGCAGGGCGTAGCAACTGCGTTTATTGCTCAAGCTTTCAATATTGATTTAACTATGGGCGATTACCTAATGGTTATCATGACGGCAACTCTGGCGTCTATCGGTACCGCAGGTGTTCCTGGTGTGGGTCTTGTCATGCTTGCTATGGTATTGAACCAAGTTGGTCTGCCGCTTGAAGGTATCGCGCTCATCATGGGTGTTGACCGTCTTCTTGATATGATTCGTACCGCGGTAAATATCACTGGTGACAGTGCTGTAACCGTCATCGTTGCAAAATCAGAGGGTGCATTGGATGAAGCTCGCTTCAACGACCCAATGGCAGGCGTAGCCGAAGAAGAAGTGCATCTTAAACGCGCTGACGCCTAAATCGTTCTACGATTACCATTCTGAAATTATATAGTCCTGTCTAAAAGAAAGCCCCGATGGAAACATCGGGGCTTTTGTTTTCTCCGCGTCTAGAAATACTCTTTCTAATCCGCCATCGAATTCAGCTTTTCTCTCGCTTGTTCTTCATGCTCGTCGGTGATGGCATTACCGACTGAGTTCGCGGCTAAGGTAAGTGCTGCCATGTCATCGGTAAAACCGACGCCAGCGAGTACGTCTGGCACCATATCTGTTGGTAGGACAAAGTATGCCAGCGCACCACCTAAAATCGCCTTATGGCGAACAGAGGTGTTAGAATCTGTCATCGCGAGCCATGATTTAATGCCCATTACGGCAATTTCTTCACCCGCTTTCTTAACCGACCCTTTCATTTTTCGCCAGAATGTTTTCTCATCTGGCGCTTGCATCGTTTGATCTTTGGCGTCTTTCGGCGCCGATTTTACAGACATTGTTGTGGTCATCGTTGCCTCCGAAATTTATGACTATGTCCAACATATTAATTAATCGAACCTGAACGCAAGATTAATAACAAGAAATGATAGTAAAGTGAAACACAGATAGAAAAATCCCCAAACCGAAGTCCGGGGATTATTGCATTGGAAAAAAGTCTTGCAAACCAAAAGGTTGAAGCCAAAAGCTTTGGGAACCAAGCTTTAAAAGCAGAATGCCCTATTGAGCAATCTTCTCCAATACACGCATCAGCATTTTGATACGTGGTTCGATAGACTCAAGCAACAAGTACTCTTGATCGCTGTGGAAGCCCGCACCGATAGGTCCTAGACCATCCAAAGTTGGAACGCCTAGAATCGCCGTGTTGTTTGCATCAGAGCCGCCACCCACTTCTTTCCAGTTGATGTCGATAGCCAGTTCACTTGCGGCTTCTTCAACTAATGCCATCAGGCTTTCCGTTTGCGCACTTGGCACCATAGAAGGTTTGTAAGCTTCACGAACCAACTCGATACTCACACCATCAACGAATGGTGTTTCCAGCATGCCGTTTAGCTTGCTGTCGACATCATCGTATTCTTCGTTGCTCCAGAAACGCACATCCACGATCGCTTCCGCGTGCTCCGGGACGATGTTCGCACCGTTGCCGCCAGAAATAATACCGACGTTCAACGTGGTACCAGATTCAAAGTTGGTCATTGCATTGACTGCTAGAATCCAATTCGCCATCTCAGTGATTGCGCTGCGGCCATTCTCTGGCTCGTTACCTGCGTGAGCAGCAACGCCATTAAAGGTCATTTTGTAGCGAGCCATGCCTTTGCGCGCTTTCACTAAACCGCCATCTGCACGTGCTGCTTCTGCAACCAGTACATTCTTAGCGTTTTTCGCTACTGATTGAATCCAATCCACAGAGTCCAGAGAACCCGTTTCTTCATCTGGGTTCATGCAGATAGCGATAGACAGCTTATCCAACACCGCTTGGTCTAGATTGCGCATCGCGTATACGATGTTCAGCAAGCCAGATTTCATGTCCGAGACGCCCGGACCGTAGGCTTTCTCTGCATCTTGAGACATCGGACGAAGCTCAGCAGTACCCACGGGGAACACTGTATCCATATGACCAATCAGCATCACGTCGATTTGCTCAGCTTCCGGCTTATTTCGAACTTCAAGACCAACACCCGCTCTGCCACAGTCGATGCGTTTCACGCTCCAACCTGACATCGCTTGGTACTTCTCTTCAAATTGAGAAGCGATAAACTCGATACCATCAGTAGTGTAAGTACCACAATCCACATTGATTAGCGGACGTAGCTCTTCTAGATATTCATTTAGAGAGAATTGCATGACTCACTCCTAGACAAACAGATTCATCACTAGCATTGCGCCAAACGCGTTCAATACTGAGATTGCAATCATAACTGGGATGTAACGACCTTCAGTACCTATTGGGCCCATGATACGACCCATGTACTGAACTTGAGAGCCCATAAGGTAGATGGCAGGCGCTAGAATCGCAATATGCGTACCGTTCAGGATACCTTGGTCAAACAGCGTGATCACTACGCCAACCGCACCGCCCATCGACATCCAAGCACCGATCAATACCGCTGCTGCTTCACCCGGAAGACCAAACACCGCCATGATTGGAGAGAACACCGTGCCCATCAGATCCAACGCGCCAGTGATTTGCAGCGCTTTGATGATAACGAACGCCATCAATACGTTAGGAACCGTAGAGGTAGTCGCAATTACCCAACCTTTCTTAGCACCTTCGACGAAGATATCCGTCACCATTGGTTTTTTCGCTTTAACGTCACCCATTATGCCGTCTCCTCTTTTAGGTTCTCTGATTTGTTTTGGTCTTGTTTGTCTTCTTTACCTTCCGTCATGTTTAGGTAGATACGGAACAGGTTCGCGCCGATGATCTTAAATGCGAACATCACCACAACCGCTAAACCAATAGAAGACGTTACCGCTAGAGAGCCGTCAGCCATCGTCAGCGTGAACAGAACAGCACCTGATGAGAAGAAGTTCACGATGGTTGCACCTGCAGTGAACTGGAACATCGTAAATACGTCCGTTTCACGCTTAGTTAGGTGACCTTCATCTTTTAGCTGACGCGTCATTGCCGCACCTGCATCGGTACTTTGTAGAGAAGCAATCAAAGCCAGACCAGAGTTACCAGGGATACCCATTAGAGGGCGTAGAAGAGGAGTAAGAAGCTTACGGGCAGCTTCAAGTGCACCGTAGTGCTCAAGTACATTGATCATACCTAATGCGAACATAACGGTTGGAATCAAAGTAAGTGCGAAAATGAAACCGTCGCGAGCACCGCTACCGCCAGTACCGCGGAAAGAGGTAGTCGCAGCTTGTACCGCGCCATCCGCACCTTCCGTTACGCCGTAAGCCACTTTACCGAAAGAGCCATTAAGCGTTGTAAAATCGAATACACCGTACCATTCGCTAGATTGCATCAGGCCAGAAAAGAACACAACCGCAAACGCCAGAGCAACGTAGCACCCCAGTGTAACTTTACGCTCAGTTTGAACAGGAATTTTCATAACATTACCTACACATGTGGAACTTAACACATATGTTCACCTGAATAATGTGCTAGAGAGATGATCAAAATCAATCCGCCTGCCGAACATTATCGCGACTCAGTTATGAAGTTTTGTTTTATGATTCCAATCACAATTGAAAGATAATAAAAATTTGTGCTAACAATTAGGTATATTAATCTATGTCGATAGCTCACGACTTCTTCATCAACTCAACAAATGATTCTGACGAATATTGCTTTCTACAACATTCATGACGTACTTCATACTTTGGCATTGAGGCAATATCGATTAACTCGAAAGTAACATTCAGCCACGAAATTTAGGTTAGGATGGCCCGGTCATATGTAAACGGCATAAACCAGAATTAACAGGACTATACGACCCATTGTTACGCTCACAATATAAAATAGCCAAATGGACACTCGCCCTCGTGCTTTGGGTGGTGATGATATGCTTAAGCCAAAATTCTGGTTTCTCGAAAAGCTGCCCGAAGGCTCACCAAATACAGAGTCAGCAAGATGAAAGCGTGAATTTATCACCATCTTGCGACCTTTCAGAAAAGCTGGTTCAAGCTTACCAACATCAGTTTGATCATATTCTTATTCCATTTTTTCTGTTTGCTTTGATTGTGGCGCTGCCGATGACAACCACAGCAATTCGTTATCTGGAATACACAGAACCGATACCGGAAAAGTATCGGGTTCACCTAAAACTTTGCGTGTTTAGAGAATAAAGCCAGCAAGGCGAGAGACCTTTCTGCCTGACTTTTGTACATATTTTATTCACTTCACATAACAAACAACGAAATCTAAAAAGTTTTAGGAAATATTATGACATTCACTCGTACACTTTTGGCGTTAACGATGGCTATCGTACCTGCCGTATCTTTCGCATCAGAAAAGACCGCAGAAAAAAAGCTAGAGGAAGTTACTCAGATACTAAAAGATAACCCTCAAATTCTTGATTCATTGCACCAAAACCTTCAAGAGTACATTGCGTATCAACAGTCATTTGGCGACACCTTGAAGGAGGTTCGTCAATATCTAAGTGATGGCAAACATTCCTCTTTTGGTGCTGAAAACCCTGAGTTAACCATTATTAACGTAACAGACTACAGCTGCCCTTTTTGTAAACGTTTAGAAGGAGAGCTGGTCAAAGTTGGTAAGGAATATCCGCAGGTAAAAGTGCTTAACCTCAATGTCTCTTTTAAAGAACAATACGAGAAAAACGGCTACAACTCGGCAAGTTACGCATTAAATGTTTGGCAAAACCAGCGAGATAAGTACGAACAAGTGCATGAGTTATTGGTGAAAAAACCGGGCGCACATGACGCACGTTCCTTAAATCAAATCGCGAAAAAAACGGGGACAGAAGCGCAGCTTGTCGACGACAAAGAGACCAAGGCGTTGCTTGATAAAAACTATCAGTATTTCACGCAACTTGGTTTACGTGGCACGCCGGCGTTGATCATTAATGATCAAGTCATTCCTGGCTATGTGCCGTTTGACGAGCTAGAAAAAGTCATCGACCAAGAACTGGCGAACTAAAACAACAAAGCCCTTCCCTGATAACTCAAGGAAGGGCTCTTTCTATCTAGGCTTAAAACGAAGTTCTAACTACTTTTCTCGACCCACAAACGCCACAACGACTTTGTCATTGCCAAGCGAGCGAGAGAACACATACGCACCTTCTTGTTCAATCACTTGATGTTGACCTGCACCAATCGCTGGGTGCGCTTTACGGAACTGACCAAGAGTTTGCCAGTGTTTGAGCAGCGCTTGCTTCTCATCAGATAGCTTCCATACCATGTCAGAACGAGTGCCTTGGTGGAAATCGTCCGCGTAAGGACCAATGTTACGACCAACTTCATCACCATAGTAAACCTGAACAGCGCCAGGGCTCAGAAGCAGTGCATTCGCGACGTTACGCTGCATACCGTAATCTTTGAAGCGAGAGAAGAACAGCTCGGTATCGTGAGAAGACATGTAGCTCACAGGGTTAAAGTCTTTCTCATTGGCGATAGTGTCCGCATAGCTTTGGTAAGTGTCTGCCATTTGGCTGAAACACGCCGCGCCTTTATCTAATTTCTTCTGCATGTCGAAGTTAATCAACGCATCAAAGCCATCGTCAAAGTAAGGGCTGCGATAAGCGGTATGTCCCCATACTTCACCCATCATCCAGAATGGCTGACCTGACTTACCGTTCTCTTTACGCCACTGCTCAAGGCTGCTTGATGCCTCTTCTTTCAAGCGTTTCCACACATCGCCTTCAACGTGCTTCACCGTGTCGACACGGTAACCATCAATACCAAAGCGTTTCACCCAATCAGTTTGCCACTCAATTAGGTAGTCCGAGACGGTGTAATTATCACGCGCCTCAACGCGAGTGCCAGGGTTATCCAATAGCCATTGAGCTGGCTTCACGGCTTTGTCTGATTCAGTGATAAAGTCAGGCAAACCCGCCAATGACATGGTGATATCACTGCTGCCCGGAGCTGGGTATCCCGGTAGACCTGTTCTTACCCAGTCACCGCCCCACCATTTCGCCCAGTTTGGACTCTGGTAATCAATATTCTGGTGGTAGCTATGCCAGTTTTCACCCGCTTTTGGTTGCCAATCCCCCCACTTCTTAGGTAGTTCAGCGTTTGGTTTTAACACCTCAATACCATCAAATTGCAAATCGGCTAACGTTGAGTAACCGGTGTGGTTGATTACTGCGTCCATCAATACTTTAAGGCCACGTTTGTGTGCCTCTTCCACCAGCTTTTTCAGATCATCTTCGTTACCGAAGTTCTCATCAATCTTGGTGAAATCACGCGTCCAGTAACCGTGGTAAGCGTAAAATGGGAATGAGCCGCTATCGCCGCCACCCACAAAACCGTGTACTTGCTCAACGATTGGCGATAACCAAATCGCATCGGTACCTAGGCTCTTGATGTAATCTAGCTTTTCGATCACGCCTTTTAGGTCACCACCGTGGAAGGTACCAATCTCTTCTTTACCGTCTTTCTTGCGCCCATAGCTGTTGTCATTGCTGGTATCGGCGTTGTTGAAACGGTCAACCATCACGAAGTAAATGTTGGCATTGCGGTAATCAAACGGCACTGCTTCTTTGGTTTTCTTCACTGGCTCTAGTAGCACCAAACCGCCGGAATCTTTGCTCGGCGTCAGCGATACTTGCTGATCTTTTACTTCGACCATCTGCCCAGAGTAAGCATCACGCAACTTGGTGCCATCGGGGAAACTGTCACCCAGCGCAATGGTGACTTCGCCGCCTTGATAAACCTCACATTGCACTTGTGGGATTGGGCGTTTGAATTCTGTCTTCGCGGCTTTCTTAGGTTCACGCTTGAAGCGCAATGTTTTCGCTTCCGCATCAAAAGCAAAAGAGTAATCGCCAGTAAAGCGGATTTTTAATGGCAGTTCTGTTGGCTTTCCACAGTTCAGCGCGATAGGTTTGTTGAATTTGACCTTTTGACCGTCAGGCGCGACACAGTCGCCTTCAACACCCGTGATTTTGAGCGTATAGCCATCTTTGGTTAATGGCACAACCAAAGGCTGCTCTGCACTTAACGGAAAGTCACGGCTGTTGGTCGTGGTAGAAATGGTGATGTTTGGCTCGGCGATGGCACTTGCCGATGCAAGCAATAAGGTAGTCGTAATCAGATTCAGTTTCATCGTTCAGTCCATTGGTTTCGCATAGGCGCAGTATTCGTGTTGTATTTTTATTCACACTAATAGTAAATGGATGAAAAACTGAGCACATCATTCTGAAAGGCTACGCCCTAAAGCTTGTGACGCTTCACATTTTATTGATATAGGGGCGTAGTTCTATTTAAGTGCAATAGATTGAGGGAGTTAAAGTTGCACGCTGCCAAGATTGCTCATTTGATTCATCGCCCATCTTGTGCGGCGAGCAGTGTACTCACTTTGTGGGTAGACTTTGATTCGATATGGGTTTGGCAACACCACGGCTAAACGCGCTGCTTGCCACTTCGAGAGTTGCTTTGCACTGACGCCAAAATAATTCTGCGCTGCCGCTTCAGCGCCGTAAATACCGGGACCAAATTCAACCACATTTAGATACACTTCTAGAATACGCTCTTTACTCCACATCAGCTCCATCAGTAAGGCAAAGTAAAGCTCGTAAGCCTTGCGAACGTAGGAGTGAGAAGGAAACAAAAACACATTTTTCGCAGCCTGTTGGGTAATAGTGCTCGCGCCTCTCGACGGACCATTATCACCAGCCTCGGAAATCACGTCGAATAGCGATTCGAAATCGACACCATAATGATGAGGGAATTTTTGATCTTCGGTCGCAATCACCGCTAACTGCATATTTTTTGAAATGCGCGACAAGGATACCCATTCGTGTTGACTATTGTCTGGATAGTTCTTTGGTGGCGCAACAATGCGGCTTAACTTCCATCCCCATATTGGTGGATCGACATATTTCACCAAACCAACCAAAACGACTGGGGCGATCAGCAATATCAACACCATTTTAAATAGAAATGACTTAAGCCTTTTCAACATGTGTAGTTCCCCAATGCATTAGCGATTGATGATAAACAAACCCGTGAGCTTGCCTGATTCAATCAAGAACAACAAGTTTTAGAGGTAAAAAATAGGTCAAAAAAAGCCCGATTTACAATGTAAAACGGGCTTAGAATTTGATTAGACTAAATTATTTGTGCAGCTTGTAGAACACGGTTGAAAGTGGTGGTAAACGAAGCTCAAGTGATTGAGGCAGTGATTCACTTTCGACTTTTTCCGTTTTCACACTGGTTAGCACTTTAAAATCGCTGCCGCCGTATTTGCTGTCGTCCGTGTTCAGCAGCAGTTCGTATTGACCTGCATTTGGAACGCCTAAACGGAAACGCTCGTGTGGTACGGGCGTAAAGTTAGTGATGATGAGAATACGCTCACCTTCTTTACTGATACGCTCGTGCGCTAGGATACTCGCATCCGCTTCGTCTTGTAGACGCCACTCAAAACCAGCAGGAACACAATCTTGATCGTGCATCGCCGCTTCATTTCGGTACAAGTGGTTCAAATCGCGCATCAGCTTTTGAACGCCTTGATGACGCTCATATTCCAGCAAGAACCATTGCAACTGATCATCGTGGTTCCACTCCGCCGTTTGGCCGATTTCCGCGCCCATGAAGTTCAGCTTTTTGCCCGGTTGACCATACATGTACCCGTAGTATGCACGTAGGTTTGCAGTTTGCTGCCATTCATCACCCGGCATCTTGTTATGGATAGAGCCTTTGCCGTACACCACCTCATCGTGAGAGAGAGACAAGACGTAGTTCTCGCTGTGCGCATAAACCAGCGGGAATGTGATGGTATTGTGGTGGTATTTGCGGTGAACAGGATCTTCTTTGATGTATGAAAGACTGTCGTGCATCCACCCCATATTCCACTTGAAGCCAAAACCTAAACCACCCATAAAGGTTGGCGCAGACACCCCCGGAAACGCCGTTGACTCTTCCGCAATCGTCATCGCATTCGGGAAGTGCTTGTACACTTCTTCGTTCATCCATTTTAAGGTTGCGATTGCGTCGTAGTTTTCGTTGCCACCATCAACGTTCGGGACCCACTGATCGTGGCTACGTGAATAATCGAGATAGAGCATCGACGCGACTGCGTCCACGCGAATACCATCAATATGGAATTGTTCAAACCAGTACAGCGCATTCGAGACAAGGAAGCGACGCACATGTTCACGGCCTAAATCGTAAATGTAGGAGTTCCAGTCTTGGTGCCAACCGCGACGCGGATCTGGATCATGGAACAGAGGCGTACCATCAAAGTTCGCTAAACCATGATCATCCGATGGGAAGTGCGCCGGTACCCAATCCAGCACAACACCGATACCTGCTTGGTGACACGCATCCACGAAGAATTTGAAATCATCAGGGGAGCCAAAGCGGCTAGTTGGTGCAAACAAGCCAACAGGTTGATAGCCCCATGAACCATAGAATGGATGCTCAGACACAGGCATCAGCTCAACGTGGGTGTAGCCCATATCCATAAGGTATGGCACCAACTGCTCCGCGAGTTCGCGGTAGTTCAGGAAATCACCTTTCTCGTCGCGCTTCCATGAACCTGCATGCAGCTCGTAAAACGATAACGCTTCATCACGCTTTTGTGTCACTGCGCGATTTTGCCATTTCGCATCTTGCCATTGGTAACGCTTGTGATCGTAAGTAATGGATGCGAACGATGGGTATTGCTCAGAGTAGAAACCCCAAGGGTCTTGTTTGTGTGGCAACCCTTCCCCATTTGGCCCTTTGAGCTCAAATTTGTATTGTACCCCCTCTTCCAAACCAGGAATGAATAGGCCCCAGATACCGTAGTCTAAGCGTTGCATTGGATGACGACGGCCATCCCATTGGTTGAAGCAACCCACAAGGCTAACAGCAGATGCATGTGGTGCATAAACAAGGAAACGCACACCAGAGATGTTTTCACCGCCACGTTCTAGCGTGACAAAGTGTGCGCCCATGTAGTGATACATGTCTTTTGGCGTATGCAGATGCTCGTACTCTTGGTAGATATTGTGGTACTGGTACGGGTCATCAATAATTTGTTCAACACCATTCCAATCGACCGCTAAACGGTAGTGGGTCAGGTGTAAATCGCGTTGCTCTTTTAAGATGAAACCGCTGTCGCCATCACGCTCAAGCGCCACGCGAGGTTCACCATTAACAAGCAGTTCAACCTTGTTTGCGCCCGGCATCCAAACTCTCAGCGAAGCTTCGTCGTCAATGAATGGACCCAGCGCCGCAAATGGATCTGAGTAAGCCGCCTCAGCAAGCAGTTCGTATGCGCGTTCGTGTTGTTTCTTTATTTTCTTGGTTTTGGTGGTTTTCAAATCTTTCTCCCTAGAGCCAACATCCTTTTCAAGACCAGAGATCTGAATCAAACATCGGTTTCTCCACAGCCAACGTTGTGAACTCACAAAAAGACTCCGCTTCTCACGTTCGTTGCGTAAACGGCGTCAAAATACAAAAATGCCCGCTATTGTCGCGGGCATAATAACGGTACTTCATCCTAACGGATTGTGTTTTAGGAATGAGTGACCTAGACGGAACTTTCGTACCTCTGAGCTAACAAAATTGGTAATCAGCTCGTCCATCTACGCCACTCTAGGCATCTTACTTACTCGCCTGTGCACGAACTTCAGTAAGGCGTTTAGAAATACGATTCACATCTTCACGGCTGAAGATTTCATCTAGGTTCATCGACAATTTACGACGCCAGTTTGGATACTCATCCACCGTGCCAGGAATGTTGACCGGTTGATCCATTTCTAGCCAGTCTTCAAGCTGAACGCTAAGCAGTGCAGAATCACCCGCGGCTACGTGCAGTTGCAGCGCTTCGCTTAGGTATGAATCCATTGGCACGTACTGAGCATCATGACCAATGCCTTCTGGCAGATAGCCATGCCAGCGAACGCTGTCTAGAATGCCTTGTTTGCACTTCAAGCGATCAGCGAATAGGCCTTCCAATTGCTGTTCATCAGGGTACAGGCCAATCTCACGCCCCATCTTCAAGTCATCACAGTGCCAGAAACCGCGTAGTGTTGGCATATCGTGCGTACACAGTGCAGCCATAGACTGCTCAGCGTAGTGCTTCGGAGAAATAAAGCCACCGTCGTCTTTTGATGTTTCGAAGAAGAAGACTTTGTACGAATGCACACCCGCATCACGAAGGATATCAACGATTTCATCAGGTACAGTACCCAAGTCTTCACCGATTACAGAACACTGATGACGGTGAGATTCCAACGCTAGGATTGCTAGCATGTCTTCAACTGGGTAGTACAGGTATGCGCCTTCTGTCGCTTTCTCGCCTTTTGGAATCCACCAAAGGCGAAGCAGGCCAAGTACGTGGTCGATACGCAATGCACCACAATGCTTCATGTTAGCACGTAGCAATTTGATGTAAGCGTCGTAGCCAGTCGCTTCTAAAACCTGAGGGTTAAGCGGAGGCAGACCCCAGTTTTGGCCTAGTGGACCAAGTACATCTGGTGGTGCACCGATGCTTGCATCCAATACTAGCGCGCCTTCATCAGCCCATGTTTCACTACCAGAATCAGCAACACCAACCGCAAGGTCACGGTACAAACCCACAGCCATGCCTTTTTCTTCGGCTAGCGCTTGCGCTTCTTTGATTTGATCGTCTGCAATCCATTGCAGGTACATGTACAAGTGAACACGATCTTGGTTATCCTTGATGTACTTCTGAGTACCAGCTGCGTCGAATGTGCGGTATTTCTCAGGGAATACTGGCCAGCCCCACATGTTTGCATCTTCTGCATGTAAATCAGCATGAAGTGCATCGAATGCAGCTTGGTGTAGCAAGCTGTCGCCGCCTTTTTCAACAAAGTCCAAGAAGGTACGAGCGCGATCGGTGTTCTTGTCTAAATGGCGAGCTTTAAACTCACTGAATAGCAGCGGAAGAACGCTCATTTTTAGTTGCGAAACTTCGGTGTAATTCACCCAATGAGAGTCTCGCGCTTTTTGTAGACGTTGTTGGAACTCTGCGCTACCCACTCGCTGTTGTGCTTCTGCACTTAGCGCGAACTCAGGTACAGAGCTTACGTCGATGTACATGATGTTCAACCAACGACGAGAAGACGGGCTGTATGGGCTTGCCCCTTCTGGATTCGCAGGGAACAGCGAGTGAATAGGGTTCAAGCCAATGAAGTCACCGCCACGAGAGGCAATATCACTCACCAGTTGTTTTAGGTCGCCAAAATCACCGATGCCCCAGTTATGCTGAGTACGCAGTGTGTAAAGCTGGATACTAGGACCCCATAGCTTTTTGTGTTGGTTTAGATCGTCTTGTTTGAAACACGCTTTCGGCGTAATGATCAATGACATCTCGTAAGGTGTTTTACGACGCTTACGACTGATGATCAGTTTGTGATAACCCCAAGCCAAGTTCTTTGGCAATGCAAACACTAGAGGGCCACCCTCAGCACGCTCATCACGAACAATTTGGGACTGAAGATAGCCTTCAAGTACCTCTCCTTGTTCTGTTTCTAAACGCCAGCTGAATTCACTCTCACGAGCACTCGTACCTAGGTTTAGTTCCACTTCGACTGGTTCGCCGTCGCGTAAAACAAGAACAGGGGCTAGTACGTCTTTTTTATGTTTCTTTTCAGCAGAAGCCAGTAGTTTTTCATCACTGCTAGTATCGTAGCCAAGCGAAGCGAGCAAGCGGCGTAGCGTCTCCTCAGACACTTTAGCCTCATCTCCCCAAGCACTGACATAGCTATCAGCCAATCTCGCCATTTCCGCGACTTTCTTTAATGCTGTTTGTTCTTTCATCGCTTTCTCCGAAGGTAATACCAACACCTTCCATGTAGGGTTTTATTGTTATCAATAACTTCTTTTGGAAAATGACCAAAGGTAGCGCTTGGCTACCTTGGTCTTAACTAGGTTCTATTAGCGTTTCACCGCTTCAAGTTTCCAGATATTGTTCACGTAGTCGCGGATTGAGCGGTCTGACGTGAACTTGCCAACAAGGGCGGTATTAAGAATGGCCTTCTTCGCCCAGCCAGCTTGATCTTTATATTGTTCGCTCATGTCTTCGTGCGCTTTCACGTAAGATGCAAAGTCCGCAAGACATAAGTACGGGTCACCGCCGTCTAGTAGGCTGTCGTATGTGGCACGCAGTAAGCCTGGTTGGCCTGGTGTGAACTCTTCACCCAATAGCAAGTCCATTGACGCTTTGAGTAAGTGATCCGCATTGTAGTAATCAAATGGGTTATAACCTTGAGCTTTCAGCGCTTTCACACCTTCAACATCTAGACCGAAGATATAGATGTTCTCATCGCCTACTTCCTCACGAATCTCAACGTTTGCACCATCCATTGTACCGATAGTTAGCGCACCGTTTAGCGCCATCTTCATGTTACCTGTACCTGATGCTTCTTTACCCGCTAGCGAGATTTGTTGAGAAACGTCAGCCGCAGGGATAATGATTTCAGCCATGCTCACGCGGTAGTCAGGGATGAATACCACTTTCAGCTTGTTACCGATGCGAGGATCGTTGTTCACCTTGTCTGCAATCTTATTGATTGCGAAGATGATTTCTTTCGCTAGGTGGTAACCCGGTGCTGCTTTTGCTGCGAAGAACACAACGCGTGGCGTACACTCAAAACCTGGTTCATTAAGAATACGGTGGTACAGAGACAGTACGTGTAGCAAGTCTAGATGCTGACGTTTGTACTCGTGCAGACGCTTGATTTGAACATCGAAGATTGCATTAGTATCGAGCTCGATACCCATGTTCTCTTTCACCCAAGTTGCTAGGCGTTCTTTGTTCTCTTTCTTCACTGCCATGAATTCTTTTTGGAATGTCGCGTCAGTAGCGTACTTCGCAATACCTTCAAGTTGCTCTAGTTTCGCTGGCCATTCTGGGCCGACTTTCTCAGTGATAAGCTGAGACAGACCTGGGTTACAGAACTTCAACCAGCGACGTGGCGTAATACCGTTCGTTACGTTGTGTAGACGTGTCGGGTACATTTCGTGGAACTCTGGGAATAGGTCTTTCTTAACCAATTCAGAGTGAAGTGCTGCTACACCGTTTACTGCGTAAGAGCCGATTACACATAGGTTTGCCATACGAACCATGCGGTGGAAACCTTCTTCGATGATAGAAAGCTTCTGTTGCTTCGCGACATCACCCGGCCACATTGCACGTACGTCTTGTAGGAAGCGGTGGTTAATCTCGTAAATGATCTCCATGTGACGTGGTAGCAGGTGCTGGATTAGCGACTCTGGCCATGTCTCTAGTGCTTCTGGAAGTAGCGTGTGGTTGGTGTACGCAAATGTCTTAGAGCTGATTTCCCAAGCCGCTTCCCAAGCTAAACCTTTTTCATCCATCAGGATGCGCATTAGTTCAGGAATCGCAATCGTTGGGTGTGTATCGTTAAGCTGGATAGTCTCTTGCTTAGGTAGATCCGCTAGCGAGTAGCCCGCAGCTTCGTGGCGACGTAGGATGTCACGTACAGACGCTGCTGAGTGGAAGTACTGCTGCATTAGACGCAGTGTTTTACCTTTCTCGTGGTTGTCATTCGGGTAAAGCACTTTAGTGATGTTACCTGCGTCGATCAGTGCGTGCTGAGCTTCGAAGTAATCACCATTGTTAAAGCTTGCTAGTGAGAATGGTGCAATCGCCTGACATTCCCAAAGACGTAGCGGGTAAACCGTGTCTGATTCGTAACCCACAATTGGAAGATCCCAAGGCATTGCTCTTACTGTCATGCCTGGTACCCATTTGCGAACTTCTTTACCGTTCTCGTTAATCACTTCAACGTGACCGTAGAAACCGATCTCTTGCGCAAGTTCTGGACGCGCAATTTCCCAAGGGTAACCTTCTACACCGCGCCATGCGTCAGGTGCTTCTTGCTGGCGACCATCTTTGAATGACTGTTTAAATAGACCGTATTCGTAATGTAAACCATAGCCGACAGTTGGGAATTCTTGTGCCGCACATGAATCCATGAAACACGCAGCCAGACGACCAAGGCCACCGTTACCCAATGATGGGTCGCGCTCTTCTTCTAGCAGATCAGTTAGGTTGTAACCTAGTTCAGCCATTGCTTCTGTTACTTGCTCGTACAGACCCATGCTGATTAGGTTGTTACCAGTCAAACGACCGATAAGGAATTCTAGCGAAAGGTAGTTAACGCTCTTCGCACTTTTAATGCGTGGATCTTCTTCTGTCGCAAGCAAATCTAGAGTAGTAAATTCAGCCAGAGCATGCCCCATTGCTAGGTACCATGCGCGGCTGTCTGCGTTTTCAATCGTATGAGCGTAAGTTACAGATAGGTGTTTCTTTACGCTTTCTTGGAACGACTTCTTGTCAAATTGTTTTTGTTGAGTAGGTTTCATTACGAAATTCTCACGTCTTTTGGTAATTCATCTGCCATACATCGTGCATTTACCTCTGTGAATAAACATCCTCCTAATTCTCATCCTTTGAAGGAGGAGGGCTGAGGGCGTAGAGGGGGTACCATTGCTAGGTTAGTGATCCAAATCTCAACAAAGTGAACTTTGCACCAGTTCTTAGTGATTTTGATCACAATGGAATGTGAGAAAGGTTAAAACCCGTTCATGACGCTTTTTATAGTCCACTCATCTGATGATGTGAAAATTGTAATATCGGTCACATTAACTCGGTCAGCGTAGAAGAACTTTTCGTAATCTATGTGCAACGCGATCTTAACGCTAACGAAACAAACGATATTTAAGTGACGACAATCACAAATAAAGGGCGTAGTTGATGGTAAATCCATCAACCCTTGAGAATTAGGAAGTGGATCAAAGTAACGAACATTTCTGATGTCGTAACATCCCTCTCAGCTCACAGGATTGTACGCTTTTTATACAAACTAGAATTAGGCGATGTGAGTTATTTCTAGTTTTCGCTAGCTTTTATATTTAAGTGACCGTATGGAATGGTTTTTCAGACGGACGCAAGCCCCAACAGTAGCGACATTATCCGGTATTCAAACAGTGTTTTTGATGCTGGTGACATCATTCAGTAAGACGGCTTTCAAGGGGGCTTTACTAGAATGATCACGTTGCTGTCATTTGGGTATACATAAATAAGGACATAACTACTAATGTGGATTCCATCTAAGCTTACTCGACCAGGACGCCTGCACAATGCCATCGTGCGCCCACGAGTGTTGGACTTACTACAGCAAGCGCCTTACTACAAATTGGTTTTATTCCGATCCCCAGCAGGTTACGGAAAAACAACAATGGCAGCGCAGTGGCTATCCGATAAGCCAAACGTCGGTTGGTACAGCATTGATGACAGCGATAACGACGGCTTTCGCTTTGTAAACTATCTGCTTCAAGCATTAAACAAAGCCACCAACTTCAGTTGCGCTAACGCACAAAAACTGGCGGAAAAACGTCAGATCTCGTCTTTACGCTCCCTATTTAGCGAAGTATTCGCAGAAATGGCTGACTTTCATCAAGAGT
This sequence comes from Vibrio sp. D54, assembly GCF_021728075.1. NCBI lineage: Bacteria > Pseudomonadati > Pseudomonadota > Gammaproteobacteria > Vibrionales > Vibrionaceae > Vibrio > Vibrio sp. D54. Next base: position 255,671 of record NZ_JAKKCS010000001.1, on the reverse strand, counting down.
GCTACGTGGTGCTTGATGACTACCATTTAATCACGAATGATGAAATCCATGAATCCATGCGTTTCTTTTTAAAGCACATGCCAGACAACCTCACCGTTGTGGTAACCAGTCGTGCAGCGCCGCCTCTAGGCACTGCAAACTTACGTGTTCGTGATTTAATGATCGAAATTGGCAACGAGATGTTGGCGTTTGATACCGAAGAAACCACTCGCTTCTTTAACCAGCGTATCGCCGATGGTATTGATGAAGACATGGCGAACAGCCTAAGAACCTATGTTGAAGGTTGGCCATCGGCGATGCAGTTGATCGCATTACAAGCCCAACATCAAAACCGCACATTGGCGCAAACTGTAGAGTCGGTATCGCAGTTCAATCACGCGCACTTGTGGGATTACTTGGTCGAAGAAGTGTTTGACTTACTCGATCACGAAACTCGTCACTTTTTAATGCAAGTATCCGTGCTTGACCACTTCAATGATGAGCTAGTGTTTGCCCTTACCCAACGCGAAGACGCACTGGGAATGATTGAATCGCTTAACCGTTACGGCTTATTCATTTACCCGCTCGAAGGGGAACAGAACTGGTTCCGGTTCCATAACTTATTTGGCGAGTTTTTATCTCATGAGCGCCAAGCTCGTATTCCTCAGCAAGAAAAAGATCTCCACCGCAATGCTGCTATCGCTTGGTTACAACAAAAAGCACCACACCAAGCGATTCATCATGCACAAAAATCGAATGATAAGGACTTAGTGGTAGAGATCCTAAACGAATTCGGCTGGAAGATGTTTAACCAAGGCGAACTCAGCACACTGGAAAGCTCAATTAACAAGTTGGACGATGATCTGTTGTTCAGCCACCCAAAACTTACGATGCTCCGAGCATGGTTGGCTCAAAGTCAGCATCGTTATAACCAAGTGGGCCACCTGCTTGAAGAAGCGGAAGAGGAACACAAAAAGCGTAACATTGCGTTAGATATTCATTATCAAGGTCAAGCAAACGCGTTGCTTGCTCAAGTGGCTATCAACAGTAACCAGCCAGAAAAAGCTCTCGAATTAGCGGAGTTAGCGCTTAGCCAACTTGATAACACAATTTACCGTAGCCGAATTGTGGCGACTTCGGTTGTTGGTGAAGTTAACCACGTGCTAGGTAAACTAGACCGTGCTTTGCCAATGATGCAACAAACTGAAAAGCTAGCTCGTCAGTACCAGGTATATCACCAAGCGTTATGGGCAATATTGCAGCAAAGCGAGATTTTAATTGCACAAGGTTACGTGCAAGCTGCCTTTGAACTACAAGATTCCGCATTCCGTCTGATTGAAGATCAGCAGCTTCAGCATGTTCCTCTTCATGAATTTTTGCTGCGTATTCGCGCGCAAGTACTTTGGTGCTGGAACCGACTTGATGAAGCGGAAGAATGCGCGTACAAAGGTCTGCAAATTCTCGAAAACCATTCACCAAGCAAGCACTTACATAGCTATTCGATGTTGGCGCGTATTGCGATTGGACGCGGTGAATTAGACAAAGCCGGTAAATTCATTGAGCACATCCAACACTTGATGAAACAGTCGACTTACCATGTAGATTGGACTGCAAACGCTTCACTATCGTTGATTCTATTTTGGCAAGCGCGCGGGAATACCGATGCAATGCAAGAATGGCTCAACACTGCGGTTCGTCCTGAATCGGCATGCAACCACTTTTCTCAATTGCAATGGCGTAACATTGCCCGCGCCCACATTAACTTAGGCCAATATACCGACGCTCGTGCTGCGTTAGATTTCCTCCAAGGTGAAGCTCGTCGCACTAACCTAATCACAGATACTAATCGCAACTTAGTGGTTGAAGCGGTCCTTTCTGCTCGCCAAAAAGATGAGGAGCAAGCCAAGGCTCTGTTAAAAGAAGCATTAGTAATGACGAACCAAACTGGCATGGTCGGAAACTTCCTGATTGATGGTGCAACCATTGGCGGTCTGCTGGAGAAGTTGAGCCTCCGCCATGAACTGGGCGATCTTGAGCGTCACCGTGCTCAACAGTTAATGAAGGACATTTCATCGAATCAACGTAGCCGGTCAATTCACTTTGATGAAGACTTTATTGAAAAGTTGGTGAATCACCCTAATGTGCCAGAGCTAGTACGTACCAGCCCATTAACACAACGCGAATGGCAGGTTCTGGGGCTGATTTATTCAGGCTTTAGTAACGAGCAAATCGCACAAGAGCTGGATGTGGCAGGTACGACAATTAAAACCCACATTCGCAACCTGTACCAAAAGCTTAATATTGCTAATCGTAAAGAAGCCATTGTGACAGCTGAAAATTTGCTACAGTTAATGGGATACTGAACTGCTAGATAAACGGGTTAAAACGTAAAGTAAAACACAAGGGTTGGCGTAACACGTCAGCCCTTTTTTATGACTGACAGGAAGAGAAGTGCAATTTGCAAAGCACGTAAGTAACGTTGTTCATATAAAAAAATAGCCAACCGCAATAATCGCGATTGGCTTATATTTAGTGTGAACAAATTGTATTCACTAACAACGTCAGTTGGCTAGGTGACCCTCGGCTTAAGAAGGGTCGAGCAGTATTATGCATTAATCATGCCAAAATGCAAAGACTTATTTTTGGGCACAAGATCTCATATAAGCTGGATTTGTTCACGCGCAAATTATCAAAATGCAATTTGATAATGCAAATTGCAATTGCATAATGCAACCAAGATTAATAATTGATAGTAGAGTTAATCATCTCAAAAATGTAAACCAAGCATTAAAAGCTCGTTACGGCGGCATTGTCTCTTGGCGGGTAATAAAGATAGGCAATAGATTGGATATAAAACCAAGTAGTTACAGCACTATTTCATACTTTTTTCATCGCAATGTTTGTATACTCTCTGCCATCGAAACGACTTAGCATTAGAGCAATGAACTACTTAATTACTTTCTTCAAGGGAATCGCCATGGGTGCAGCAGATGTTGTACCTGGTGTATCTGGCGGCACCATCGCGTTTATCACTGGTATTTACGATACGCTGCTTGAAAGCATTCGACGCATTAACCCCTCACTTTTCTCTATCTGGCGAAAAGAAGGGGTTAAAGCCGCGTTTAATCACATCAACGGATTCTTCCTTATCGCTCTGTTTGCCGGCATTTTCACCAGTATTGCAACGCTAGCAAAGTTGATTACTTGGCTTCTTGACACACACCCGATCCCACTCTGGTCATTTTTCTTTGGCCTGATTTTGGTCTCTGTGTATCACATTATTCGTCAGGTTGAGCAACGCGATCTTGTCCGCTTTGTCATTCTGCTCGTTGGTGTCGGGTTTGCTTATAGTATTACTGTGCTCAAACCTTTACACATGGAACCAACGGCCATTAACACCTTATTCGCTGGAGCTATCGCGATTTGTGCGATGATCTTGCCGGGTATCTCTGGCAGTTTTATTTTGCTGCTGATTGGCATGTATGCTCCTGTATTAGCCGCAGTGAAAGGTTTTCAAGTCGATACATTAGCGCTATTTTTGTCTGGCTGCGTGATCGGTTTACTGTCCTTCTCTCACTTATTGTCGTGGTTACTACGCAAGTTCCGTGATTTCACCCTGATGTTTTTGACTGGATTAATGATTGGTACGTTGCCAAAGATTTGGCCATGGAAAGAAACCATCACTTGGCGCACCAATTCGAAGGGCGAACAAGTGCCATTGCTACAGCACAACCTATCACCATTTGAATTTGAACACGTGACATCACAACCTTCTCAGTTAGTACTTGCTGTCGTAATGATGCTTGCAGCCATTGCTCTGGTTTTGGGTCTAGAGAAATTCGCAGATTCAGATAAATAACCTTGGTATCAAACACATACTGAACCAAATAAAAACGGAGCCAATTGGCTCCGTTTTTATCTATTGGCTAAGGGCAAAACATCTCAATTGAAAACTCTGCTGTATTTGATGCAATAAAGTCCGTCGCGTTACTAGGAAGCTGGTCACCGAGGTATAACGCACAATTTACCGAGGTCACGAGTTGGCGAGCGGCGCATCTGTGCTACGATGCTCGTAATGTTAAGTGATAAATGCTGAACCTTAATGAAAGTGTTACAAATCGCCGCTGTTTCAGCCGCATTAGTTGCGGGATTTTATGCCCCGACTCTAATAAAAAGCTTTTCTTCTTCCACTCAAAGCAAGTCAATAGATGAATACTGCTTTCTCTCTACAACCTCTTGCGTCCAAGAAAATGTTACGATGACGCTAAACTCAGAAACTGCTCAACCCTTGGTTCCTACCACTCTAAATGTTGAGTGGCATACAAGCGATGCTAAGCAACTCATCCTAAGTCTTTCAGGAAGAGAAATGGAGATGGGTGAGCCCAAGTTTTTGCTTAAGCAAATCGCTCCTGGCCAATATCAAGGTGACATCATTCTCCCGGTTTGCACGGAGGATGCAATGACTTGGGTTGGTGAACTCAGTGATGGAGAGAATACCGTTTACCCTGCTATAAAAATGCAAAGATAAGGAATCGTTATGAGCCGCAATTGGTCCCTATTTCTCGTAGCTGCTTTCGCACTCGGGTTTGGCGTAAAGAGCTATTTAGATAATCAGAAAACGAAGCCAGAGCAAGTGGACAGTTCCACCTCTCAACAAACGGTATTGTTTGGGGAAAATAACCAAGCCGTCAATATCTTCGATGTGAATGACCCTCGCATCCGAGTCGTCTATTTTGGCTTTACTCGCTGCCCAGACGTTTGCCCAACTTCTCTTGCAATGCTGGCAGGAGCACTGAATCAAATTGACGACGCGCAAAAAGCACAACTACGTCCGATGTTCATTTCTTTAGACCCAGAGCGTGATGAGGCCGATGCATCAGCAAAATATGCCCATTACTTCCATCCAATGATTGAAGGCCTATCGGCACCACTTGATGTAACGACACCTTTGGCACACAACTATGGTGTCATTTTCCGCAAGACAGAATTGGAAGGCTCGGAACTAAAGTACACGCTGGATCATAGCTCTTACTTTTACTTCTTGAAGCCGGATGGCACGTTAATCACTAAAGTACCGCATACGCTCTCGCCGGCACCGATTGTTGAAGCCATTTCAAAACTAACGACCGAAGGCTCTTCAAATGACGGTTAAGTCAGTGCTGAAGCAATTTTTCAATTTCCTAACTCATACCAACCCCAATGTCGAACAAGACGTCGATACCATCATTGACGCCATTGGGGGCATAGAGAACCTGCTAGAAACTGGTGCATGTGCGACTCGGCTGCGTCTTACCCTCAGAGCGACGTCCGTCATCGATAAGAACGCACTCAAAAATCATGGCGCGCATGGAGTTGTGATATTGGATGATCGTCATGTCCAAATCATATACGGCTTAAAAGCCAACACGTATTCGCAGATTATGGAAGAGCGCATCACAAAACAAAGTTAATATTTTTGCAGTATAGCTACCCTCTTTAAAAAAGGGCAGCTATACTCTTTTGGCTTAATTAACTCACTTATTTATTAACCAACGAAGAGGACACAAGATGATTGTATTGAATAACACTAACTGGGCATCGCAAGGGTAACCCTAACAGCACCAACTCTGTGGCATAACCACAACTCCCCTTCTCTGCCCGGTCTTCACCGGGGTCAACTCTATCCGAATTAGACCCTAATGCGATTTGTATTAAGGCGCTTTGTTGCGTCTGGGATAATTCAATAATGAATCAAACACATACTTTTTGTGACACATTAGTTTCAACTTCAAACCCTCTAAAACAATTGGGTTGGAAACCATTTTTTCAGCAACAACTGACATTAGACGATTACGACAACACTATCTTTGCTCGTGTAATTGCGCATCACCGAAGTGGTTATTTATTGGCAACAGAAACTGGGCAAGTTCATCTTAATGCCCACCATTCTTTACCCAATATGACCGTCGGAGACTGGGTAATCTTAAATGAAGATCAGCAATTTGTTCGCTTACTGGATCGCTTGAGCCTCTTTAGCCGCAAAGCCGCTGGCAGCAAAGTGGCAGAGCAACTCATCGCAGCCAATGTGGATACAGTGTTTATCGTCTGTTCCCTTAACGACGACTTCAATTTAAGTCGTATTGAACGTTATCTTGCCTTGGCTCATGAAGCCGAAGTCGAACCCGTCATCGTGCTTTCCAAAGCCGATTTGTGTGACAATACTGATGAACTAAAAAGCCAAGTACAGAAGCTCGACCCTCTATTAGCTATAGAGACAGTCAACGGCTTAGAAATAGAGAGTGCTTCTAAACTCATGACCTGGTGCAAAGAAGGACAAACCCTCGCTTTTATCGGTTCTTCAGGCGTTGGCAAATCAACTCTTGTTAATGCATTACTCGGGCAACAAGAACAGACAACTGGGCATATTCGTGAAGACGATAGCAAAGGTCGACATACAACTACATCGCGCTCTATCCATCTATTACCTGATGGCGGCATCTTGATTGATACTCCGGGAATGCGCGAGCTTCAACTAGCAGATTGTGAATCGGGGGTCAGTGAGGCATTTTCTGACATTGAGGCGCTCGCTCAGCGTTGTCGCTTTGGTGATTGCCAGCATCAAACTGAGCCGGGTTGCGCAATTCAAACTGCGATTGAAAATGGCAAACTGGAAGTTCGTCGTTTCAATAACTATCAAAAACTATTGCGAGAACAAGCCTTTAACGGTGCGACTTTGGCAGAGCAACGAGCTCAAAGTCGACAGTTCGGGAAACTCACTCGAAATGCCATGAGTGATAAGCGCAGGCGCCAACAAAGTTATTAATTTGTTGCGTTTGAGTTGTCAATAAAATCAAAGGAGACGAAAGTCTCCTTTTTAACAACTTTATTAAAAACCATTACTCATAACTAATGATAATTTTCAACATGAAAATCTTATTTAAATAACATTGAGCAAACATTTAATCCAAAAACAAACTAAAACTAGACACAAAATATTACCAAGCTAAGATATGTGATATTCAGCAAGAAAATGGCTGAATTTATAAAAACAGGATAATTGATAATCATGTGTCTTAGTGACCAGAAGCAATGCTCACCCCTTGTAATATAAGGGCATTATCGCCGTGTAATGATGGACTATTGCCCTGCCACTCTGGCATAAAATTGCAGGAATGATGTATGCAACACAACAGCCTCGTTGCCCGATATGCTCGTGGTAACCTCGTCGTCCAGATCCTTGTCGGTATCGTCTTTGGTATTTTGCTCGCGACAATTTCTCCAAGCCATGCCGAAAGCGCGGGATTAATTGGTAGCCTTTTTGTCGGTGCGCTTAAAGCGATCGCCCCAATCCTTGTGTTTATTTTGGTTGCCGCTTCAATTGCAAACCAAAAGAAAAACCAACACACTTACATGCGCCCAATCGTTGTACTGTACCTGATGGGTACATTCTTCGCGGCGCTATCAGCAGTGGTTCTAAGCTTCCTTTTCCCGACCAATTTAACGCTTGTCACCGGCGCTGAAGGTGCAACGCCTCCTCAAGGTATTGCTGAAATTCTACGCACACTGTTATTTAAACTGGTCGACAACCCAGTAAATGCACTAGTAGAAGCAAACTACATCGGCATTCTTGCTTGGGGTGTGGGTCTGGGTCTTGCACTACACCACGCATCGGCGACAACGAAGGCCGTATTTGAAGATCTAAGCCACAGCGTGTCTCACATTGTGCGCTTTATCATTCGTCTTGCACCATTTGGTATCTTTGGCTTGGTTGCTTCAACGTTTGCGACAACGGGCTTTAGCGCGCTAGCAAGCTACGCACACCTTCTGGCGGTTCTTCTTGGCGCAATGATGATCATCGCACTCGTTGTAAACCCGGCGATCGTGTTCGTTAAAACCAAACAAAACCCTTACCCACTTGTATTCCGTTGTCTGCGTGAAAGTGGTGTAACAGCGTTCTTCACTCGTTCAAGTGCGGCGAATATTCCAGTAAACATGGCACTATGTGAGAAGCTAAAACTGGACGAGGATACATACTCAGTATCTATTCCTCTAGGTGCGACCATCAACATGGCTGGTGCTGCAATCACTATCACAACGCTAACGCTTGCAGCTGTGCACACTATGGGTATCGAAGTTGATCTACTGACTGCGCTACTTCTAAGTATTGTAGCTGCGGTTTCTGCATGCGGCGCATCAGGTGTTGCAGGTGGCTCTCTACTACTTATCCCACTTGCGTGTGGCCTGTTTGGTATCTCAAACGACGTAGCAATGCAGGTTGTAGCGGTTGGCTTCATTATCGGTGTGATTCAAGACTCTGCTGAAACTGCGCTAAACAGCTCAACAGACGTTGTCTTTACGGCAGCAGTTTGTAAATCAGAGCAGCAAAAAGCTCAGTAAGACTGACAGAACAAAGAGAAAGGGGAGCCGATGATGGCTCCCCTTTTTTGTTTAATTGCGCTCAATTACGCGGTGACCAAAGCCACCTCTTCAATTGAGAAATGCTTACTTGGCTCAACAAACTCTTGCTGCGCAGCAATAGTTTGCAGCTCCCACTCACCCGCATGGTACGTTGCACTCAACACCCCGTAACACGCGTCGTGACAATGTTGGAAAGCTTGTTTAGGAGACCAGCCTTTTAAGAGTCCCGCGGTAAAGATAGCTGAAATAAGATCGCCCACGCCGACAGGTTGTTTAGCAAACTCAAATTGAGGACGCTTCGCAAGGTAAATGCCTTCTTGCGTAGCCAATAGCATGTTAAAGCTGCCATTTTCTAGGCAGTAAAGGTGCTTAACTAGCACCACTTTTGGACCTTTCTCTAGCGCACGTTGGCATGCGGTGATCGCATCGTCTAGTGAGTGGATTTCCATCTCAGCAAATTGACTTAGCTCGAATTGGTTCGGAACGATCACGTCCGCCATTGGCATCAAACGCGTTAGAAGATTTTCAGCAATGCCCGGAGCCACAATGCAGCCTTTGTCTGGCGCGCCCATCACAGGGTCGCAAACATAAAGTGCGTTCGGGTTCGCTTGCTTCACTTTCGTCACGGTATCTTCAACAGCAAGGCACTGCTCTGCGCTACCTTGGTAGCCCGTCAATACCGCTTGGCACTTTTCCAGTGCGCCGATGTTACCAAGGCCACGAACTAACTCGCTGATGTCTTCAGCCGCAAACGCTCGCCCAGTCCAGCCTTCTTGATACTGCGTGTGGTTAGAAAATTGAACGGTATGAATCGGCCATACTTCGAAACCCATGCGTTGCATTGGGAAAACGGCACTGCTGTTACCAGCATGACCAAAAGAAACATGAGATTGTATAGAGAGGATACCTTGCATAGTACCTTACCTCTTATTGTAGTTATCGATAGTTCAAAGACAGCGGCAAGCGCCAGTTTTGCGAAACCAGTAGTGTATCCGACAAACCAAGATTCTCTAACTCAATTCTCCTCAATATCTTCAGAGTAAGTTGGAGCGTTGGTTTTCAACACCATCTTCTTAATTTCCATTTTGTCTTTATTCAGTGCGATTTCTAGGGTATCTCCTTCCCTTATCCCGAGCTGAGCCAGGATTACGCTTGGAATGACTACGGCGGTGTCGTCACCGATTTTAACAGGTTGACTTATCATCTTTCGTCCTCCAAATGTCGAAAATGAGTTTTCACGTCATTGGATGTCTAGCCTCAAATACATCGAGCTGACTTGGATTTGGCGTAAATGCCTAAAAACAAAGAGCCTTCCACACCGCGTTTGGGAAGGCTCTTTCTGTATTATTTTTTAATTTGCTAAAGGCTCATGCTTCGCAGCAATCAGACCGTAAGCACTCCAGCCTAGGAAGGTTACGATAGAGCCCCACATCATCGCTTCGTAGCCGGAGCCGTAAAGCGCATAGAAGCTGTACAGAGAGCCAATCAGAGCGATAACGTTGGTGGTTTTCATCTCGCGCTCTGGCACGTGCGCCACTTGCTGCATAATAAAGATTGCGCCCATACATAAGATGTAAGGAATAACGTTTGTTACTACCGCTAGGTTAACCAGTGCTTCGAACTGCTCGTTCAGCGTTGGAGAAATCGTCATTAGAGACAATACTGATTGGATGATAGTAATCGCGATCATACCTTTGATCGGTGTGCCGCGTTTGTCCACTTGAGAGAACAATTTAGGGAAGAAGCCCGCATCAGAAGACGATTTGAACACTGACGCGATAGTGAATTGCCAACCCAATAGAGAGCCCGCACAAGCCAATACCGCCATACCCGCAACCACTTTACCAGCGGCAGAACCTAGCATCACTGTCCATACGGTTGAGAATGGCGCTGTAGAAGCGGCAAGCTCAGAGTTTGCGACGATACCAGAACAGATGTTTGTCGATACAATGTAAACCACAGCCGCGATTAGCGTACCACCTAGCACTGCGATTGGTACGTTCTTCTCTGGGTTTTCTACCGCTTCAGAGTTCGCACAAGCTGATTCAAGACCAAGGAATGCCCATAATGTCATCGCAATAGAAGCACTCACTGCCTCACCAAATGGCAAGCTGTGTGGGTTCCAAGCCTCAATGTACATGGTTGGGTTAAACCAGAACCAACCCACAATACCCAATGAACATACTGGAAGGATTACGCCCCACACGGTGAATGTACCAATTTGACCTGTGATTTTCGCACCACCGAAGTTAGCGAAAGTACAAATCCAAAGAATGGCGATGGTGTACAAACAGGTTTCGACCGGAGATAGGGTCACTTCAAAGAATGCGGAGCCGTAACCCACACAAGTAATCGCGATCGCAATGTTCGCAATAAGGAGCGACAAACCGTAAGTCCAGCCCGCCATAAATGCACCCGATTTACCAAATGCATAAGACGCGTAACCGTTCATACCGCCGTCACGTTTACTAAAGCGACCACATTTTGCGAACACGTAAGCCAACGCTAAAGAGCCCGCTGCCGTGATCAGCCAAGACAACACAGAAATGGTGCCCACTTGCGCCAGTTTACTTGGCAGCATGATGATGCCGGAGCCGGCCATGTTGATGAATGTCAGAATGGTTAACTGCACCACCGACATTTTTTTAGTTTCAGTACTCATAAATTATTCTCCACGAATAAGCGGTTCGCACCGACGCCGGAGCGTGGTGCGAACGGGTAGATTAATCTTTTAGGACATAACAATGTGCGGTAGTGCGACCGTTAACATCTTCAAGGTACACACCTTGAATTTCTGGCGCGAAGCCTGGGAAGCGGTTGATGCCTTCTTCTAGAGATAGGAAGTAATCCACCACCTGTTGAGTCCAGATTTCACCAGTGATCACACAGATGATGCCTGGAGGGTAAGGAAGTGCACCTTCAGCGGCTACGCGACCAACGGCCTCTTTAAGTGGTAGGTAATTGCATTCACCACGGAAGTATTTGCGTGTTGCTACGTCAGGTTTGTGAACCATTTGTGGGAAGTACTCGCTGCGGAACATCGCTTTTTGTAGCTGTTTCACGTTCAGCTCTTTGTACATGTCATGCATTTCCTGACATAGCTGACGGATGGTGTAGCCACGGTAGCGTTCTTTATTCGCTTCGTAGACGCTTGGAAGTACGATACTTAGAGGCGCATCATCACGGATGAATTTTTCGAATCGGTTAATTTGAGCTACAAGGTGACGGATCTTACCCATATCTTCCGCAGGAGTGAGTAGGAACAAGATAGAGTTCAAGTCACACTTCTCAGGGATGATGCCGTTTTCACGAAGGAAGTTCGCCAATAGCGTTGCAGGAATACCGAAATCTGCATAGCTGCCGTCTTCTGCAATACCCGCAGTAGTTAGCAACAATTTACATGGATCAACGAAGTATTGACCTTCACCGTAACCTTCAAATTTGTGCCAGCTTGCGTTTGGCTCAAACATGAAGAATTTCTTGTTCGTTGCTATCACGTCAGTGTCGTAGCTGCCCCAAGGTTGGCCTTCGACTTCATCTGGAATGAACGGACGAATCAATTCACAACTCTTAAGGATTTCTTTACGCGCTTCGATACCTGTCTTAACCGCATCGCGCCATAAACGCAGACCTGCTTCGCCGTCGTGGATCTTCGCGTTCACATCAAGCGCAGAGAACAGTGCGTAGAATGGTGAAGTCGATGCGTGCATCATAAACGCGTTGTTAAAGCGTTTGTGGTTACAGTAACGAGCTTGACCTTTGATATGGCGGTCTTTTTTGTGGATTTGCGATGTTTGAGAGAAGCCAGCTTGTTGTTTGTGAACAGACTGAGTCACGATCACACCTGCGTCTTCTGGTTTCAAATCCAGCAGCAGTGGTGAACAGTCTTTCATCATAGGGATGAACTGCTCATAACCAACCCACGCAGAGTCAAACAGGATGTAGTCACAAAGATGACCTATCTTATCCATTACGTAGCGAGCGTTGTAGATAGTACCGTCGTAAGTACCAAGCTGGATAATAGCAAGACGGAAAGGACGTTCATCGCGTGCACGTTCTGGGTCCACTTTCGCGATTTGAGCACGAATGTATTCTTCATCGAAACAGTGTTCATCCATACCACCGATAAAGCCCCAAGGGTTACGCGCCGTTTCTAAGTAAACTGGCATACCACCCGCTTGGATTAACGCACCGTGGTGGTTCGATTTGTGGTTGTTACGGTCGAACAGTACCAAATCACCTTCAGTTACCAGCGCGTTACACACCACTTTGTTTGAAGCAGAAGTACCGTTGAGTACGAAGTAAGTTTTGTCCGCGTTAAATACTTTTGCAGCGTGCGCTTGCGCTTGGTGTGCAGAACCTTCGTGGATCAGCAAGTCACCTAAATCCACGTCCGCGTTACACAAGTCACTACGGAACAGGTTTTCGCCAAAGAAATCGTAGAACTGTTTACCAGCTGGGTGTTTTTTGAAGAACTGACCACCTTGGTGTCCCGGACAGTCAAACGCTGAGTTACCCATCTCAACATAGTGCGTTAATTGCTTGAAGAAAGGAGGAAGAAGACGACATTCGTACTTGGTTACTGCTTCATTGATTTGACGACAGTAGTACTCAATAGATTGTCTTTCTAAATCGATAACGCCAGTTAGCCAAACGTAATCTTCTGCCGAAACTGGGTTTTCATCCGTTACTAAGAAAACTGGAATACCGTAACCCGTTTCAGAAATCATTTTATGCAGACCTGCTTTAATGTCTGCTGAAGTAATAATAGCCGCACCAACGTCGGTTAATTCAACTTGCTCTAAAGGTTGTAAATGACGATTAAATTGTTCATCTAAAGACTCAGCTAATAAACTGAAGTCTTCTGGCATGTAATTACTAACACCTATAATTAAACTTTTCATTTGGAATATCTCTTTTTTGTTCTTTAAAATTGACAAGTACAGATATTACAAACGAAAACGATATTTAAAATTCAAAAAACAAATTTCGTGATTAAATTTTCACATTTAAAAGACTTATTTCCTCGAATTAAAATTTCGCGACCTTCATCACTTTCCAATTGATAGTCCAATGATATTGAAACCAGAATTAAAAGGAAAAACAATTAAAAATTGTGTGACCACAACCATTATTGTTAGAAATAAAATATCAAGAAAATAATTTTTTGAGATTTCCATCACTATATAATTATTAGGAGTATATTATTAGGAATGATAAATATTTTAATTTTAACTAAATTTAAACACATAATAAAAAAGCCATCAACACATGTATTGATGGCTTTTTACTTTAGGTGCAAAGGAAACACAATTCAATTAAATAAATGACTATCTAGTTTGACTCCATCATTCGACCATTGCTGATAACGTTTTACAGACATGCCTGACGAGTACATAGTGTGTTTACAATCCATGCACTCGACAAAATACAAGCCACTCATGCCAGCCATAACGTGCAGTCTACGGCTATCACAACGCTTACAGGACAAGCGTTTTACTTTGGTATTGACGTCAATACGACGAGCAAAGTTTAACGTTTCGTGAGAACATAAAGCCTCAACAGCACTATCTTTAAATGGATGTTCACTCAACAAGTAATTAATGGCGTAATCATACACCGGGGGGATTGAAGATTTTCCACTTTCAATATTACTTATTTTAGCGACGGAAACACCTAATAAAGAAGCGAACTCAGCCTTACTGTACTCTAAGATAAACCTTGAAGAGATAAATTTATCTGCACTAATGATTCTCAACATACACAAATCTCTAATATAAATAAAAACAGAGATAAAAAATTATCTCTATTTATTATGAAACATGTAATGAAAAAGTTACTTCCTAGTGTAATTCTGCATATTAACTATGCTATTTTATTTTTACGTTATCTTGCGCCTAATTAATCATAAAATCAATAATCGACACCTAAATATAAAAGAACAATTTAAGATTTATAATACATTTTTTAATTTACATTATTAGATAAAGTAATGAGTACTATTCACCTATAAATCAGGGCATCAAGTATTGCTCTTCAATCATTATTACTATCAATTGAAAAGTCTTGATCTAAGCCCAATAGCGGAAGTAAATAAAGAGGGAAAAACCTCTTTTTTAAGGTAAACAGATCCCATCTTAGTTAAGTACTAAAAATATGTTGAAAAATCGCATAAATAGTATGCACATCAGTAAAATGACTGCTTAAGTAAGTTTACATTCTGTTGTCGTGACTGATAGAGATACTGGCAAAAGAGCAAAAGAAAAGCCTCAATCTTGAGGCTTTTGGATAAGATAGGTTATGGCTGAAGGAAGTTTTGAGTGAAATCGAGCGCCTCTTTAGAGAGCTTTTTTTCGTTGGGCGATGTGCTTGCCTGGCCTTCTGCTGTTACCGTTGTCATGTTAGGCTGAAAATCTAGTGTTGATGTATCCTCCCAAGCTTCGGAGGCGTCTTTATTCTCATCATTCAACACCGCATTGAGCTCCTCTTCCGCAGGAAAATACGCTTCGCGTTTGTACACTTTGTTAAGGGCTCGAATAATAGAGTGCTTTCTCACCATTCCTGAGGCCAGCTTTCTTTGCAACGGCTTCGCTATGGACTGCAATCCAACGACAACATCAACACCAATATTGGTCGCCACTTCATCACGCAACGTACGCGCAGGTTGGTAGCCCATATTGGCAGAAAGAAACAGCCAAACGTAAGCAATTGCATTACCCGTTTTACCTTTATCCTTCCACGCTTCGCCAGCATGATACATCGCTTTAGCACTGCCACCTTCCGCGGCCCGTTCTAGCCAGTAGCAACCTTTAACCATGCTTTTTTCTGTACCAATGCCATTTAGGTAACATAAGCCGACTTGGATTTTGCCATCCGCACTGTCTTTTTCCGCCGCTTTCATAAACCAGTAAAGCGCATCTGCACTGCGTCCTGCACTATTGTCTGGTGAAAGCTGCCATTCCCCCATATAAATCATGGCATCAATGCAACCTTCTTCGGCGGCCGTTTCAATCAGTTGGCTACCTTTTGGGATATTTTTTTCAGTTCCTCGACCAAAGACCAAGGCCTTGCCCGTCGAAAATTTCGCTTCGGTATCCCCTTCCATTCCCGCAATTGCGGTACGCCAGAAGTTTGCCTGCTCTTTTAAAATCACATCTTCGCGCATGCGTTCACTTAAGCGAACAATGCCGTACATCCCCGTCACATTGTCCAGTTTAGCGGCTTTATCATACCAATACAGCGCTTGACGAATGTTGTCCTTTTCGGCTTCTTTCGCTAGAAATAAAATGGTGGGGATATGCCCGGTTTCTGCTTTGAACTCTCGCTCTTTACGCTCTTGCTCTCGCGCTTTATGCATCGCCTTTCGATAAGCGGCTTCGCGAGCTTTCCTCTCTGCCTCGAGTCTCTGTTTCCGCATCGACAACGAGATCATCCACACAAATATCAGGACGAGTGAAAGGCCAGTTGCCGCAATGGCAATGCCCATACTACTCATAAATAGCCTCTTTTGGTTTCAGGGCCCAATTCAACTCCCTTTCAGGGAAATCTTATGATTACGCGCCGACATCACGCCGACTACCTTCATTATATAACGACCACTTAGCGAAAATCTGAAGCTTGCGAAGACTTAATGGCGGTATTTTATTCAACATCACTGCAACTTATTTTTAAAAGAAAAATATAGCCCTCATTTTTATAGAACTTAATCACGGTTTTGGGGCTGAGACATTCTCATCCCCTATCATCCCCCCTTACTCATCCCATAAAAATTTACATTTTAATGATGTGCAGAATCTCTCACTATGCGCCTATTTTATTATTTAATTTGTGAACAAAATCGACTGTGACAGAAAATTTGCATCTGTAAAAAACTTAACAGCCTGCTCTCACATTTTGCTGATGATTCAGTGTATTAGCATCTAATTGAACATTTCCTTTTTTGGCATCTGCCTTTCTAGCGTGTGCAAAACCTTCTTGATGATTGAGTCAGCGAAGGCAGCGCGCAGCTCAATATCAATTCAATAACAATGGATTTGTAAACGTGGACAATAAGACATTTAAATTATCAACAATTGCCAAAACCGTACTGCCTTTGATTTCCGTCGCGGTAATCAGCGGTTGTGGTAGTGATAGCACGAACGAAGATACGACGAACCCTGGCTCAGGCTTATACCCTGCGGGAGAGAACGAAGTCGTCATTTATTACAAACGTGATGTAGCATCAGCTTCAACAGCAAGCGACTACGAAGGTTGGGGCTTGCACCTATGGAACGGTGAGGGCTGTACCAGCACAGATTTAGACGCAATGGGCATTCCGGGAACAGGAACGGATTGGTCTGCGCCACACCCATTCGATGGCATCAACGACACCTACGGTGCTTACTACGTACTGAAAATAAACCCAGACGCCTCTGACCCACACGAATGCATGAACTTCATTCTGCACAAAGGTGATGAGAAAGCGTTCGGCAGCGCAAACTCAAAAGTAGAGTTGACGAAAATCGGCGAATCGAAAGGTTTGTTTGGCTTCCACGGCAGCAGTGAACTTTACTACGAGCCAATAGAAGAGCGCCCTGTTGATATTGATGGTCAAAAAGCCCATTGGTTAGACGCCAACACCATTGCATGGGAAGCGGCGACCAGTGCGGATTCCATGAAGCTGTTCTACAGCCTTAGCAATGACATCAAAATGGATGAAGACAAGCAAATCTCTGGCGGTACTGCGGTTGAGCTGACAAAAGCTGGTGAGTTATCTGATGGACTAAAATCACGCTTCCGTCACCTTGCTAGCCTTCAAGCTGCGGGTATCGATGTCGATGACGCGACCTTGCGTACGATCCTGAAGTCACAAATCGTTATGGTGGCTTACAACGCAAATGGTGACGTCATTTCTGCAACTGAAGTGCAAAAGCCGGGCGTTTTGGATGCGGTGTTTGCCGATTCCAAGGCAGGTAACGCGATTGGTCAAGAACTCGGTGCGATTGTGGAAGGCGGTGCTGCAACCTTCAAGCTATGGGCGCCAACTGCCCAAGATGTTGATCTGATTATCTACGATGAAAACTTAGCAGAAGAAGCGACCGTTGCAATGACAGAAGACCCGGCAACAGGTATCTGGGCTTCTGAGGCACAAAGTAATGTTGTTAACAAATACTATCGCTACCAAGTTAAGGTATACCACCCAACAACTGGCGTCGTTGAAACGCGTTTGGTAACAGACCCATATTCAATGAGCTTGTCTAAGAACTCACGATACTCGCAAGTGGTTGATTTAGATGATCCAAGCTTAATGCCTCAAGATTGGAAAAACTACGCACGCCCAACGGTTAAAAAAGACGAAGACCACGTCCTTTACGAGTCACACATTCGTGATTTCAGCTTTAACGACAGCAAAGGCACACCAAGTCTTGATGGCAAATATCTGGCGCTTACAGAACCTGAGCGTGAGTCTGTATCTCACTTACAAGCCCTGAAAGATGCTGGCCTAACAACGCTACATATCCTGCCTGCGTTTGATATTGCAACCGTGGATGAAGACGCTGACCAGCGAGTCGATATCACCGACACCGTGGGTAAACTTTGTGGCATCAAGCCAGAAGCCTCCATTTGTGAGACCGAAGATGACGGCAAAGTAATTGAAGAGGTATTAAATAGCTACGACCCAACAACGGGCAAAGCACAAGCGTTGATGAACGATCTTCGCATGCTAGACAGCTTCAACTGGGGTTACGACCCTTACCACTACACCGTGCCAGAAGGCAGTTATGCGACCGATCCTAACGGGTCTAAGCGTATTCTAGAGTTCCGCGAAATGGTTCAAGCGACGCATAAAATGGATCTGAAACTGGTCATGGACGTCGTGTACAACCACACAAATGCATCTGGTGTGAACGAAAAATCAGTACTGGATAAGATTGTCCCTGGGTACTACCACCGCCTAAACGTCAACACTGGCGGCGTCGAAAACTCAACCTGTTGTGATAACACCGCAACCGAGAACTTGATGATGGGTAAACTAATGGTTGACTCATTGATGGTATGGGCGGATGACTATAAAGTCGATGGTTTCCGTTTTGACCTTATGGGCCACCAGCCGAAAGATGTGATGGTTTACGCACTTGAAAAAGTCCGTGAAATTGACCCGAATACCTTGTTCTACGGCGAAGGTTGGGACTTTGGTGAAGTCGCGCAAAACGCTCGCTTCGATCAGGCGACACAAGTCAACATGGCGGGGACAGAAATCGGTACTTTCTCTGATCGTCTGCGTGACGCAGTTCGTGGCGGAAGCCCGTTTGATGGCGGTTTAGATTCTGAAGGTAAGCACCCACTTCGCTTTAACCAAGGCTTTGGTAACGCCGCTTACCCTAACGAAGAAACCAAAACTGACGCAGAGTCGGTGAATGGTCGTTTACACAACCAAGATCTGGTTCGTCTAGGTATGGCTGGTAACTTGGCTGACTACATCCTTCTTGATTACAAAGGCGAAACCAAGCTGGGTAAGAACGTTGATTACAATGGTGCGCCTGCAGGCTACACAAAAGTGCCATCAGAGAACATCTCTTACGTGTCTAAGCACGACAACCAAACATTGTGGGATAACAACGCCTACAAGATTGCGACAGGCACTTCATCTGCCGAGCGTGCACGTATGCAGTCTGTGTCCCTATCAACGGTGATGCTTGGTCAAGGCATTCCATTTATCCACATGGGTTCTGAGCTATTGCGCTCTAAATCTATGCAGCGCGACTCGTACGATTCTGGTGACTGGTTCAACCGTGTATTCTTCGACGGAAGCGACAATAACTGGAACGTTGGTCTACCACGTGAAGACAAAGACGGTGCAAACTGGGAGCTGATCAAAACCATCGTTGGTGACAGCACGGCGAAACCAGATTCAACCGACATCGAGCTGACTAAGCAACAATTCCTAGAGCTACTAAAAATCCGTAGCACAAGCGAACTGTTCCGCCTAGATACCGCGCAAGAAGTGATGAACCGTGTGGACTTCCGCAACGTAGGGAAAGACCAAGTGGAAGGCTTGATTGTGATGTCTATCGACGATGGTACATCAGCAGGTGCCGATTTAGATTCGAACTACGATGCTGTTGTGGCCGTTGTGAACTCAACATCAACTGAGAAATCTTTCAAAGTTGCTGGCGCAACTGGGTTCGAGTTACATGAAGTTCAACAAAACTCTGCGGATGACATCGTGAAAGGTGCAAGCTTCACCAATGAAACCTTCACAGTACCAGCACTGACAACAGCGGTATTCGTGCAGCCACAAAACGGCGCGCAAGGTGCTGGCCTACCAGTAAACACGGATAACAAAGACGTATCGAGTATTCCTCCTTACGGCGAAACCGTGGTTTACGTCAAAGGCACCATGAACGAGTGGTCAGATAGCAGTGACTGGGCGATGACCTTTATTGGCAACGGCATGTACTCTGTAACTGGCGTTCTTGAAGCAGGTGAACACGAGTTCAAATTCGCGGACTCTGGTTGGGCAAATCCAAACATCGGTTGTGAAGCTGCGAATATAGCTTCTGGTTCACTAGAATTAGGTTCAGAAGGTAACTGTAAGCTGTCTGTTGCTGAAACAGGTAAGTACAACTTCACTCTGAACGCGCTACATGTTCAAGATGAAAGCGTAGAAAAACCGGTCGTGTCAGTGACCAAGTCAGCAGATGCACCAACATTCGGTGAAACTGCACTGTACCTACGTGGCACCATCACAAGTTGGGACACTCCAGCGCAAGATTCAGCAGCGAAGTTCAGCTACGTCGCTAATGATGTTTACTCGCTAGACATTGACCTAGCGGCGGGCAACTACGAGATGAAAGTTGCGAGCGCAGACTGGGCAGCAGACACCAACTTCGGTGGTGAAGGCAGTGTTGAACTTGGTAAAGGGCTGACGATGGAAGCCGGTGGCGGTAGCGCAAACCTAAAAATTGCGATTGCAGAAGCAGGAAATTACAACTTCCACTTCAATGCAGCTGACAAGTCAGCGCCAATCGTAACCGTTACGAAAAACTAGTTTCATTTGAAAACATCCATAATGAAAAAGGGGAAGCATCACGCTTCCCCTTTGTTTTATTGGCGTCACTAAATGGCGGATACCAAAATCAAGAAGGTGTTAGTTTCCCCAAATCTGTTCAACAAACTCAGGGTGATCAATGAATGGATTACGATTGCCCTGAAAATCAAACACTTGTTGATTGCGGTTTCGTTCTTTTTCACTAACGGGATCATTTTTGTGCCAACGTTTCAGCATGTTTAACATCCAAGGTTCAAAAACCGTTGAACTTGAACCATCAAGGACAGCATCCGCATTGCTTGAATTGCCTTCCCAGTTACCTACAACATTTTCATAGCGGGTTGCCATGTAGAAATAAGCACGGGCGAAGTCGCCCTTAAACTCATCAATCGGCTCAAACACCGTACCGGAGTAGCCCAGACTAGTGCTTGCTTGTCCAAGTTTAGAGCCATTACTAGACACGTAGGTCGCGGTGCCCACTTCACCAAATGGCCAATTACTGCGCTTCGCGTTTACATAACCATCGGTTGCAAACAAGTGATGACCGTCTGAGTTCATCGGCTCAACCTTACCGCCAAACCAGCTTTTCGGGAAAGAGTGCTCACGGTTGTAGCAATCCCCTTCCGTTTTGTATTGGCCACATTGGTCTGTGACTTTGGTAAAGCTTACTGTATCGCTACCAGATGGCTTTTCAGAATACATATCGAGAATAGAGCCATCATTTTCGTAATAACGATCAATATCGGCATCTTTTACCAAGGTCCAGACCGCAGAATAGCCTCGGCTGGAGTGATTATTGATAATGTTAAACAACGCTGTTTTTAGAGCGTATCCCGTCTTACCAGATGCCGCTTGATAGTAACCATCAACCACTGGTGGGGTCGTCGTTGTGTCACCTAAGTTAAAATCGGTG
Organism: Vibrio sp. D54; assembly: GCF_021728075.1. Taxonomy (NCBI): domain Bacteria; kingdom Pseudomonadati; phylum Pseudomonadota; class Gammaproteobacteria; order Vibrionales; family Vibrionaceae; genus Vibrio; species Vibrio sp. D54. Next base: position 234,351 of record NZ_JAKKCS010000001.1, on the reverse strand, counting down.
GTTTCACTTTTCGAGAATTCAGCGCCAGAAGCAAGAGTCTTATCTCCCTCAGTCAGCGTGTACGACCCCGCGCCACTGCCACAACAAATGCCATCACCATACTCGTCTTGAATCGTGAATTGGTAGTTACCATCGGCCAAACACATGGTCTTTTCAACAGAGGTTGACGATTCATACCCCTGACCAGAGAAAAGCACTTGCGCTTGGCTATTTTTCAACTCCCAGCTAGTTTCTGAGCCATAGTTGTCCGTCGTGAGTGTAAGAACCACCTCATGATCACTACAATTTTCTACAGGAGGTTGTGTACTTGTCTCGGTCGGTTGAAAATTATCGACGTAGACAACTTCTGAGCCATCAAAACTGGCTTCATCGTAAAAACGCAAACCGACGTTGATGGTCTTGTTCGAGCTCGCTGTGTAATTGTGCGCGAGCTCTTGCCACTGGTTTATCTGTTGTGGGTTCGAGTAATTGTGATAACCATCAACCACCAGACGTGCTTTTACATTTCCTTCGGTATGATAAACCGAAACAGAAAACGGATAGGTTTTCCCTTGCTCCACATTAATGGTTTGCAAAAAGTCGGTGTTGCTTTGGGTACCTGTATTCACGACGACCTGGGCAGCCAGACCACCCGATTTGATTTGCTCGCTGCTTGGCGACACTGTAATGCCCGCGTCAATCTCTGACCACTGCGTAGGTACATTGCCATTCCACTGTTCAAAGTCACCGTTGATAATTTGGCTATATGCAAACGGAGAGCTAACAGCAGCAAGGAGACAGAGGGAGTTCGTTATGGATTTCATTATACTTTTCCATTAGTTATATAAATCCCAGACACGATAAACATATTAGTGGGGCATAAATAATCCTTCAGTCACATTTTTACGTTGCACAAGTGTTAATTTACTTTTTAATGTGCAGCTTATCTCACAAATATCCATCTGCTGAAAACAAACGCCAATACAAAAAGCGAAGCAACTTGTTGGCTACATCGTCGTAAAACCATTAAGGGAAAAGTAAAACAGACAGAAAAAAGCCAAGTGTGCGCCTATGGGGGTCAGCAACAACACTTGGCTTGTTTATAAGAAAGCTTGTGGTCAGCTCAACTGGTGAGCATCAATTCAGGATAATTCCTTAAGGTTTTACCGCAAAGAATCGTCCTTGTAGTGGCGACATCAGAATCTGATATCGACCATTACTCGGAGTAATTTTTTCATTCGTGAGCAAATCCACCAACTCACCAGTACCAACACTCTCCTGAGTAAGAGTGACGCTTCTAGCGCTCTCTAAGGTATTTAGCGCAAACAAGACTTTGTCCGAACCAGATTGTTTCAAGTCCACATAACTGCCGTTACTCGCAACTAAATTCGTGCGTGACCCTTGATAAAGTGCAGGATGCGCATCGCGCATTGTCATCAGCGATGTCACATAAGATTTGAGATCGGCTTGGTTTGCATCAAGCGTCGCCGTCACGCCTTCAATTTTCGCACTGCTGCGCGCAACGTGATCATCGCACAAACCTTGAATGGCACAGGTGCTGTTGTCTTCTTTTGCGGCAAAACCATCCACTTGATCCCCGATTTCATCACCGTAGTACAACGTGATTGGCCCGGTGTACGCCGCTTGGAAAGCCAATGCGGCTTTATGGCGTAACCAATATTCTACATCATTCACATCCGCTAAATTTCCGCGCTGTAACAAGTCACCAAAGCGCACTAAATCATGGTTGCCGATCATCAAATTCGGCTGCGCATGTGTTGGATATTGGTTGTGTGTGCTGTAGCCGTTGTCTAACCAATCCGCACCGCGACCACCCACGCCACTCTCATTCACGGCCAAAGTTTCAACGATGCGATAGCGCATAGGAAAATCAAATGCAGAGCACAATGCTGGATCGCTGTTCGATCCATACGCCTCATTCGCGATTTCAGACTCCCCTTTCCAAATCTCTGCCACCATGTAACCCAACGGATTCACTTGTTCGCCTTTGCTATTGGTGTACGTCACACTTTGTGAGGCTTCATCGACGGCTTTACGAAGTTGTGTCCAAGCGTCTGTCGGAACTTGATAGGCTTGATCTAAACGCCAGCCGTCAATCTTCAGTTCTTTGATCCAATACGTTGCCACTTCTTTGTAGAAATCGAGACTGGCTGGGTAATCAACGGGGTTGCTCGATCCCGATGGCAACAAACCGGAGGGAGATGGTTTGATCAAACCATTCTTATGGTGGCCAAATACGCCATCAAAAAACACGTACAAACCGCGTTTGTGTGCTTCATCGACCAAGGTTCTCGCCGTTTCTAAATCACCAAAACGTGGATCAATGGTGAAGTAATCCGTAGCAAAGTAGCCCGTGGCATCCAGACGATCGGCCCAGTGTTCTTGGCCCGCTATCGCTTCCGATTCAAAAACTGGCGTCAACCAAATCGCGTTCATCCCTAAATCTTGGATGTAATCGAGTGAATCAATCACTCCTTGCAAATCGCCGTTATGATGGCTGGTGCCATAACCTGTACCGTGACCAATGCTCGCATCACCATCCACAAAACTCTCTACCATGATTTGATAAGTACGAAGTTGGTTACTTTGCGCCATGACATTGGCTTGGCAAGCATAACTGGTATCCGGTAGCGGAGTGCTGCTATTAGTGTCGCCACCACCAGAAGAATTACACGCAGATAAAGCACCAATCACACTTAACGCAAGCAACGAGCGAGACAGGTGATGGTTACGTAGGATATTACGCATTTTACTCTCCCTAACTTACTCAAATAAACTACGGAAATTTGAGTAATAAAATTAACCCCGACATGTGTTTCATGCAGGGGTTAATAAATAAAAATAGATTTTAAATAATTGAATGGAATATTATTGGCACTTATTTACCATGACATGAACAGGTTTACCTTTTCCTTCAAACTGAAGACTCCATACATATTTACCATCTTCTTTAATATCAACCGAAGTATCCGTACCGTAACCACCAAATGTTAATGGTGTTAATTCACCAACGTTCATTCTATTACCTTTTGCGGTAAATTGTGGGAACCACAACTCGGTCGCGTACTGCATTTTGTAGGAGCCTACTTTTTCTTGAACCACGGCTTGGTAGAAATTATTCCCTTTGTAGGTGTATTGACGCTGAGGCACGTGTTTCCAATCGGAATCCGCAAAAGTACCCACCACAAATAGTGGTTTAGAAATAGGTCCTTTCGCTGTGCTATCTGGGTTGTCACACGCTTTCATGAAAGCAACCACTTCGTCTTGAGACATATTAACAACAGGCTCTGCGGCCGCTTCTGGTTCTGCAGTCGATTGACAACCCACTAAGGCAACAAGTAGAGCAGCAGCAAGAGAGGTCTTCATCATGTTCATTTCACGTAATTCCTTTTTAGTATATCCAAAGCAAAATAAACTCAACGGTTAAAAGAAATATTAATCGTTATTAAAATGGAAATATCAAACGCCAAATAAATATCGTCAGATTGTGAATTTAAATCACTTCGAGAAGTTTGTTTATTTCCTAAGTACAAAAAATAAATTAGGAACTGCCATTAATTATTGATCCAACCTATATAAAAAACAAAGTAATAAAAATAATTATGTGAATAAGGTAACTCTATGTAGGGGTATTTTTATTAGTTTATTTTCTATGAAAAAGGTCAGCATTTCGCTGACCTTTTTTTATCTGATTATTTTCTATTTACGGCTTTCACAAACACTTGTTGCGCACCTTCGATACCCAGCTCTTTTGCTTCATCAAGCAAAGTGAGCGCTTTCGGAATATCATTCGCTGCGACTGCCGCTTCAATTGAGCTGTAGTAGTAGCTAGTAAGGTCCGTACCTTGGGGAATGTTGTCGTTTTTCGCAACAATCTTAGTATTCACAATATCATTCGCGGATACCGAAAAGCGGAACTGACCAAGTGGGCTATGTTTCGCTAGAGGGTCTGCAATATCTGGCGGCTGAGTGTGGCGCGCCATGGCGAAGGCTTTTGCAGGGTGTAAAACTTGTGTACTTCCTTTTAGATCGGCGGAAGTCGTGTAAACCAACACATGCAGATCGTTACCTGTCATGTCTGGAATCACATTGAGATCAAGTACGAATTTATCGTTGTCCAACAGTTTTGCTGGTTCATACTTAAACTTTGAAAAATCTGCTTGGTAAATGGTTTCTCCTGCCGAGTTCATCACTGCGACATTAGGAGCATAAAATTGAAGTTCTTTACTTACGAATGTCTCTAATTTGATATCGAGACTGCCACGGTTACCTGGAAGAGCAAACGCTGCAATAGCGCCAGCACTGTTACCATCCAACAACATTTGGCTTTTATCAGTCAAAGCGAACTCAGTAACCACAGGCACGTTAAGCGGTACCCATTGAATATCACCCGATTGCGTGATCACTTGTTGCTGACCTTTTGGACTCATCTCTACTTGTTCTACAGACGCACAACCAGTAGCCAACATGCCCAGCAGTACGGGAGCAAGCCATTTTTTCATTACTGTCTACCTCGACTCTTTATTGTTTTTTAAATAAATACAGCCAGATAAGTTCTGGCTGTATCATTCTAGGACAATTTAGGACTTAGTGGTTAGATGATTACCACCAAGCTTCAGCTTGTACACCGAATTGGAACGTATCGTCTGAACGACCGTTGTCAAATGTGTTTGAGTTGTCTTCTTTGTCAGCCGTTAGGTAAGAAGCGTAAACACGGATTTCAGGACGAGCCCAGAAGCTAGAGCCAGCAGACCATGCTTGAGCAACAGTTAGCTTACCGTATTTGTTTTCTTCGCCGTCGTTATCGTCGATAGCGTAACCAGCTTCGAAGATAGTTTTGTGGTTGTCATCCCATTTGTACATTGGACGAACAACAACAGACATTGTTTCCCACTTGTCTTGGCCAGCCCACATGTCTTCACCAACACCGTACACTAACTGGTGACCCATTTCCCAGCTGTCGCCCATGCCGATTACACCCCAGTTGATTAGGCGGTAACCAGATGCACCGTTGTCAGCTTCTGCGCCGTACCAGCTACCGTCGCCGTAGAATGCCATTGTTTTTGAGTAACCTTCAGTACCGTACTGAAGCACTGTTTTGTTGAAACCAGCGTCTAGACCTTGAGTCAATTCTGCTGTGAACATTACGCCGTTTTTCGCATCTTTAGTGCCGTTTGGCGCAGCGTCAGTTTCGTTAAGAATTGCGTAGTTCAAGCCCATTTCTAGAGAGCCGTTGTCCCATAGAGGAAGACCTGCGTAACGTACGTCTAAAGTGTTTACGTTTGTTGCGCCGCCATCGTTGCCTGGGTCTGCGATATCGCCGCGGTCGTTACGAACCCAAGCGAAAGAAACTTTACCAGGACCAGCTTCGATACCTTCAACACCAGCGCCCGCGCCAGAGATGTTCCAGTAGTAGAAATCAGAGATATGAATGTCGTGACGTTGGTAGTAGCGTTTACCTGCCCAAAGCGTTGCTTCAGGAGCAAAGTTTAGTAGGCCTTTAGCTTGAACGTTGAACTGACGTAGTGCGAATTGTGCATCGTCTACACATTTCACTTCGCCGTTATCCAAACCACAGTTAGCAGAAGTGCTTTCCCAGTCGTTTGAACCGTTAGAAGTCATTGCAACCATAGAGTCTACGTAGAACGTTTTGCCGTTGTTGTTGTAAACTTCTTTACCTAGTTGAATCTCGCCGTAGATATCGCTTTCATTACCTAGACGACCGATCTTGTTCTTTTCGAATGTTAATTGTTGACCACCGTCAGCGTTCACGCCAACGCCAGCACGCATGTAACCGTGGAAATCCACTGCGAATGCAGAACCAGCAGCTAAAGTTGCAGCTACAGCAGCAGCAATTGCACTTACTTTTTTCATTCTTAACTCCATTAAGGGTATTTATAATTCTGTCTTCCCTGCTCACTCTTTTAGGTGAATATAGGCAGTAAAAACACACCTAAAGAAAGAGAGGTAAGATGGGAACGAATCCCCGTTTGTTTCAACAGTTGTGAGATTACCCGAGGCGTACAAGGATGACTTCCTCCGCCCTAAACTAATTTAAGGGGGATGAGAAGGGAGTAGAAAATTTACCGAATGGTGTTTTTTCGAGTCAGATCACCAATCTAGGGAGGAATTAGTAAGTTTGTTCGGTTTTGAGCCGCTACAAAGTGATAGCCATTTCATATTTTTGACTCTAAGCCGTCACATAAAGTAATTAAATTACACGAATATTTTTATATTTAGGGTGGTTGACCTTAGTAAGACAAAGTTTTTAACTTATAGTTTCCTAAAGGTAGCAATAAATATTAAATAAAGTATCTCCGATGACACGACTTCTCTCTCGCCCCTACCCCCTGGGCGCAACATTGAATAAAGAAGGCTGTAACTTCTCTATTCATGCTCCGGGCGTAAAAGACATTCAACTGGCATTGTTTGCAGACGATGGCAGCTACGAGCTTCGCGGTTTACCGAATGAATACGCTGGCATACGTCATACTTTTATTCCAGATATTAAGCCGGGGCAAAAATACGGTTATCTTGTCTCCCACAAGGACGAGCCACTGTTAATTTCTGATCCGTACGCAAAATCAATAGATAAAGCCCTCCACTATCACCCTCCCTACTCTCCAGCCAAAAGTTTCGATATGCCGAAGTGCGTCGTTATCGAAGATGATTTTGACTGGCAAAACACGGATCACCCGCGTATACCCAGAGAAGAGATGGTGTTGTTTGAGACGCACGTCAAAGGGCTTACCCAACGCCACCCAGAGGTTGAAGACAAGCTGAAGGGGCGCTACTTAGGTCTTGCATCACCTGAAATGCTGGCCTTTTACAAACAGCAAAACATCAACACGCTGCAATTGCTACCTGTCGCAGCATGCATGCATGAGCCTCACCTACTAGAGATGGAAAAGGTCAATTATTGGGGATACAACCCTTATCTCTTTATGGTGCCCGATCCGCGCTACGCAGAACAAGACGCCGTTACGGAATTAAAAACAACAATTCGCGAATTGCATAAAAACGGTATCGAAGTGATTCTCGACGTGGTTTACAACCACACTGCTGAAGGTGGTGAAGGGCCTACAATCTTCAACCTGAAGGCCCTCGATTCCTGTTTTTACATCAAACATGGCAACCACTTCGCCAATTACACTGGCTGCGGAAATACAGTCGATCTCACCTACCAACCAGCGTTAAACCTTGTGATGGATACATTGCGCTACTGGGTTAGCGAATTTAAAGTCGATGGCTTCCGTTTTGACTTGGCTGCAACGTTAGGTCGACAGGGCGATGATTACAACCCAGAAGCAGCTTTCTTTAAAGCCGTTGCGCAAGACCCAATTTTGCGTGAAACCAAATTGATTGCCGAGCCTTGGGATATTGGTCCAAATGGCTACCAAGTGGGTAACTTTCCATTTGGTTGGAACGAATGTAATGACAAACTGCGTGATATTTCCCGCAGTTTTTGGCGCGGTGATCAAGGCTATTTAAAAGAGTTTGCCACTCGATTAATGGGCTCTCGTGACATTTATAGTGCAGCGAACTGGCCATACAAACTCACCGTAAATTACATCACGTATCACGATGGCTTCACACTGCAAGATTTAGTGTCTTACAAGCACAAACATAACGAAGCCAATGGCGAAGAAAATCGCGACGGTCACGGTGACAATCGTTCAGAAAACTACGGTGTTGAGGGCGAGACGGAAAATCTGATGATCATCGCCACGCGTGAGAAGCAAAAACGCAACCTTATTGCTAGCTTGCTGTTTGCCTTCGGTATCCCACACATTCTCACTGCTGATGTTCTGTCTCACACCCAAGGCGGTAACAATAATGCCTATTGCCAAGACAACGAAACCAGTTGGATGAACTGGGAAGAGACAGAACGTAAGCAACATTTCAAAGCATGGATGTCACAAATGGTCGCCAACCGAAATCAATACATGGTGCCATTTATCCGAGCTTTCAGTGGCGAAAACCGCAATAACAACCGTATTTTCTGGCGCCGTACAGACGGTCGCTTAATGGAGCACGATGATTGGAACCGTTTAAGCTCCGTCGCACTTCACCTTGGTATCGGTAAAGAAGGGCAAGAGCTGGTCTACCTCATCAACCAAACTAACGCCACAGCGCGCTTTAAGCTCCCCAATGAGCGAAAGCAAGAATGGGTGACGATCTGTGATACAAACGTACGCAATCTCAACCCAGGACATGCTGAAGGCGAAGTCTTGCTGTCACCCACCTCGATGGTGATTTTGCACTATCAACCAAACCAAAGCACACCAAAAGGTGAGCAAACGCATAGCTAAGTTATAAACGCTCCAAAAAAGGAAAGCCGATGCATCTCAGTGCTTCGGCTTTTTTGTTGGTTAGATGTGCCTAACTCATTATTCGCAAGGCGGCGCTAGGTGAATCAAAGCTAACCCACCCAGTGACGTCTCACGGTATTTCTTGTTCATGTCTTTGCCCGTTTGGTACATGGTTTCAATTACCTTATCCAACGAGATCAGACATTTACTATTACGCTTTAATGCCATGCGAGATGCATTGATCGCTTTCATTGCACCCATTGCATTACGCTCAATACACGGTACTTGCACTAAGCCACCGATTGGGTCACAAGTCATGCCTAGCGAGTGCTCCATGGCAATCTCAGCCGCAATACAAATTTGCTCATTGCTGCCACCACGTAGCGCGGTCAAGCCAGCTGCCGCCATAGAGGAAGATACACCGACTTCACCCTGACAACCTACTTCGGCACCCGAAATAGACGCGTTGGTTTTGTACAAAATGCCAATCGCACCGGACACAGCAAGGAAGTCTTTAAGCTGTTTAGTATCAAGCTCTTTGATGAAGCGATGGTAGTACATCAATACCGCAGGAATCACACCCGCCGCACCATTAGTTGGCGACGTTACGACTTGTCCACCAGCCGCGTTTTCTTCACTCACAGCAAAAGCAAACAGGTTAATCCAATCCATGATTTCCATCGGATCGTTTTCGATTGCTTCATTTGCTTCAAGCTTCTTCAGCAAGTTAGGCGCACGGCGGGTCACGTTCAAGCCGCCATCCAAGATACCTTCTGTCTCGAAACCGCGCTCCATGCAACGCGTCATCACACGCCAGATCTGTTCTGCGCGTTGATTAATGGCTTCCATATCCTGAAGCGCTTGTTCGTTTTTCAGAATCATGCCGCCGAGGCTCATGCCATTCTTCTCAGCCTGTGCCAACATTTCGTCTGCACTGGAGAATGGGAACTCTACTTCTACGGGTGCAGTCGCACTGCCATTTTGCAGTTCATCCGCCGTTGCGATGAACCCACCACCGATAGAGTAGTAAGTTTCAAACCCAACCTGATTGCCATGCGCATCTAACGCAGTAATCGTCATGCCATTCTCATGCAGAGGAAGGTTCTCTTCATGGAACAACATGTCCGTTTTGTAGTTGAATTCGATTTCATGACGGCCATCGACAGACATCATGCCCTCTTCAATCGCCTTGCGCATCGCTTTATTCGCAGAAGCGATTTTGATGGTATCTGGTTTGTTACCCAACAGACCCAAAATGGTTGCACGGTCAGTATGGTGACCAATCCCTGTTAACGAGAGTGAGCCGTATAAATCGACTTGAATACGAACCACTTTTGCCAAGTTCGATTCAATCAAACGAGTGAAGTGGTAACCCGCGATCATTGGACCATTGGTGTGAGAGCTAGAAGGACCCACACCAATCTTGTAAATATCAAAGATGGACAGCATAAACTTACCTATTACGACAATGCAGCATAAAGCCAATCAGGGAGAACCATACAAGCAGCGATGGTCGCCACAGCGAACACCAACAGCCCGTAATGGCTTGCGGTTGGCTTTGCAAAAAGATGTTTTTGATTATTGATAAAGATTTGTTGCTCGGCAGTCACAGCGCCCCAACGACGGCTCACTAACACACCAAACAAAAGGAAGACGAACGTACCAATTGGCGCAAACCACGGCCAAGCCACGTCGAGATACATCGCAGTAAACACCGCAATCACACTCATTATACTGCCAACGATCACGCCTTTCTCATTGGCTTTCGCCCAGAATAAGCCAAGCACGAATGAACCCAAACGGATACCAACGAAGATAGAAGTCAGACTAGCGATGGTTTTGAGTACCGATTCATTCGATACTGCCAGAAGAGCTGGCACTACCACCATAGCCGCAGCGAGCAAACTCATCTTTCTTGCGACTTTTTCGTAGTGCTCATCATCGGCACTTTGGCGAACGAAACGCTTGTAGATATCGAACGTCGCGACAGTCGCCATTGAGTTGTAGGTCGAATCCAAGGTCGACATTGCGGCCGCCGCCAACGCGGAAATGATCAAACCAACGACGATTGGGTTAGTGTGGTTGAAGACGAAATCCAAAATCACTTCGTTGCTGTTTTCAAACGATTGATCTTGATAGAAAACACTCAAAAGAACACCGAGTACCGCGAAGAATAAGTACACAAAAAATGCACCGTAACCACACAACAGCATCGACTTCTGCGCCGTCTTTTCACATCTCGTCGCTAACGTGCGTTGGATGATCAATTGGTTGGTGCCGTACACACTCAAATGCAAAAAGCTCACGGCAACCATACCAGCCCAGAGTGTAGTATCCACGCCCAAATCAAAGTCTAAGTTGATGATATTCAGGTGATCACGAGAAAGGTAATCTGCCGTATTAATCTCCTTCATTAGAATGGCAAAGATAGCGATGCTGCCTGCCACCAATACTGCAGATTGCAACATATCGGTCCAGATAACCGTGGAAATCCCGCCCGCATAGGTATAGCAAGCGGTGAAAATACTGATGTAGATGATGGCTTCAGAAATACTGATAGGCAGAACTTGCACTAAGATCAGCGCCACGGCATACAAAATCACACCCGCAGAGATACATTGAACCACAATGAACACAATCGAGTTGATGGTTCTTGCATACACCCCAAACCGGTGCTCAAGGTATTCATAAATCGAAGTCAGACCCAGCTTATAAAAGACAGGCACAAAGAAAATGACGGTGAAAAAGATAACGATGGGATAGTTAAGGTGAATACTCATCGCTTCCATGCCAGAGCTATAAACCCAACCAGGCATCCCTACAAACGTCATCGCACTAATGTAAGTCGCAAGTATCGAAACACCTGCCGTAAACCAGCCAAATTGCTTTCCACCCGTGGAAAAGTCGCCACCATTGCTGTAGCGCTTATTCACTAAATAGCTGATTAGTATGGTAATTGCTACATATAACGCAATCACCACAAAACTTGAGTACGTAACCATTTTAAGGTTTTCCTAATTCTGGGTAGCTAATTATTATGCCCAGATATTACTGTAAAAAGGCATTTTTAAACGACAATCCCACTGTAAGTGTGATTATTATCACCAATATAGGCGAAAATGTATTCAAAATCGCCAAAATCGCCGATTAGTGAGATCCTTGTCACTAAAACCCACAAAATGGGTACGCATTCATTTTAAAATTGATTTTGATCACGGATCTAATAACCTTAAAAAAACTATGATTCACCCCGACACGAAATCGAAGATGATCCAAATAAGATCGTGTTCATTAAGTTTGAATAGCAACAAATCCTAAGTGAAATAGAGGTTTATCGGTCATGAATGCCAAAAGACACATGAGCGAAGTTCCTATGATTCAAAGGGTAGCTGCCTATCTAGCGATACTGGTTGGTTACTTTTTCTATTGTTATAACTTTGTAATTATTGACTACGTACGCCCATACATCGTTGAAGCGTATGATGGTATTAGCCTGTCAGACACTGCCCAGTTCTATACATGGCAGTCGGTTGGTGCACTTATCGGTGCATTGAGCTGTGCTTGGTTCGCAACAAAATTTGGTAAGAAATCCACTCTTATTACCATCACAGCCCTAAACGGTGGCGCAACGATCATCAATATGATGTTCACCGACTACACAACATGGGCAGCAATGCGTTTCATCATTGGTTTGTCACTGGGTGGTTACTTCACCGTGGCAGTAAGCCTAATGATCGGCCTATTTACGCCAACGGTACGTGGTAAGTTGACGGCATTCGCGTCTTCTATGTTCTCTGTAGCACTGATGGTAATGGGTGCGTATGCAGCATTTATTGCAAGCATCGATGCACCATGGGAAAGCCTAATGCTTGTAGGTGGTATCCCACCATTGGCAGCCGCTGTGGTCATGATCTTTGTACTACCTAGCGACAGCAAAGTGATCGCTTACGGTGAAGAAGAGCAAGCAAAAGTAGAAGAATCAAATACACCAGCGAAAAAAGGCTCTTGGGGCGAAATGCTAAGCAAGCCTTACCGTAAGATCACATTAACGTGTCTATTACTGGCTGGCCTTAACTTCTACGGTTTCCAATTCTTTGGTGGCTTCGTAACCACTTACCTACGTGATGTACGTATGTTCGACGGTGCAACCATCGGTCTCATCTTCTCTATCTCAGCATTTGGTTCACTGTTTGGTGCGTGGTTCTGGGGTTGGGTAGCTGACAAATTCGGTCGTAAGGTGAACGCATTTGGCTTCATTCTAGCGGGCATCATGGTTTCAATCTTCTTTGTTGCACCTGGCGACATGGTGATTGGCGGCCTAAACATGCTGGCTCTACTTGGTCTGATTTACAACTTCGGCCTGTCTTCTTCAGCGGTATGGGGTGGTTACTTCTCAGAACTGTTCCCAGCACACCTACGTAGCTACGGCGCGGCGCTATTCCACGGCGGTCGTATCCTCGGTATGTGGGCACCAATGGTACTTATCTTCATCCAAGAGCGTACCGACCTACAAACCGCAATGTGGGGTTCACCAATCGTATGGATCCTTGCTGGTCTTCTATGGCTATCACTGCCAGAGACACTAAAAGGCGGCGTGTTCGATAAGAGCAAAAAAGCCGAAGCAGCAAAAGCGTAACTGAATTTCAAAAACTCCGGCTGGCTCCCCGGCCGGATGAAAAAACTTAATTTCGAGTCCTGTTCCCAAAGCCGACTCGACAGCAAATAAGAGAGTTTATTATGTCTAAATATCAAGAAGCGAAACGCGTTGTACGTGAATACTTCAGCGCAATGGAAAACGCAACTCACGAGAACGTGGCAGAAGTACTAAAAGCACACACTTCAGAAGATTACCTATGGCGTGGTGTTTACCCATTCCGTGAGCAACAAGGCGCTCAAGCAGCGGCTGACGTTTTCTGGGCTCCTTTGATGAAATCAATGACTCGCATGCAGCGTCGTCAAGACATCTTCATCGGTGGTGAGAACGAAGTAACATCAGGTGAAATCTGGGTAATGAGCATGGGTCACTTCATGGGTCTATTCGACGCTGAATACCTAGGCATGCGCCCAACTGGCAAAATCATGAACATCCGTTACGCAGAATTTAACTGTGTTGAAAACGGCAAGATCACTAAGACTGGCCTATTCCTAGACCTTCTAGGCGCGATGGACCAAGCGGGTTGTTACCCACTACCACCATCAACAGGTAAGCACTTCGTATACCCTGGTCCTCGTAACCACGACGGTCTACTGTTCGAAGACGCAGCACCAGAAGAAGGCGTAGCAACACTAGCACTAGTGAACAAGATGGTTGATGACCTATCTGCACTAAACGACAGCGGCGCTATGGGTTGCCCACCAGAAGTTCTTGAGAAGAGCTGGTCTAAAGACATGATCTGGTACGGTCCATGTGGTATCGGTGCGTCTTACACAATCCCTCGTTACCAACAGCAGCACCAATTACCATTCCGTAACAACCTGAAAGACAAGAAGTTTAACGGCCACGTATGTCGTTTCGCAGAAGGTAACTTCTCTTGTTTCTTCGGCTGGCCAAACCTATCTAACACGCCAATCGGTGGTTTCCTAGGTATGACAGGTGGTGAAGTACGCGCAGACATGCAAGTGGTTGACGTTTACTACCGTGACGGCGACAAGCTATCTGAGAACTGGGTACTGATCGACCTTCCTTACTGGCTAAAACAGCAAGGTCTAGACGTGTTCGAGCGTACTCAACAGATCCTAAACCCTTCTCTATAAGAAGTCCTAGGGGCGGATTGTTAACCCGCCGTTATGTTGCCTGAATCCCCTCTCGGTTCAGGCGACATGCTCCCAACTCATGCCTCAAGGATGGGGCACAACCTCAAGATAGAACCCTTATTCAAAACGGGCATGAACGCACGGTGGCTTTCTGCGCCCTGAATAATGAGATTGATGATGAAAAAGTCGACCCTTTCTGCAGTGATTTTAGCAGCGCTTACTTCTAGCTCAGCCTTTGCTGCACACACTTTTGTTAATGACGCTGGCGACAGCCTAACCATCGATGGCCGTTTCGATCTTCGCTACCAAGACCGTGGCGGTGATGACAACGGCGAATGGAACAGCGGCAGCTCACGTTTCGGTTTGAAAGGCCAAATGGGTCTGGATAACGGCTGGACTGGTTTCGGTCACGCGGAATGGGGCTACAACTCTGGCGCGAACGGTGACAACATTTACGACCGCTTGCTATACGCAGGTGTTGATCACGAAAAATATGGCAAGATTGCTGCAGGTACTAAGCAGTGGTCTACCTTCTACGACGTAGCATGGTACACCGATTTAGGTCGTGTATTCGGTACTCGTGGCTCAGGTGTTTACAACCTAGCTGACTGGGGTATCGCATCCGGCGCGGGTCGTGCAGAAAACTCATTTACGTACCGTAATTCAATTAATGAAAAAGTGAGCTACGGCTTTACTTACCAAACCACGCGTGAAGATGTCGCTCTAGCAAGCAATGCGACAGCCTCACTGAAAAACGGCATGGGTGCGTCTATCACTTACAAACCGGTTGATGGCGTAACACTTGGTGCGGCTTACCATCAAAATGAAGTTGCTGATTTAGACGCAAGCGTGGTTGGCGTAGAAAACGGCGACAACATGCGCATCATGCTATTGGGCGCAAACTACAGCAACGGTGGCTTCTACGCAGGTGCGACTTTCCACGTTGGCGAAAACTGGGAAGCAGTGAGCCAAGGCGGTACGGACGTAATGTTCGATACCCTAGGTGGCGAAATCTACACTTACTACCACTTCGATAACGGCCTACGCCCAACGTTGAACTACAACTACATGGAAGATCGTGGTGACGAGACGCAAGGTTACGAGCGTAACTTGCTGATTCCTGGTCTTGAATACCACTTCCAGAAGAACAAATTCCTAGTTTGGACTGAATACCAGTTCGACCTAGGTAAAGATCAGTACGATGGCAGCAAATTCGAAAACCGTGATGATCAATTCGCGGCAGGTATTCGCTACTACTTCTGATAACACTCATCGCTCACCACCTATACCCAAGTAACCTTAAGGTGGTGAGTGATGAAGTTCTTATCAACACAAAGCAAAGTTATCTTGAAGCCAAGTAGTCATCACTTCACTAACAATTAAAGGCTGCTCAAGCGTAGATAGATGCCCACACTCAGGGATAACATGAAGCGTGACGTTTGGGATGCATCTCTCCATGAGCAGATGATTGTCTAGCGGACAAAGCTTATCTTCTTTACCTGTTATCACCAACGTAGGAGCTTGAATGTCCGCCAATAAAGGTCGAGCATCCGGGCGAGTTGCTAACGCTTTAGCATGTGCTTCAAATGCCTCCAAACCTACATTGACCGCCATGCCTTCTATACGCTCAGTTAACGCTTTGTCTTGCAAACGGCTTGGATGAATCAGCACAGGCATCAGAGTGTCAGGCGTAATGCGTTCAAACTCACCACTTAATGCACGGCTAACCAGTGCATCACGCTTTTGTGTCACCTCTGGCTTTTCATCTGCTGCGTTGGTATCCATGAGGATCAAGCCTTTGACTCTGTTTGGCGCTTGACGGTACACCTCAAAGGCAAGAATCCCACCCATTGATAAGCCACCCAAGACAAACTCCCGCGGTGCGTCTTGCAACACTCTCTGCGCCAGCTGTTCCATTGACGGCAATGAAGCCAGCGTCGGGCATGTAGGCTCAACCCAACTTGGCAACGCTCGGTTGATATCCTCAAACAATGTGCCATCACAAAGTAGTCCGGGTAGCCAAACTAACGAGGTGGGTTGCGTCATTTTATTCTCCTGCAAGCGGCTTTGGTTGATCAGACCCAAGAATGCAATACGTCAAACTATTACCACGCAAGTTCGTCAGTGAGTATGACGCACCTTCTGGAACATTCAGCACATCACCGCGCGTTAAAACAACGTTAGCTTGTTCGCCTTGATGTGTGAGCACCACCTCTGTATCGCCATCAAAGTTGATAAGCACTTGTTTTTCTTCTCGGCAGTGTTGAGGAATCGAGCCACCTTCAGAAAGCTCATAAGCCATGATGCTCACTTCATCTTCACTCTTTACTTGGAAGTCATAACTCGCCAAAGGATGACCCGTTAAGGCGTATTGTTTCACGTTTCTTCCGCTGAAATCGCCTTTGATTTCACGATAATCTTTTTGCAGAGCGACAAATGGCATCATCTCTTCTGCGGTGTAGGTATCGAAGGTCGCGAGCTCTTCTTCGGTAAGCAGCGGCATCAATTCTGATTCTTGTGGCATCGGGTCGCCATTAATGGTGTCCACGAGTGTGCCATCGGCTTTGAGGTATAAACCATAACCTTGACTGTCTTTAATAACGTTTGGATGCCAAATAACGCCGCCACCTGAATCGTCGCCGCCAAGTACCGAGAACATAAAGCCGTAATCGCGGCCAACCACTTCAAATCCACGGAAGAGATTGGTTGGAATCGAGATGACGTCACCGTGAGACAACACCGCCTCGTGTTCGCCATCGTTCCCCCAATAAAAACGGAACTGGCCTTTGAACACCAAGAAAAGCTCAGCGGTGCGATGAGAATGTAACGAATTCTTGATGCCTGGCGGTTGGCCTGCGGCACCAATATTAAAGCCCGCCGTATCGCGAATATGAACATGCTGACGACTGCTCTCTGCCACCCCTGCACCGATAATACAAAAGTTATCTTTGAGATCACTGCCTGGCGTGCGCGCATCAATAAACGCACTCGTACCCGGAATCAGTTCCATGTAGCGGACCAGGTTATTATTCATTTTAGATTGTAGAGTCATTGTAAATCCTTGTTGTCCTTGTTTGGACCTAGCCTTTGAATTGTTAGTTACAGACCTAAAGGTCGCCCACCATCAACCGCGATGGTATTGCCTGTCGAGAAGGTCAGAAGATCTGCCGCGGCGTACACGGCTTGAGCGACTTCTTCATCATTGGCTAAACGCTTAAGCGGTGTGGATTGTTCTTGTTGATTACGCCATGCGTCATCCAAGCCTTTGACAAACTCAGTGTCGACAAGCCCTGGAGCAACAGCCAAAACGCGAACCTCGGGAGACAGAGCGCGAGCTAAAGAACGGGTCATGTTCTCCGCGGCAGATTTACTTGCACAGTAAGCAATGTTGCTCCCCATCGCAGTCTGTGCCGCGATAGAAGTAATGTTCACCACACAACCATTGGCTTGCTTAAGCCAAGGCTCAAACGCTCGAACCATGGCAAAAGGCGCACGGACGTTCACTTGGAAAATTTGGTCAAACAGTTGATCATCTAAGCTTTGCAAATCAGAGTGCGCGACGAATTTCGTCATCCCCGCACAGTTGACCAACAGATCCAGCTTGTCGCTTATTTCACTGACTTGATGTTTAAGCTGTTCAATCGCACTAGAATCTGCCACGTTCAATTTGAATGCTAGATGCTCGTTACGTGGCAGCGAGGAAAGCACATCCTCGGCCGCTTTCTGATTACTGTTGTAAGTCAGAATTACGCGATATCCCGATTCAGCTAGCTTGCGACAAATGGCGGCACCCAGTCCGCCACTGCCGCCTGTGACTAAGGCAAGTTTCGACATATTACGCCTCTTCCACTTTGCCTTTGTAACGGCGCACACGAATATCCGCTTGCTCTTTGTGGCCAGCAAAACCTTCGAGTGCACACAAGCGAGAGCAGTACTCACCGACTTTTAGCGACGCAGCTTCCGTTACACGCTGGTAAGTACAGGTCTTGATAAATTTACCTACCCAAAGACCACCGGTGTATCGCGCCGCTTTCTTCGTTGGCAGTGTATGGTTGGTACCAATACATTTATCGCCGTAAGAAACGTTGGTTTCACGACCTAGGAACAAGGCACCGTAGTTGGTCATGTTATCTAGGAAGTATTTAGGATCTTCCGTCATCACTTGAACGTGTTCAGAAGCGATATCGTCTGCCACTTCCACCATTTCTTCGTAGCTATCACACACAATCACTTGTCCGTAATCTGCCCACGCTTTACCCGCGACTTCAGCCGTTGGAAGAATGGTTAACTGACGTTCAATTTCTTTGATGGTTTCTTGCGCAAATGTTTCGCTATTGGTCAACAATACAGCGGGAGAGTTGTAACCATGCTCAGCCTGACCAAGCAAGTCTGCCGCTGCCAATTCCGGGTCACAGCCTTTCTCATCAGCAATGACCAAGGTTTCCGTTGGCCCTGCAAACAAATCGATACCAACGCGACCAAACAACTGACGTTTTGCCTCTGCCACAAATGCGTTACCCGGCCCTACAATCATATCGACTGGCGCAATAGTCTCTGTACCAAGAGCCATTGCACCTACCGCCTGAACACCACCGAAGCAGTAGATTTCATCCGCACCCGCCATTGCCATCGCAGCGACAATCGCGACATTCGGCTGGCCGTTAAACGGAGGCGCACAAGCAATAACACGTTTTACGCCCGCGACTTTCGCCGTCAGTACACTCATGTGAGCGGATGCAACCAATGGGTATTTTCCACCAGGGATGTAACAACCCACGCTGTTTACTGGAATATTTTTATGCCCCAGTACCACACCAGGCATGGTTTCTACTTCGACGTCTTTCATTGAGTCACGTTGAATTTGAGCAAAGTTTCGAACTTGTTGCTGAGCGAACTCGATATCATGACGAGTCGATTCATCAAGCGCATCCACACAGGCTTGGATCTGCTCTTCTGACAGGCGGAATTGCTCCGGCGACCAGTTATCAAACTTTTCAGACAACTCACGTACAGCGCTATCACCTTTCGATTCAATATCAGTAAGAATGCTTTCAACAATCTGACGCACTTTTGCGTCGTTTGATGCTGATGCTTCTTCAGTGATTCCGTTTTTTAAAATGCGTGCCATTGGTTTTCTCCTTGAACATTGAGGCTGACGAACGGTTATTTTTATGCTTTTGGATACGAATGCAAAATCAGATTAAACACTTAATTAACATTTGACAAGTTAAGTCAACAAACCACAAAAACCACCCTTAAGCCTTTGTATTAATTAATTTAAACAAATAAAAGCAAGTAATAAGGACCTTGATTGAGTTTAATTTTTAATCAAAAATGAGTTTTAGATCACATCATTTTTACTCATCATTTACATTTCTCCGTGTTAGTTTTTGCATACCTTTGCAAAGGAGATAATCATGAGCAATTTTAAGCAACGTCTGACTAAAGAAACGCTATTAGGTACATTTGTTAAAACCCCTCACCCTCACATTATCGAGGTATTGGCACTGGCAGAGTTGCCTTTTGTGGTACTGGATGCAGAGCACGCACCTTTCGATCGTTCCTCGCTTGATCTGTGCATCATGGCGGCCAGAGCGAATGACCTCGCGTGCGTGGTACGAGTACAAGACAGCGCTCCTTCAACCATTTTGAACGCGCTTGACTGTGGCGCGGCGGGTGTACAAATTCCCCATGTTTGTACTGCTGAGCAAGCGACGCAACTGGCGAAAATCTGCCATTACGGAGAAGGTGGCCGAGGGTATGCAGGTTCCAGTCGAGCAGCGCAATACGCCACTAAGCCCATGGTTGAACACTTAAAAGACAGCCGTGCGAATACGATTGTCATTGCACAAATTGAAGACCCTCAAGGGGTCGAAAATGTTGAAGCGATTGCCAATGTTGAAGGAATTGATGCGCTCTTCATTGGCCAAGTTGATCTCACTGTCGCTTATGGTGCTGATAGCGTTCATGATGAGAAAGTCGCACAAGCAAGTATGCGAGTAATCGAAGCGGCCAGAGCCGCTAATAAACCTGTTGGCATGTTTGTCGCGACGGCTCAACAAGCTCGGGAATGGCGTGAACTCGGCGTTAGCTTCTTTTGTGTTAGCTCTGAACACAAAATGATCATTGATGGCTTCAAGCAAGAGAGAAATGTGATGAATTCTTGAGTTTTCTCTGATATTTACGCCTTATCAATGTAATGCTCTAGACACAGAAATCCCCTAGCCCATACACTCAGCACGTATGAGAAGGTTCAATGGCCTTAAATAAGGAGTATCACCATTAAAGCGAAAGTAACTTCGATCGACGTCGCGAAGATGCTCGGCGTCTCTCAATCGACGGTATCTAGAGCATTCAGCCCGACTGCGAGTATTAGCGAGAAGAAACGCAAAATGGTGATGGATGCCGCAGCTAAGCTCGGATACACACCGAATGCCATCGCCCGAGGTCTGATTTCGAATCGTTCAGGCTTAGTGGCGATTGCGTTAGATAGCGAATCAAACCCAATGTACGACATGCAATCTCGTGCTTTGGCTGTCGAAATTCAAAAGCGAGGCGGACAAGTTGTGCTTTGCCCTATCGACAAGGACGACCTCGATCTCGCCATTTCACGCGCCATTGAATACCAAGTGGACGGACTCGTTATCGCCACCAGCCGTTTAACCTCACGCGCGTTTGCCCAATGCGAAAAGTTTGGCGTTCATTTAAGCTTGATCAACCGCTACGCCGAGGGTATTAATGCCAACAGCTCTGGTATTGATAACCGATTGGCGGGCCAACAAGCAGCCGAGTATTTAACGCAGAAAGGCGCAAAACAGTGTGCTTATATCAGTGGCGATGCTGGCTCCATGACCAGTGAAGAGCGTTGGCTGGGTTTCTCTTCAAAATTGCAAGAACTCGGCTCCCCGTCACCAACCTTTATCCAAGCCAAGTACAGCTTTGAAGCAGGCTTAGAAGCGGCGAAAGCGATCTTGTCGCACACTAGCAAACCCGATGCAATTTTTTGTGCAAACGACATCCTCGCCATGGGTGTGATGGATGGCTTGCGACAAGCCGGAGCAAAGATCCCCCAAGACTTCTCTGTGATGGGTGTAGATAACATTCCGATGTCTGCATGGCCGAGTTATGATTTGACCACCATTGCTCAACCAGTCGACAAAATTGTTAAACGAGCGGTTGAAGACTTGATGAATCGAATCAACGGCAACCTGGATGCAACTGGCGAATACCTTTTCGAGCAAGGCACCTTGATCGAACGTAGTAGCACCATTTAATAAATCCATTTTTATTCATTCTTCATAAACAAAATGCCTTGCTTTCGAGTAAGGCATTTTCTGTGATCACGATTAAATTTTCACCAATCGTTATTTAATTTCTCATCAATTCATCAATCTTGTTATTGACTTGTTACTTTAATGTTTTATTTTGGATTCGTATGCAAAATGGATATGAATTGCTCAACTAATTTATAAAAACATAAAAAGTTGTGTGACTTGCCGACGAATGCCAATGGCAGGTCATACCAGAAACAAGGAAGAACGATGAAGAAAGTAATCCTTACTTCACTTACCGCACTGGGGCTTGCATTTAGCAGTATGAATACGTTTGCAACCAGTGTTATTCGTCTTGCTCATGACAGTCAAGAAACCTCTCCCGTACACAAAGCAATGCTCTATTTCGAACAAGAAGTGGAAGCTCGCTCAAACGGTGAGATAGAAGTTGAAATCTATCCGGCGAGACAACTAGGCGATGTGCGTGAGACGACTGAACTCGTACAGCAAGGCAACTTACAAATGACGTTTGGTGCGTCAGTTTTACTCTCTCCCTACGTCCCAGAGTTTAACGTGCTCGACGTGTTCTACCTTTTTGATAGCGAAGAGCAAGCACACAAAGCGCTCGACAGTGAGAAGATCGGACAACCATTGTTGAATGCTATGGAATCAAAAGGCTTTCATGGACTTGGCTTTATGGAGGTCGGCTTTCGTAGCGTGACCAACAACAAACAGCCAGTTGATAGTATTGAGGACCTGAAAGGGCTAAAGATTCGCTCGGCATCTAACCCCACTCAAATAAGCGCGTGGAAATCTATTGGTACTGCGCCAACACCTCTGTCTTGGGGAGAAATTTTCACCTCGTTACAACAAGGCCTGATTAACGCTCAAGAAAGTGCTATCTACTCTATTTATGCCGAACGTTTTTACGAGGCACAAAAGTACCTCTCTTTAACTAACCATATATACACCAACTACGTGTTGTTCATGAACAAATCGTTTTGGGATTCACTGCCGGCCGCACAACAAGCGCTGATCAGTGAAGTAAGCAAAGAAACCATCGCAAAACAGCGTGAGCTCGCCGCGCAGCAAAACCGAGAAGTAATCAAAGAGCTCGAAGCAAAAGGCATGACGGTTAACATCGTCCCAGACGAGGTACGCAGCATCATGAAAGAGAAAATGAATGCGGCCGTGTACCAGGACTTGCGCAGTAAAACGGGTAAAGACTTGTTTGACAACGTGATGGCCGAGATAGAACGCCTATAACTCCCACTCTTTTGCACGATCTGGCAACAGGTCGTGCTTTCTCGTTTTGGAGGTGAACATGAAGTGGTTTCGCTTACTAGACAAATACCTAGAACCAACCCTTATCGTTATCGCGATCTCAACGATGACAACTTTACTGTGCTTGCAAATCGCCCTACGCCTGTTCGATGCAACGATCGCGTGGGCTGAAGAGCTGGCTCGTTATTTATTCGTATGGGCGATGTACCTGAGCATCAGCTACTGTATCCGAGATGATCGACACATCCGCATTCGTGTGTTCATCGATAAACTTCCGGGCAATTGGACGCAATTCAGTTTGATTGTCTCTGATCTTATCTACCTTGCCTTTAGTGCCACTGTCGCCTGGTTTGGATTTAAGGTTATAAACCGCAGCCTGCAACTCGGTCAGATTGCACCCGCAATGGAAATTCCTATTGCGTGTTTGTATGCCTCTGTTTTAGTTTGCGCACTATTAAGCTGCGCGCGCCTAGTGACAAGCATTTATCAACGTGTGAACGCGTGCTCCACCAGCAATGAACGAGTTCGCTTTTCTCGCCAACGCTATCGCCATATCAAAGCAAAGTATCGTACTTCTAACCGACTATTGGAGTTTAACGCATGACGTCTGCACTTTTGTTTGGCAGCTTTGGTCTGCTTCTGCTCATTGGCGTTCCGGTCGGTATTGCTCTGGCGGCAGCCAGTATGGTCGCGATATTAAGCCTGCCATTCCTTAACATCGAGTTTTTAGTACAAGGCTTGGTGACAGGGCTCGACTCCTTCCCTCTCCTCGCCGTCGTTCTTTTTACCTTAGCAGGTAACCTTATGAGCCAAGGAGGGATCTCAAAACGATTATTGCATGTGGCGGAGGTCTTCTTTGGCCACTTTACTGGCGGGCTTGGTATCGTGGCCATTGTGGCGTGTATGTTCTTCGCATCCATCTCTGGTACAGGGTCTGCCACTGTTGCCGCTATCGGCCTGACGATGATTCCCTCGATGGTGAAGAAAGGCTACGACCGCAGCTTTGCCGGTGCCTTGATAGCCTCTTCCGGCGGAATTGGCGTCATTATTCCACCCTCTGTGGTGATGATCGTCTACGCGATCACTGCTGAAGTCTCCGTCACTAAGATGTTCATGGCGGGAATCATTCCTGGCTTGGTCGTCGGTATGGTATTGATCGGCTACTGTCTAATTGTCTCAAAAATGCGGGGCTACACAGGTAACGAACGCAAAGCGACTTGGGCAGAGCGTCTTGCTGCGCTAAAAGAAGCCAGCTGGGCAATGCTACTCCCCGTGATCATTCTCGGCGGTATCTATTCTGGCATTTTCACGCCTACCGAATCAGCCGCCATCGGAGTTCTCTATGGCTTATTCTTTGGCATGTTTGTTTATAAAGAACTCAAACCAGCGCAAGTGGTGAAAATCATTCTAGAGTCGTCACTGTTAGTTGGCGCTGTGCTCGTCATTGTGGGTGCGTCCGTGACGTTTGGCCGCATATTGACCCTAGAACGTCTGCCGACTGAAATTGCTCAGTTCATTCTATCGATTACCGAAAACAAACTTCTGATACTGCTTTGCATCAATGTCCTGTTGTTGCTCGTCGGTACCTTTATGGAAACGCTGGCAGCGATTGTTATTCTCACACCAATTCTGTTACCCATTACGTCAGCACTCGGCATGGACCCCGTTCATTTTGGGATCGTGATGATCGTGAACTTGGCCATTGGCTTTGTTACGCCTCCTCTGGGTGCCAACCTGTTTATGGCAAGTCAGGTAGGCAAAGTACCGATAGAGTCGCTCTCTAAAGCCATCATGGGTTGGATTGGTGCAATGATAGTGGCCTTGATGTTGATTACCTTCATCCCTGCCATCTCGCTATCATTACCTGCGCTTTTATCCTGATCGTTGCACTCATAGAGCGCTTATGACTGTTATAGCCACTAGATAAACACCTTTCTAGTGGCTTATTCGTTATCTACTTCCGATTTAATAAAAAAGCCTTTAAGCATTCGTATGCAAAAGGAGAATTTGAAAGATATAAGGATAATTGACACCAAAATAGCTGAATATTAGCGATAAAGTCTATTTGGGTGCCTTGATCTGCATGATTATCAGTTTTGGCTTAATCATTTGTTTCCATTCAAACAGATCAAAATAAATTAAGCGATTAAAAAACAATAAGATATTAGGGAATTCATACAAAAAACTTTGACCTCCTTTCTTATTAACACGTCTCGATAAGAGATAGCTTCCATCTCGCCTGTACTTTTTTAGTTTGTTTTCTGCTCAATTGTTAAAAACCTGATCATCAGCACGCTATTTAAACAATCGAAAAACAATCCGTTGACAAAATGGCAACATGATATATTTTGAATACGTAATCAAAACATAATTCAAACATAATTATTCAATTACGGAGGTGATTTATGGCCATGGTTGGCTTCGATGAAAAGTGGCGTGACTTTCCCGACTACATTCTTGGTATCACAAAAGAGATTTGGGAAGACCGAGGTTTAAACACCTTAGAACACTACTACTCTCCCGACATTGTTGTGCGCACTCCACTCTCCATCGTTCAAGGAAACGAAGGGGTGATCAGTGCAACAATGGCGACACTGGCCGAGTTTCCCGATCGCACGCTATATGGCGAAGACGTCATTTGGTCAGGCACCCCGGAACAAGGCATGCTTTCTTCTCATCGAATCATCTCTACTGCAACACACAGTGGCAACGGCTTCTACGGGCAAGCCTCGAATCGCAAACTTCGTTTCCGTATTATCGCAGATTGCCACGCTATCAATAACCAAATCAATGACGAATGGTTGGTTCGCGATCAAGCCGATATCGCGAAACAACTGGGTATGACGTCAGAAGAATTTGCACGCCAACAAATCGAATTTGAAGGTGGCGTGGAATCAAGCCCATTTCCGTTCACACCTGAAATCGACATTCCTGGACCTTATTTGGGCGTAGGCAACGACAACGAATATGGTCAGCGCTATGAAGCAATTCTCAGAAGCCTTATGAATGCCGAGTTCTCTATAGTACCGAAAGAGTACGACCGTGCTTGCATCGGCGAATACACTGGCGGTCAAACTGCCCTATCACACTCGGAAGTCGATCATTTTTGGATGGCACTTCGTGCGTCTTTCCCAAATGCTCAATTTACCGTTCACCATCGTATTGGCCGGGATGACGACATGATGTCACCACGCGCGGCAATTCGATGGTCTTTGCACGGTAAGCATGAGGGATATGGGATGTTTGGTAAGCCTTCAGGAAAAGAGGTTTACATCATGGGGATCAGCCACGCTGAGTTTGGCCCTTGGGGTCTTCGTCGCGAATTCACTTTGTTTGACGAGACCGCAATCTGGAAGCAAATCCTGCTACAGCAAGGCTAACGGCTGACTAAACACTATTTATTAAAATCACAGACAGTAAGGAAGCAACATGTCACTCAACATCATCGAACAGTTCTACCAGAACTACTTCAAAGCCGCAGACATCGAGCAAAAACAGGCCGCTCTGCAAGCTTTGAACCCTGACGTAAAATGGTGCGTGGCGCACCCTGTGAACGATCTTAATGGCCCAGATGCAACCCACGAATCTTTCCTCTCACCACTTGTTAATGCTTTGCCTGACGCCGAGCGCCGACCAATAATTGTGATGCACGGCGAATACGAAGGCCGCACTTGGTACAACTCTACCGGCTACTTTATCGGTACATTTGAACAACCACTATTTGGCATACCAGCAACAGGGAAAACACTCTACTTACGTTACACCGAAATGGTGTGTGTGGAGAACGACCAAATCATCGAATCTTACATGATCCCAGACTTCATCGACGCGATGAATCAAGCAGGCTGCAACCCTCTTCGTAAAAGCTTAGGTCACGATGGCTTGGTTCCTTCTCCTGCAACTTCTAACGGTATTCAACAATCTGTTGTGTCTTTGGAAGAAAGTGAAAAGAGCGCCCAACTGGTTGAAGATATGCTGTCTTGCTTGGGTCGTTTTGATGGCAAAGATCTTTTCTCGATGGATTTAGAAAACTACTGGCACAATGACTTCATGTGGTACGGCCCTGCTGGTATTGGTACTACGCGCGGTATCAAAGGTTTCCGTAACCACCATCAAGCGCCATTTGTGTTTGCCTTCCCTGACCGAAGTGTCGATATTGAGGTCAATTTTTTGGCCAAAAATGACTACGTATCCACAGGTGGTTGGCCACATATGCATGGTACTCACACTGGTTACAGTGGCTGGCTCGGTCTCGCCCCAACCGGAAAACACATCGAACTTCGCGTTATGGACATTTGGCGACGCGAAGGCGATTTACTGAAGGAAAACTGGGTAGCGATCGACATCGTTCATATCCTGCTGCAACTTGGCTATGACGTGTTTGCACAAATGAAAGAACAGTTAGAAGGACCTAATTATGCATGAGTTTGGCGCACTTAACTGGAGCATCCTTGGGGGATACATCGCCCTAACGCTAGTACTGGGTGCAGTAATCGGAAAGCGAGTCACTTCAGCTAGTCAATTCGCCTTGGGTGATAAGAGCATCCCTTGGTGGGCGATCGGTATTTCTGTCGTTTGTACTTACGTGAGTGCCATGTCGTTCCTTGGTGGGCCAGCTTGGTCTTACAAAGAAGGCCTGTCGGTTATCGCGATTCACCTCAATTATCCGCTGGTGATCTTCTTCATCGTGGCTGTGTTTATGCCGTTTTTCTACAACAACGGTTTAACCTCCATCTACGAGTATCAAGAACGACGCTTCGGTAAGGCTTCACGACTGACTTTGTCGTTTATCT
Organism: Vibrio sp. D54; assembly: GCF_021728075.1. Classification (NCBI taxonomy): domain Bacteria; kingdom Pseudomonadati; phylum Pseudomonadota; class Gammaproteobacteria; order Vibrionales; family Vibrionaceae; genus Vibrio; species Vibrio sp. D54. The sequence continues at coordinate 206,937 of NZ_JAKKCS010000001.1, read as the reverse complement.
TCCTTATCAAACAAGCATTGAGCTCGGCAGCCGTACTCTACGCGACAGCAATGATTTTAGAGTTCATTACTGGTATCGACGTGATGTACTGCATCATGATCGTCACTGCAATTGCCCTTATCTACACCGTAATGGGCGGTATCGCGGCTGTCATTTGGACCGATGTGATTCAAGCAGTAATCTTATTTATTGGCGCATTCATCATCATTGAAGCCGTTTGGAATGGCATGCCTGCTCCAATGACGGAGGTCATGGCAGAACTCAAAGCGAAAGGAATGACCGATGCCCTACAAACAAGTTTTGACCTAAGCCAAGTAACGACGGTATGGGCCGGCGTTATCGCAATGACGATGTTCCACACCACCGTGTATGGCGGTAACCAGATGATGGTACAACGTTGTATGGCCGCGAAAAACATGGGCGATGCGAAAAAGGCAATGTTGATGATGGGCTACGTGGCCTTCTTTATTTACTTTGTCTTTATCTTGCTTGGTGTCCTATTCAACGCTTATTACGACGGTAAAGAGTTTGAAAACGGCAACACCATCATTCTTCATTATGCGAGTGAATATGGAATGCCAGGCTTGATGGGCATCATTGCCGCTGCGATTCTGGCGGCAAGTATGTCGAGTCTCGACTCTGCGTTCAACTCAATGGCGACCGTTTCTGTGGCTGACTTTTACAAACGCTTCTACAAGCAAAACGAGTCGGAAGAGCATTACTTGAAGGTATCGCGTTTCTTCACGGTGGCGTGGGCGATTTTGGTCATCATTCCAGCGATCATGTTTGCCACCAGCACAGGCTCGGTACTGGAAGTGCTGAGTAAGGCAGGCTCTTACTTTGTCGGTGCAAGCTTCTGTATGTTTGTCCTTGGGTTCTACTCAAAACACATTACTGAAAAAGGCTTGTTGATTGGCGTTGCTGCTAGCTTCTTGGTGATTTGGTATGTAGCCGTTGCGACCGATATTGCGTGGCCTTGGTATTGCGTGATTGGCGTCCTTGTGAATGCCGTTGTCGCTTACATTGCTAGCCTTCTCCTGACGGGTAAACAAGATGAAATGCATCTTTACACAGTGAAAGGCCAGCAAGCGGAATATGCTCGTCTAAATAAACCAATCAAGGAAGATGGTTGGTATGTCGTTCCCGGCAAAATCGATGCTCCATGTTATGGCTTACTAGTGATGTTTGTATTCTCTCTCGTGATGCTTTGGGGGATCAACGCGTTTACCGACAACGCTCCTATGCTGATTAACTTTATGCGTGGCTGCTCTATTCTTGTCGCTACCGCTTGCATCGGATACATGGGGTATTCACTCCTCTCCCCGAAACGTAAAGTTGCAGTCAAACAAGCAAATTAATCTTCTTTACGTAGATACTGCACGTCCAACAAACGGACAGTATCTACGCACTAGATCTAGTGCTAGCTCAAAGCAAACCAAATGGGTTAACCCACATTTTGCTTTTTAATACTCCAAAGCCATTATTCTACTTAGGATACCCCGTCAGAACATTTATGAATACGTACCTATTTATGCTAGTCTTATGACCTCAATTACTGGCAACTAAGTTTTATTCATGAAATCAATTAAACACGTAGTCACATCAAAAGATGTGGCAAAGATGGCAGGCGTCTCTCAATCTACTGTATCGCGCGTGTTTGTTCCGGGTAGCTCAGTATCCGAAAAGACCAAGCAAAAAGTCTTTGAAGCGGCTAAAGCCCTTAACTACCGCCCTAACGCCTTTGCACGTAGCCTGACCACAAACGAATCGAAATTGATAGGTTTGGTGTTTCCTGATGCGGATTACCCTATCCATATGAAAACACTTCAATTAATTTCCAGTGAGTTACAGAAAAAAGGTTATTCTGCCGTATTGATTCCATGGCAAGTGGATGAAGAAGAGGGCCACTCAATCCCAAATATCTTCCAGTATCGCGTCGATGGTGTCATTGCCGCTTCCGCAACCTTCAATAAGTCCCTTTATGAAGAATGTGAAGAGTTTAATATCCCAATTGTTCAATACGCACGAGTTGTTGAAGGTACTAGGAGTAGCTACGTTATCAGTGACAACTACGAAGCAGGCCAACAAGCCGCGCAACTTCTGCTCAAAAGTGGCGTGAAGAACGCGGTTTATTTGACGGGAGAAGTGCCAACCTTTACGAATGACGAACGCCAAAGCGGCTTCTGCTCTGAATTTGAAGACCTAACCGGCAAGACGCCACGCATCATTGAAGCCAGCTATGACTACGCGAGCTCACTTGATAAAGTCCGTGCCATACTGGCAGACAAAAATCGGCCTGAAGCGGTGTTCTGTGCAACCGATAACCTTGCGATGGCGGTCATGGATATCGCTCGTATAGAATGCGGGTTGAGCATTCCTCAGGACTTACAAGTCATTGGCTTTGATAATATTCCTCAGACAGAATGGTTAAGCTATCAATTAACCACATTCCGCCAGGATTTCCGTCGCCTCGCTCGCGAATGCGTGAAGATCATTGTTGATCAAATTAATACAAAAAACGGAAGCCTAGTAAAAATGATGGTGCCAGTGAAGTTAATCGAGCGACAGACAACAAAAGCTTAAATAGCTATAGCCAGCCATTCGGTTGGCTTTTTTATTTGCCTCTGACTCCCAAACGGCTCATTTAGTGTTGTCAGTATTAATGAACCCATGTATATTTATGAGCTATTACACTATATGAACCAAACAAAAAAAGGCTCATAATCCTTATGACCACGTATCTTTACACTCGTTATTCGCCAAAAAATCGAGCTTACCAAGAGCACCTTAATACTCTAAAAGCTTTTGCGCCCGAAGCTCAGCATTTTGAGGATAAGGTTCGTGGTTGCATGCCTCCAACCGAGAGAGAGGCATTCTTACAACTGCTCGATTCCGTCAGAGCTGGGGATACGATTGTGCTCTGGTGGCTGACCGCATTTGGTCGCGACTTTAGTCAAGCATTGAACACAATAAAAATGCTACTCGATAAAGGGGTAACATTGAAAACCGTATGTGAATCACTAACTTTTGAGCCAGATTCTGTTCAAACTCAAACACTACTCACAGTGTTATCTGGATATGGGAAAGTGCAGACTGAACATCGCCTGTTTGCCGCAGAGCAAGGGCGACAGGCCATTAAAGAGCAGCCAGAATTATGGAAACAGAAGTTTCGCGGCCGCCCCGCAAACAAAACCAAACACCAACAGATCGCAACGTTACTGCTAGAAGGCTACACATTGCAAAACGTGGCAGAGCAATGCGAAGTCAGTCTATCGACTGTGAAGCGGGTCAAAGCAAAGCTAAATGAAGTGGATGACGAAGGCGGCTTAAGATCACGACGCCAAAAAGGTTGTTTGAATGGAGACCAGTCATGAGTCGCCCAATCAACTTTCATACTATACTACTCGCCTGTCTTATTATTAGCGTTGGCCAGTTGAGCATGGGGCTAGTCATGCCCTCTTTGCCATGGATAGCAAAAGACTTTTCCATCTCCCTCGACCAAGCTCAACTACTTGTGAGTATTTATTTGCTCGGCTTTGGCCCCTCTCAATTTATCTACGGGCCAGTGTCAGATGCTTTAGGACGAAAAAGAGTATTACTTACCGGTTTACTCATCGCGATGTCTGGTCTGCTGATGATTATTTTCTTCAGTGACACATTTACAGGGATGGTGATGGGGCGCTTTTTACAAGGGTTAGGTACAGGATGCTGCGCGGTACTCGCGAGGGCGTCGACTCGAGATAGGTTTAGCGGGGATGAACTCCCAGTGGCAATGTCTTACATCGCCATGGCGGCTTCAATCACGCCACTTATTGCACCTGTAATTGGCGGCTTTATCAACTTCCACTTCGGTTGGAGTATGGTGTTTATTTCTCTATTGGGCTATGTCTCGCTGGCCTGGGTAATCATCGCCTTTAAGTTCACAGAAACCATCACAAAACGTTCTGTCATTCCATCACCCCGAAAAATGTTACTACAATACAAGAGCTTAATTACGTCTCGTTACTTTATGAGTTTCGCCAGTATCAGTTGGTTAAACTTCAGCTTAATGATTACGACAGTCTCTGTGATGCCATTTATCATGCAAGATCAAATTGGCATGACCTCCGCTCAATACGCAATGTGGGCACTCATTCCCGCTTTGGGTATGTTATGTGGTACCACGATTTGTAACCGAGTAAGGCCAATTATTGGCAATAAGAAAATGCTGCTCTGCACCCCATTTCTTCACCTCGCTGCCGCAATATGGCTATTTTTCTGTCCTGTTGAGCCTCTATTTCTGATGCTAGGACAGCTATTAATGATCTTGGGTAATGGTATTGCCCTACCTTGTGCACAAGCGATGGTAATGCAACCTTATAAAAAGCAAGCAGGTGCCGCAGCGGCAATGTCTGGTGGTGGACAAATGGTCGTCTCCTCATTGGTCAGCTTAACTCTGGTACAGCTTGGATTGAGTCAAGCATGGCATCTAGCGATCGTTATCGTAATATTTGCATCGCTTACCTTCACCAACATTCAACGTGGCTTCAGTGCAGAGCAACCTTCAGAACAATAACAAAAACATACTATTGTCCTTATAGTTACGACAAATCGTATAAACTTAAATTTAGGAAAAGTTGGCGGATACTAACATGATGTTGCATTTAAGAATTGGCGCCTTAACACTCGCCACATTGATATCCGCTGGTACTGACGCGAGCGCCAACGAGAACTGGCAGTTCGAGAGTGACAAGAATGGAATCACAATTTACTCCCGAGAACATAGTGACGGTTTAGTTGAGATCCGTGCCCGGATGTTCACACCCACCAGCTATGGTGCATTTTTAACGCTACTGGAAGACAGTGACAATATCCCGAACTGGATTGACAATGCCAGTCATAGCCGGGTTTTAAATCAAATATCGGCCACCGAGAACATCGTTTACACCCAGTTTAAAGCACCATGGCCTGCCAAAAATCGGGATATGGTCACCTACTCAAAGTACTGGGTCGATGAGCTGGGATTCACGATAGAAATCAAAAGCGCACCTGACTCATATATTGCTGAACAAAATGGTTATGTTCGAATTCGCTCGGTTGATGCGACTTGGGAGTTACAAAAACTCACAAACGATACAACACTCGTGGAATACAAGGCGTTTGCTGATCCCGGAGGTCTATTGCCAAACTGGCTGATCAACAAACTTTCAAAAGAAAGTGCATGGGCGACATTTAGTAACTTAAGAAAAGAGTTACCTGAATATCAGCAATACTCTCATCCTCAAATAGATGAGTAAGCGTCGCTCTTCCCACTCGCTTTTTAATACGGTACATAATAACAAAAGGCGGCATTGCGCCGCCTTTTCTACTCAACGTGTTACTGCTGTGCAACCGTTACAGGTTTAGTTGCACCACGGTAATCAAACTCAAAACCAATACCTTGGTCTGTCACGTCCATCGTCATACCACCAACAAGCTCGCCTTGTAAGCTTTTGACAACATCATCCGGAACCGGCTCCCCAGTGATTGACGACGCACTCTCTAACACTTCCAAAATACGCTCTGAATCAAAATCAAAGCTGAACAAGCCATTTGGAGAAAGTGATTGCGCCATCACTTCTTTGCTTGCTTCCGCAGCACTATCACCACTGTAAAGGGTGAAATGGTTTTCGTTTAGACGAGCAAACACGTCCACCTTCATGCCAGTATGCATTTCTAATAGGTCACTGACATTAACAGGTTGGTTATCCGGTTGAATTTGCAATTGAGCAAGTTCAGGAACGAACATTTGCGCAGTTTGAATAAGCATCATTGGATCATTGGCAGAAAGAGACAACATACCATCTAGCTGGCTAAATACTTCACCATGCTGAGCATTAGTATCTACTTTGATATCAAACATTTGCAGGCTTAACCCTTTGAGGCCGTTAACCATGCCTGACCCCATGCTTACAGCGGCTGCTGGATTCTGGCCGCCCATCTCTTGCTGCATTTGTGTCAATAAAGAGCATTGGTATTGAGGCTGAGTCAAGTCAGCCCAAATCTGACCAATCGATGGCGCTAGCGTATTAATGTCTAAACCAAGCGCCATACTAAAGAAACTCTTATCACTTTTAGACTCTGCCAATACACCACGAATCGACTTGAGCGCATCTAGAATCACTTTATTGTTGGACTCAACAACAAAAGAACCTTTAATGAACGCCTGATCGCCTTTCATCTTGTATTCTGCAAACGCGACGGACTGAGGCCAGTTTTCTGCAACTTGAGTAAGCTCAGTATGGCAGGCTGGTGAACGAATTTCCTCAATAGTTGGTTCAGGATCTATTGCATCCAACGTGCTGATTTGACGAGCAAACATATTGCCATCTTTAGTCGTCAAACCTTTAATCACTTCGCGATGATCAAAGTAACCAAAAGAGTTGTTGTTTTCACCGTATTTGGCTTGCAACGCCTCAAGGCGTCCACTGTCAGCAATATTTTGACTTGGTGCTTCAAGCCCTAGTGCCATTTTAATCGGGTTTTGAACGCCCAGTTGCGGAACATCAATCGTTAACGTAAGCACGTTATCAACCACGGCTACAACCAAGCCAATACCGTCCTGCGGGTCAATTGAATCAGTCATCTCGTAACGACGATACTCGACTTCACCAAGCTTAACCAACTCATGCTTAGCGCCGCTCATCTGCTCTTCATGATCCAGTGTTTTCCATAACGCGGCAGGGTCTTCAATATCCACTTTGTACACCGGTACCATACCAATTGTGTACAACACAGGATTAATGTTTTCCCCGGTGCCCAAATAAGCTTTTAATGTTTCTGGCGACGCAGCACTCTCTAGGTATCCATCGAATAAGTTAACTGCAAACTGCTGTTGTGGAGACAGTGGTTCATCGGCAAAAAGTTCTGCAATCGAGCCTTGATTCGCCGTACCGAATGCGTTCATGTATTTATAATGGTTAAAAGGTTCTGTCTGATACGTCACCATAAGTGAATCTGCAGGAACTTGCGTTAACAGTGAGCCTGCATCACTCGCGGTAGTATTGTTTTGGTACAGGTAGCCAGCGCCCCCTGCTGCTGCGACCACTGCTGTAGCCAATAGTAGTTTTTTCACGACCAACTCCGTTGTCATAGTTATGTGTTCCTAAACGAAATGTAACGCTTAGGTTTAAAGCCAATGAATAGTGCTTTATATCAACCGCTATCATAAACAAGTTATCGATGTAATGAATGTCGGTTTGATAAATTATCCAACATTTATAAGGCAAACCGTGAAGTAAGTTGAATTGCGTGCGGATGCTATTGGCAATATTCACAATCCAATTTCTCGGATAACCGCCTTAAAAATCATAATATTCAGTTAAATGAAGCGATTTGGAGTAATTACGACCAAAATCAGCAGAATATTAAATCTTTATTGAGTCTTTTATCTAATATCTGAAAACGCCTCACGACCTGACACTTCTTTCCAATTTGCCTCTGGCAGTCCCTACTCGTTTTCCTTACATTCCTACTAACTCAGTGACGAGACGTATACCAAATACGAGCAATAGAAGACGATGAAAGACCAGTTGACGATCTCTATATCAACTATCAATGGCTCAAGACATTGGTACTTCAGTAAAAGGATGCAACGCAACATAAAAACGTTTTTCGTTTTTTTTGTTGTTGCTCTGGCCGCGACCGTAATCTTAATTCATCACTTGTACACTCGCGTTGATAATGCAGCGTTAAAACAAGCTGAATTGACAGAGCATTCACGCACCATGGGTGAAGAACTCAGCACACTGAAAACACTTAAATCAGAGCTAGAAAATGACCTTTCAGAACGGGAAGAACGGGTACAACTTGTTTCGGAACGTTTGGGTGAATTAGAGAAAGTGCTTGGGGTTGGAGAACATACCTCGACAAATAACTTGGATGCTAGGCTCGATGCAGCGGCGATAACCTCAAACGTTCGCATGGTGTTATTAAACCAAATACCAAGTGGCTCTCCAGTCGGCAACGTACGGCTATCTTCCGGATTCGGTAAGCGTATCCATCCGGTGACAAAAGTTGCCAAGATGCATCGTGGGCTCGATTTTGCCGTAAATATCGGCACCAAAATTTATGCCCCTGCCGATGGGGTAGTGGAAGTCACCCGCCGCAGTAATAAAGGCTCTGGTAACTTCCTCAGGCTACAACATTCTTTCGGTTTTTCGAGTTCTTATTCGCACTTGAAAGCGTTCAAAGTAAAAAGTGGTCAGTTCGTCAAAAAAGGGCAGCTGATTGCAATTTCCGGCAACAGTGGGCTCTCTTCTGGCCCTCACCTGCATTACGAGGTGCGATTTGTTGGGCGAGCACTGAATCCGAAACCATTTGTCGATTGGAGCCTTAATGATTTCGAAGACATTTTTACTAAGGAGCGAAGAATACGATGGGAATCTTTAATCAAAACAGTGGAACAACGAGTAGCTCAGCAGCTTCAACTCTCATCGCCAAAGGCTGTTCTCTTAGCGGAGAACTCAAAGTAGAAAACGATGTCCAGATTGATGGCATCGTCGATGGTCAAATTAACGTGGAAGGCACTCTCGTTGTCGCAGAAAGCGGGCGAGTAAACGGTGAAATTTACGCTAAACAGCTGATCATTAACGGCATGATGGACGGAAACTGTCACGCAGAACACATTCAAGTGCTTGCCAAGGGACGCGTAAGCGGTAGGATCTGGAGCAATAACCTCAGCATTGAACCTGGTGGCAAATTCTTTGGTGAAGCAGCCGAATTACCTGAAAAGGAAGTGGTAACGTTAAAGGGTAATGCTCAAGACAGTGCGATCACAAAAGAAAACAACACCAACAATGAAAAGCGACTTTCGCGTAAATCAGCATAAAAGCTTTGATTAAAGTGCTTAAAAAAGACGGCTTTCACGCCGTCTTTTTTATTACTATTGCCACGATTTTCGTCAGAAACTACGTGATTATTCGGCCGGATTTAAAACCATCACCGAGCGTTTTGCTTGTGGACCAAAAGCTGATTTTGCATGCGCTTTCACTTCATCTAACGTCACACTTTTAGCCACTTTCTCAACGTCAAGTAACACATCGACGCCGTAATCATGCACCAAATAACGAGTATATGCCCATGATCTCTGTGCTGGGTTGTCATCCAATCCTTGCATCGCGACTGCCAGTTGTTTCGCGGCCGTATCCACTTCTTTTTGGGTAATATTTGACGCTAAATCATCAAACACTTTGCCCAGTTTACTCTCTAAAAGAGCCACGTCTTCGGGCTCGACTTGAGACTCCAAAAGCCAATCAGAGATGGGTTCGCGATCTTGTGTCATGGTGTAAATGCTTGGGCTGTAATCAAGGCTAGACTCTTCTCGCACAATATCCAAAACACGCGCATTACTAATACGTTGCAAAATATCTTCGATAACCGTGTCTCTTGCCGTACGTTGGTAATCGCTCGTATTAGTCAAACGCATTACATACAACGATGAAGGTTCATGCCCATCCGCAACCACAGTTCGCTCCGGCACTTCCGGGTTAAACGCAACGCGATAATCAATCGAACGACTAGGTTTCATTTCGATAGAGGCCACATACTTACGCAAAAGTGGTGTAATTTCTTCCGGCTCTACGTTTGCAACAATAACCATCTTAAAACCATCATTGGTTTTGAAAAGTTGCTCATGCACCGCTAGTATCTGCTCGGAAGTCACTTGTTCAACATCATCACTGGACACTATACGATGACGACTCCCCGGCAAATAAGAATTGCCGTTTGCTTTTTGAATCAGTTTTCCCATCGGTGATTCAAAAAAAGCGCCGCTCTGCTGTTTAAACTCTTGCTTCGCTGCCGCCATCTGGCGCTCGTCGACTTTAATCTCCGTCGCTAGGTTGTATAGTCCATTCAAAGCATCGGTTAGGTGCGTATTTGGCGCCGTAATTTGCGCTCCGTGACTGGTCGCATCAAGCATCGCGCCAAGCGCAATGTTGTTTTTGCGTAAGTAGCTATCTAGCTCTGAACCAGAAAATGCCCCTAACCCACTGCGTATTGCCGTTGTTGCTGCGATTTCATAAGCGGCATACAACGTCGGATCAACAGCGGCTTTACCACCTTGGCTCGCATAGTAAATATACGCTCGACCACCCGCTTTAGTATCTTTTTGGAACCACACTTCGACACCGTTTGATAGCGTATAGACTTGAAAACCACCCGCTTCCTGACGCATGCTCGTGATGCTGCCTTCCTGGGTAGGCTTTAAGAATCCATCCACTTTGTCATACATCTCTAACGGTTTTTCGCCAGTTTGAAGATAGGCACTGTTTAGAGCGGCAAATACACCATTGAACTGTTCTGACGTTTCGCTTTTCCCCAAACCAATAAAAAAGCTTGGCTGCTGAGATAACAAAGCCGTCAATTGTGTGTTAATACTCTCTAAATTCTCGTTGTTGATGAATTCTGCCAAACTCTGGGCGTAATTCTCTTTTGATTGGCTGACACTGTCTTGTCCAATTTGAAAAACACGTGCTTCTGCGTAGCTGTTTGGCTTACGCTGACTCCAATCTGAATCAATATTTGCAAGTTCACCTTGCCAATTTGACATAACGCTATCTAACTCGGATTGAGTCGCACCATAATCTCTCAACGACGCCAAGGTACGAATGAAAGTCTGGTGCATTTGTTCGCGGCGATCTGGTGCAAACGAAATCCCTGCCGACATCATACGCTGATAGTTAGAGTAATAGGGCTCTGCATAAGCGTATTGAAAAGGTTCAGCGGCATCACTGAGTACACGGATCAAACGCTGTTGAATGAGTTGTGTTGCGACTTCATCACGCCACACTTCATGTTGTTGCTCAATCGTCGTGCCGCCACTTAGACCACGCTCAATCACTAAATGAAGACTTGGTGATTCCATCGTGTTACTTGGCAAGATTCTGTTTTCGTTGTTCACTCGAATATCACGGCGCTTCTCTATTACCGTATCCGAGGTACTTTCCCAGTTCGAGAACTTGCTTTTGATAATCTTGGACAGTGAATCTACGTCGATATTACCGGTCACAATCAACTCGGCATTTTGTGGCTGGTACCATTTGTCGTAAAACGCCTTTAACTTACTCGAGGAAGCGTTTTGAATCGCTTCGCGAGTACCAATTGGGTCATGCTCACCATACATAGTGCCTTCAATCGAGGCTTGGTAAGCATGCATAGAAAAGGACTTATCATCCGGATTAGCACGTCGCCATTCCCCAAGAATCACCCCTTTTTCTTTCTCTACTTGCTCAGGAGCAAACTCAAGTCCGTTACCGATATCTCTCATCCACTTCAGGGCATCTTCTAGCTTCGTATTATTCGCAAGGTCAAGCTGGTAAGACGTTTGCTGATAACTGGTAAAAGCGTTGATATCAGCGCCAAAGCTACCACCAGATTGCTCGAAAAGTTTGACAACGTCGTTACCGGTAAAATGTTCACTACCATTAAACGCCATATGCTCAACAAAGTGAGCGTAACCCTTTTGAGAAGATGTTTCTTGGAATGAGCCGATATTCATCACCAAACGGACCGAGACTTCTTGGTCTTCTGTTGGATAAAGATGGTATTTCATACCGTTCGATAACTGGTCCACGTGCCAGTTGGCGTCAGGTTGAATCGGCGTCGACTGTTGTATCAGAGCACACCCTGACACTAATAACGCGGGGACTAACAATATACTGCGCATAACGATTGCCCATAACAATGATTAAGCTAATTAATATATATCCGGTGCTATAACCTTCACATTTTTAATGGATTATCAGACGCGCGAATGTGATAAAGATCACTTTTTATTGAAATCAATTCTCATTTACAAAAATCGACAAATCCTTACTTTACAAATACATAAATAATATCGTTCCAAATCCTTTTGCTTATTTGATGTAAAACTCAAATTCGCGACATGGAGTCAGTATTTATTTTGAGCAATAAAATATAATTATTGAACAGATTCGAATCTAACTTTCTGCTGCATATTCAACAGCGCAGAGAGCACTGATGAGAATAAAAACACAACAACTATTATTCAAAGATCTATTATTCGCTTTATGTTCAAAAATCTATCATTAAAAAACAAACTGGCAATCTCTGCCAGTGCCGCCATCATTCTAGGGGGAGTGCTGGTAGAGGGGCTGTCTTTTCGAGATTCATTAAACAGGCTCGATGTCGAAGTCGCACAGCGACTAGAAAGCACTAGCGCATCTTACAATCAATACGTAAAGGACTGGCTACTCTCTAAAGAGCGCGCACTAACTTCACTCTCTTCTGATTCAGAGAAACGTTCTCTGGTTACGCATTTGAAACAAGTCCGAGACTCTGGCGCGTTCGATAACGTTTTCCTCGCTTACCCGGACGGGTCACAAGACAACGCTAATGGGGTGGTTTTGCCACCAGGTAATAACGATCCTCGTAAGTGGGGTTGGTATACCAATGCAATCGCCAACCCATCGAAAGTCTTTATGGATAACCCAACCGTCGCAGCGGCCACGGGGGCTAACGTCGTGTCGCTCGGTAAAGCCCTGCAATTGCATGGTCAAACCGTCGTTCTGGGTGCTGACGTAGAGATCGGTGATATCCTGAACAGTCTGAACCAAGTGATCCTACCGGGTGCAGGTTATATGTTTATTGCCAATGAACAGGGCAATATTTTCACTCATAACAACGGTAAACTGCTGAATCAACCGGTTAGCAAACTGGGCTTAAACAACAACGACATCACCAACGCTGCACGCTCAGGTACAGAGCGTCGCGTCTCTATTAACGGCACCGAATATGTGATTTACGCGCGCCACATAGAGGGTACCAAGCTCACAACAGTGACGGTGTTAGATCAAAACTCGTTGGTTGCCCCACTCTACGATGCTGTTTGGGATCAGATCATCGCAACCACCATCGTCGTCGTTATCTGCGTAGCTTTGTTTAATCTGCTATGTAACATCTTGTTCCGTCCGCTCTACAACGTTTCGAATGCGCTTGCACAAATCGCAAACGGTAGCGGCGACCTAACTCAACGCATCAAAGTAGAAAACCGTGACGAAGTTGGTGAGCTGGCTGAAAACTTCAACCAGTTCGTTGAAAGTTTGCAGCAACTTATTGGTCACATTCGTCACCAAGCGGAAGAACTGAGCCAACAATCGGAGCTGAGCACGACTCGCGCGAATCAATCGGTTTCCGATCTGAACCATCAGCAACAAGAAATCACTATGGTGGCGACCGCTGTGACTGAAATGGCATCGGCAACGCAAGAGATTGCAGCACATGCAGAGCAGACGGCTAAAGCCGCTCAAGACTCTTCAGCAAGCACACAAAATGGTCATGAGTTAGTGATCAACTCCAAGTCATCCATCAACAATTTGTCTTCTGAAGTCAACCAAGCGAGCGTTGTCATCGGCGAGCTCAACCAGCACGCGCAAGACATCTCAACCGTGCTATCAACGATTCGAGACATCGCAGAGCAAACCAACTTACTGGCTCTGAATGCGGCGATTGAAGCGGCGCGTGCAGGTGAGCAAGGTCGCGGTTTTGCCGTTGTTGCAGACGAGGTTCGCGTGCTATCACAACGCACACACACCTCAACCGAAGAGATTCGCTCGACGATCGAGACTTTGCAGCAAACCACACAACGCGCTGTGACCATCATGGATACAAGCTCTCAGCTCGCGCAAGGTTCGGTGGAAGATGCAGATCGCGCAGCACTGGCTCTGGATGAAATCAACGCGGCCGTTGCGCTGATCAGCGATATGGCAACGCAAATTGCGACCGCCGCCGAAGAGCAAACGCACGTAACCAATGAAATCACGCAAAACGTCACGTCCATTAAAGATGTGACCGATCACTTGGTAGTTGGTGCCGAAGAATCGATGAATCAATCTGCTGAGCTGAAATCGCAAGCTGAGGATCTCAACTCGAAAGTGGCAACGTTTAAACTGGCTTAAACGCCACATTAAGGACGCTCTTAAAAACAACAAACCCCGCTAGCGACTTTGTTACTAGCGGGGTTTGTTTTTATGGATCGACGTTTTTATTGCAGATAGCTTTCGAAAGACGTAAACCTACACCGCCACACACATCGGCGTGCCTGAGATTGGGTCGTTAAATACTCTCGCTTGTAAATCAAACACCGATGCCAACATACCTTCTGTCAGTACCTCTTGCGGTGTTCCCTGCGTGACTAACTGACCTTTTTCCAACACCACCAAATGATCGCAGTAACGGCACGCTTGGTTTAGATCGTGCAGCACTACGACCACTGTTTTGCCTTTGTCGTTCATCTGCCTCATGAGTTTCATCAGCTCAACTTGGTGAGAGAGATCCAAGTAAGTGGTTGGCTCATCAAGCATCACTACGTCGGTATCTTGCGCCATTACCATCGCAATCCACGCTCTTTGCCTTTGACCGCCAGACAGCGATTCAACTGGCTTGTCAGCAAACTCAATCACGCCAGTATCTTGCATTGCTTGCTCGACTAAGGTCTTGTCTTGTTGACTTAACCGGCCCCAATGAGAGAGATAAGGCGAGCGGCCATATTCGACCAGTTTTCTGACGGTAATACCTTCAGGACTGACAAGAATCTGCGGCAGCAAAGACAACGAACGCGCCAAGCGTTTATCACCGTAGCTGCTTAGTGGTTTGTCGTCATACAACACTTGGCCAGAAGCGGGTTTATTGATGCGTACCAAGGTTTTTAATAGTGTCGATTTACCGCAACCATTTGGACCAACTAGTGCGGTAATTTTACCTTGAGGAATCGACAAAGAGAGATCTGGAATGATGGTCTGTTTGCCGTACGCGACGGATAAGTTCTGCGTTCGTAACATGCTTACCAACCTCTATAACGATACAAAAGAAAAATGAAATATGGTGCGCCAATAACAGAAGTCAGCACACCCGCTGGCAGCTCAATTGGTGGCTGTAAGCCTCTCGCTAGACCATCGGCGCAAATCACCAACAGCGCGCCAAGGGTTGCAGAAGCAGGAATCAACAACTTGTGGTTGTGACCAAACAGCAAACGCGCAAGATGCGGCGCAAGCAGGCCAACAAAGCTGATCGTGCCTGCCACAGACACACTGATGCTCGCCAATAGCACGGCAGCAATCAACGCAAGAATTTGGATCTGTCTTGGTTTCGTGCCAAGTGTAGTGGCACTTTCTTCTCCCAGTCCCATCACATCTAACCGCCAAGCCAGCCAAAACGCCAATGGCAGTAGCAGCATTAGAGCGCTCCAAATAAATGGCACTTGTTGCCAGTTTCGTCCCCACAAACTGCCCGTTAGCCATACCATCGCTGTGTTGATTTCGATAGGGTGCACAATCAGAAGAAAGTCGATACCGCTGGCTAAAAACGCGCTGACAGCAACGCCAATCAGCGCCAAGCGCGCAGGCGTTGGCTTCGACCAATAAGCCAACACTGCAATAAAGCCTGCGGCAAGCAAGCCTCCCGCCATAGCGACCATCGGCAACATTGCCACCGGCGCATTCGGATACAACACCAAGCAAGCGGTAGCCGCCAGCCCTGCCCCTGCGCTTATCCCCATCAAATCTGGGGAGGCAAGGGGATTACGGATGACGCCTTGCACTAAAACGCCTGATAGTCCTAATCCAGCGCCCACGCCAATGGCGAGCAACATTCTCGGCAGTCGATATTGGTGAATCACAAAGTCCGAATCAGAGAAAGAAAACAACAATGCAAAAACCTGTTGAGCCGACAGATTCGCCGCGCCAACAAACAGCGTGAGAGACGACGCAATCAGCAAAAGCCCAAGCAGTGCCATCAGTTTGGTTTGATTCATCATGATGATTTCCTCATTGCAATCACGATAAAGCAAGGTGTGCCCAACAGTGCGGTAATCACGCCCACCGGCGTTTCGGCCGGAAAGGCAATCGCGCGTGACAAAGCATCTGACCACGTCACCAATGCCGCGCCACACAAAGCGGAAACCGGAATGAGAATGTGATAGTTGTGACCAACAATCGGGCGTACCAAGTGCGGCACTAACAACCCGACAAAGCCAATTGGCCCAGCAATCGCTACGCTAGTACCCGCCAACAGCACAACCGCTAAACCACTGATTAATCGCGTAAGACGAATGTTACCACCCAACCCGACAGCAACTTCGTCCCCCAACGCGAGTAAATTTAAGTTTCGCGCTAATCCCATGGCGAGCACCAAACCTAAAGTCGCAAAAGGCCACAGTTGCTGCCACTGCTCAGAATCTACCGCAGAGAGTGAACCCGTTAACCAATGCAACACGCTGTAAGCCATGTCATCCGCCAAAATTACCGACGCACGAGTTAACCCTATCAGCAACGCACTGATGGCAATGCCCGCTAGCACTAAGCGCAATGGGTGAGAACGCGCGGAGAAAAAACCGCCCAACAACATGACCGCACCACCACTTAGTAGCGCGCCGAGTACTGCGTTGATGATTGGGTTCAATTGACTAAAGAATGGTACGCCGATGGACGCCAAGGCCATAAAACAAGCGGCACCAGCATTAATGCCGAGAATGGATGGCGACGCCAAAGGGTTACGAGTCAATCCTTGCATCAGCACTCCGGATACCGCAAGCGAAGCGCCAATTAATAACCCAGCATAGGTACGAGGCGCACGCAGCGTCGCGAGGATTTGATGCAGCATATTGCCCTCATCAAACGCAAACCAATAGCTTGTCAGATCATTAACGCTCAAAGAAAAGTTGGACCAGCCAATCATTGAGGCTGCATAGCCTGAGAGCGTACACAACGCCATAGCACAGACAAACAAGCTCGCTTTCCAATGCGATTTGCTAACCGAAGACGCGCTTTCCGAGCTTATCGCCGCACTCATGAGCGCCCCAATAACGCTTCAAGATTGCGGGCAATTTCTTCCGCAGCCAACATGCCGCGATTTAACGACCACAGTTCAGGAGAAACCTCAACAAGTTGCTGTTTTTTCGCAGCAGTTAGCAACTTAAACAATGGATTTTTGCGCCACTCATCCACAATATTTGGTTGAGAGTAAAGTCCAACTAACAACCAATCAGGGTTGGTTTTTAGTAAAAGTTCGAAACTGGTTGGGATATACGCTTTTTGCTCAGATGGAGCCAGCGGGCTTTGGATGCCCAGCGTACTCAAAACGCCCCCAGCGTAAGAAACCGGGCTATGCAACCACATCCCTTTGTCAGAAACCACACCAAACTGAATGGTTTCTTGTGTTGCAAAATGCTGTTTGAACTCCGCCATTGTCTGTTTGTGCTGCTCAATTCGTTGTGTCATTTTCGCTTGTTTGCCAATTGCCACGCCGATTTTGTGTGCGGATTCGAGATTTTCTTGATATGTCTCACCACGGCTTTTTAACAGCAAAGTTGGCGCAATTCGCTGCAAATCTTGATAAATCGCGCGATGACGTTCTGCATCAGCAATGATCAAATCAGGCTTGAGCACCGCAATAGCCTCTAAACTCGGTTGTGAACGCATGCCGACCGATCGCCAAGGCTCAATCTTGGCGCGAACAGCAGGGATAACTCGTGTGGCATCGTTGTCATCGGCGACGCCTACAGGTGAGACATCGACTGCCGCTAATGCATCGACAAACGAAAATTCTAAAACCACAATACGTTGAGGTATCGCTTCTAGCTCAAACGTGCCTTGCTCATCTTGCACGCTGCGCGCCTGAGAAAATGCGCTAAATGACATCAAAGCTGAGCTCAGTAGCATCAGCAAAACGGTTGAAAAGTGTTTGATCGTAAATTGTTTTTTATTTTTCATCTTGCTTTTTTCCAGTGCTAAGAGTTTTCCATTACCTAAGATCGGCAAAGTCGCCAAGGTAAATTGGCGACTTTTCTTTTCAAACTCGGTGAACGAAACGCTTAAAACTGATAGTTCAGATCCAGTGTGTAAGAGCGTCCCGGAGCTGGGTACCGACCAACTGGGCTTGTATCAATCCCGCGGAAGTAATACTCCTCGTCAAACAAGTTGTTCACCGCAACATTCATGCGCAACTTGCCTTTGTCGTCTTTGTATAAATCCGTCCCCAAGTTGAAGTTCCACACCATGTAAGATGGTACTTTACCCGTTGCGCCTGTTGCATCTTCGGCACTGGTGTTGGCGTTATCGGTATACGAATCACTGAAGTAGAAGCCCGATAGCGTGGTGTCCATGCCGTAAAATGCGTAAGTTGCATCCCAACCAAGCTGATGCTTAGAGGTGTAAGGCAGTTGATTACCTTTATTCGCGCCTTCTTCTTCAAGCGTAGCGTCTAGATAGTTGTAGCTTGCGCCTAAACTCAGTGCAGGTAGAACTTCAGGCACATAACGAGCAGAAAGCTCTATGCCTTGGTGAAGTGTTTTTCCGATGTTATCGAAAGTCTGCGTTGAGCTTTGCCATTGCAATTGATCTTCAAAGTCGATGCGATAAAGTGCAGCGTTAAAGCTGGTCGCATCTTGGGTGTAACGCGCGCCGACTTCGTAGTTCCAAGCCAGTTCGCTACCTTCTTCACCCAAACCTCGGATGTAGGCAATTTGTGGCGCACGAAGTGATTTTTGCGCGTTCGCATACGTCACCCACTGATCAGTTAAGTTGTATGCCACCGTCAAACCTGGCAACCATTCCGTCACGGTGTTGTCTGCTGTTTGTTTTTTACCACGATCGGTAAACGTCATTCGAACCGACTCAACACGCAACCCAGGCGTTACCTTCAATGTATCATTGAACAAACCAATTTCGTTGCTAACGTATCCAGCAAACGCGTCCGTATCTAAATGCCAATCACGCGGAACGCTGGTTGCACCACCGGCGATTGGAGTCTGAGTGAGTTTGTAGTCGATGTCTTCGTTAACATAACGGGTACCCACGATCCAGTTTTGAGTAACGGATTTACCTTCGCCAAAGTACATCGCCATTTTTGGCTCTATACCATACACGGTAAATTCACGTGGAGAGGTACGAACGTCCGTCGCTGGCAAAGCCGGATCCGCCCAATGGCCACCCGCGCTGTTAAAGCCCCACTTGAAAAGACGCTCTGACTTATGGCCAAACGTTAGCACTTCTAGCTCAGCACTGTCGGCAAATGGCAAATCGTGGATGTACTTAACACTCCAGCGTGTCGACTTACCTTCATAATCATCGTAAGGACGTTTCGATTGGTGACGATCTTGTTCGTAGTCTTGTGGCGAAAGTGCGCCCGGCATTTGCGTTTCAGCATCGTAACGTTGCAGGAATGCTTGAATCTCTTGAGTGTCACTCAATAGCCACTGTGCTTTAGCTTGAAAGTTCTTCACGTCCGTATCGGAATGTTCACGGAAGCTTTCACCTTTTAGGAAGTTACCTTCCAACTGTAGTGCAAATGTGTCGCTTAACCAGCCGCCCGTGCGTAGGTAAAAATCATTCAGCGGCGCATCACCGCCATCAAACACGGTAAGGCGGTTACTGATTTCAGTTTGCCACGTGTGTGGAATCGGTTTGGTCACTAAGTTGATCACACCACCGACGTTGTTTGGGCCGTACTGTACTGCGGCACCACCGCGTACAATGTCAATACGATCAAGCATCGACAGTGTTGCTGGGAAGATAGACTGACCAGTGTGACCATATGGCGCAAGTGTTAGCGGTACACCATCCATCAAAAACTGAGCATGACCACTACGGCTTGCTTTCAAACCACGTACGGAAATGTTAGGCAATACGCCCGTTCCGCTTTCATCCTGAACTTTAATACCCGGCACGCGCTGTAGCGCGTTATCAATCGAGCCTGCGGCGGTTTTCTCGATTTGATCGCGGGTAATGACGGTACGAGCACCTGGGTACTCTTTGACGTCTTCAATTTCAGAGTTACCAATCACACTACCAGTGACAACGACAGTTTCCATCGCGGTAGTTTGTTCTTTTTTAGCAGGAGCGGCAACCGCGCTCATGGATGTGGCAGAAGCGATTGCAATCGCAAGCACACTGTAAGTGGTAGACAAACCAGCACGTACACGCACTTTACCATCCAAATTCTGGTAAGACATTAAGATCTCCTTTGCGAGAAATTGAGCCTCGGGCAGAATACATCCCGTAGGCTCTCGGGGCTAAACATCCTCAATATGAGGTAAAAATCGGCTAACAGGCGCTAACTACGCACAAAAAGCCTAGAACTGATATCCGTAGCTGAGCATGAACTCGGCTGGTGCGCCGTAGCCAATCTGGTTTAAGCCAGACGTGCCGTTTGTTGCGCCAAGAATGTATTTCTCATCCAAAATGTTGTAAGCGTTCGCTTGGATTTTATGACGACCAGTGGTGTACGCCGCCATCAAATCCACCGTTGTGTAATCGCCAAGTGCGACAGCTTCGTCGTTACCTGCGTAACGGTCGCCCACGTACTTCACACCACCGCCTAAACGCCAGTTGTCATCCAATTGGTAAGTGCTCCAAAGAGAGAACAAGTGGTCTGATACATCGTTAGGCTTTTTGCCTGTGGCTTTGTCTTCCGCATCTAAGTAGCTGTAACCCACAGAGATGTCCCACTGTTTGGTGATTTGGCCGCGAGCCTCTAATTCAATGCCTTGGTGACGCACTTCAATTTTATCGATCACATCGCCGTCCACGTTAGTTTGTGGTTGCTCTTGATCAATCTGGAACAGTGCCGCATTCAACATTAATGCGTTATCCAAAAGGTACGCTTTCGCACCCACCTCTTTTAAGTCGGTGTGGAAGAATTCCGCCAATTTTGGATTGATGTAGATACCAGCGTACGGTAACTGCCAAGAGCGCGCTAAACTGGCGTATACGGATGTGTCGGAATTGATGCGGTATACCAAACCAGCACGGTAGCTGACTTTGTCATCATCCAATTTTTCCTTATCTGAGCCCGCTTTTTGTTGTTCTAGCTCCATCGAGTCGTAACGCACGTTACCGATCAAAGAAAGGTCACCCCACGTATAGACGTCTTGCACATACAAACCTGTCGTGGTGGTGGTATTGTCACGAAATGGCTTAAAGCCCGGATCAGGCGTTGGACCAACGACTGGGTCGTAGATATTTTGCGCAGGAAGCGTTTTGTCACTTGCCAACGTTAGGTCGATATCGATCTGGTTGAAATCTGCACCCACCATCAATTGATTGTCCCTGGTTTCCCAAACCAACTCAGATTGTAAAGTGGTCGTAGTACGTGGATCGTAACCAAAGTTGTTGACGGTTTGAGACACTTCATTACCCGTCACTTTGCCCTGACGCGTGCCTTTTTGCTCAAGTTCGATATGGTTGAACGCCGCTCGGTTGTTCCATACCCATTGATCATTCAGACGCCATTCGTAATCCACCGCAATACGGAGACTGTCTGACTCCTGATAGTCGTTTGTGCCGCCAAAGTAAGTGCTCACTGGCAAATCAACTGGCTTGCCATTTTTTGATGGCACACCACGATACGGCACTAGTTCTTGATGGGCGTATTCCACGTCAATATCAATGGTGTGACCATCCGCTGGTAACACACGAATGGTCGGTGCAATGAAGAAATCGTTTGAATCAACATGATCAACGTACGAGTCGGCTTGACGGTATTCCAAGTTAATACGCCCGTTGACCTTATCTGAAAACGCCATTGAGCTGTCGACCTGACCAACATACTGGTTGTTGCTACCTACACTGCCGTTTACGTGAGTAAAATTCTCACCGTTAGCGCGTTTCGTCACCAAGTTGATGATGCCCCCAGCCGAACCACGGCCATACAAAGCACCCGCAGGGCCTTTCACAATTTCAACGCGTTCAACGTTCGCTAAGCTGCGGTAAGACTGCAACGTACCGTCATCTCGCAAGCCATCACGGTACATATCGTTGAGTGAATCAAAACCACGTATCATGAACTGATCGCGGCTGCCTTCGCCCAAGGTGTTATTGACCCCGGCTACCCCATCTAGCGCATCCACTAAGCGCACCGCGCCTCGGTCTTGCATTTCTGTTTTCGTTACTACGGATACCGCTTGTGGGACATCAAGCCATTCCACATCGGTTTTGGTGCCTGATTGAGGCATGTGTTCAGCATAACCTTCGTACTGATGCCCGAAGACTTGAATCGTTTCAGTTGCTGATGAGGTTGAGTTCGTCTCTTCTGAAGCCACTGCGCTTGGTGCTACTAGTGAAGAACCAATCGCGACCGCCAAGGGGGTCAGGGTCAATAATTTATTCATTCCATAATTCCGTTTAGTTGTTATAAAGCCAACGGATGGAAATAAGAACAAATATTATTTCTATTTGCAATATTAATTTTATGCTCTATATTTATTTACCCTAAAAACACAACTAACAACAACAAAAACCAAACATAATAACAATAAACACTAAAACTTCTGCCCTCCGTCTCGCGAGAGGCACATTGGAAGACGACCGTGAGCGACTTTATCAACGTTAGAAGAAAATGTTAGAAAATTAGGAAAGCTCATGAAATCTACGATGATTATCGTAAGTCATGTCGTTAACGATGCAGTCACTCACGGCTTCGTGCCTGCAGCTAAAGCGATGGACCTTCACGTCGTTCTTATCACCGACCATAAGCTCAGCCATTTAGAGTTGGCGAGTCGTGATAGTCACTTTAATCCGGATACCATTCTAGAATGTGATGTCTTCAACCCATTAGAACTCATCGAAACCATCACGGAGCATGAACTAAAGCCAGACGCTGTTTTCAGCAATAGTGATCACTTACAAACTTCCACCGCCATCTGCGCGCAATTTTTTGGTCTACCAGCCAAAGATTGGTCTGTCACGTTAAAGGCCAAAAACAAACACTTAACTCGACAAGTGTTAAATGAAAAATCCTTACCCAACACACAAAGCTGTTTGCTGCATCGCCATTCGAATGTGGCATTAGGCATGGCCTTCCCTGTCGTAGCAAAACCCAAAGAAGGCGTGGCAAGTATAGATGTACAGCGCTGTGACTCCCAAAGCGAGCTCGATGCATACTGCGATACGTTTTGGCAAAAGCACCCAAACGCCACCATTCTGGTGGAGCAGTTTCTTCAAGGACCGTTGGTTACGCTCGAAACTTTAGGAGATGGTAACCAACTTATCGCCGTGGGCGGTTTTGATGTGTCGCTCTCTGAGCCGCCTTACTTCATCGAAACCGCCGCAGACTGGAACGGACCAAACGGCATTGCTCACCGAGAAGCTTGCTTGGCTCAACTGAAAGCGTTCGGCGTTGGTTTTGGAGTTTGCCACAGCGAATTTATCATTACGGAAAATGGCCCGGTTCTGGTGGAAATTAACTACCGCAGTATTGGAGATGGCCGCGAATTCTTGCTCAACAATCTCGCTCACTTCGGCTGGTTTAGCACGATTTTGGGTCTGCATCTGGGTCGAAGATTGGACGGCGATTACCAAATTCATGGGTCAGCGCACGTGCACTACGTAGTTGCGGGACACAGTGGTGTGATTGACGGAGGTTCGACGTCGTTCATCCAACACGATGACGATATCATCACCCAGCAACAGGTACTAAAAACCGCTGGAGAACACTTCCAACAGAGTTATTCCAATAAGGATTATCTCGCCCGAATTTCGATTGTCTCACCATCAGGGCGAAACCTCGACCAAGCGCTGCAGAACGCGCTTAGCAATTTCGATCTCGCTCCGACTCGTGAGGTGGCAGCATGAATGACAACGCTTTGTATCTAACGCAACGATTGATCGACACTTGCTTGCGCGAAGACATGTTTGGCATTTTGTCGAAGGCCAAGTTCAGTAGAGACGCGCCAAAAGGGGTAATTGTTCCTCAAGACGAGCAAGTCTGGCTAACCTTTGATAATCAGGATTTCACGCTCTATTTACCTGTTGTGCCAACGTATTACATGCAGCACTGGCGCTACGGTCACGCCAATGACGAAACACCACCAGGTTGGTGGGTGGAGAAAAATGGCCAAGTCGAGCATCAACAGCATTACAAAGAGTGGATTGCGCTACTAACGACACTGGCGCATGAGAGCTCTCACGAGTTGCTGGCGGGATACCTTCAAGAACTGGAATGTGCAGAGAAACACAAAGCGCTGTGTGACCAAGCGTTTCATCATCACGCAGACCACATTTCTCAACCAATATCCGAGCTTGGTTCTTGGCATCAAAAACTGCTGCTAGCCGACCAGATCGCTTCTTACCTTGACCACCCGTACTATCCAACTGCGCGGGCGAAGTTTGGCCTGAGCGATGAAGACCTTGCTAAGTACGCGCCCGAGTTCGCACAAAGCTTTGCTCTGCATTGGATTGCGATTGAAAAATCACTGGGAACATTAACCAGCGAACAACCTGATTGCTGGCCAACAATGGAACAAGTCGGGCTTCCTGCTGATTTTGCACTGAGCCACGTACTGTTCCCTGCGCATCCGCTCACCCTTCGCTCTTTAGAAGCCTTACCCGAAGGCATGATCGAAGCGCCGTTTACGTACCTAGACGTGACGCCAACGCTTTCCGTTCGTACTGTGGTAGTCAACGACGCGCCGCATATTCACATCAAAGTTCCGCTGATCATGCGATCGCTAGGTACGAAAAACATTCGCTTAATCAAGCCTTCAACACTGTATGACGGCCACTGGTTTGAACGTCTACTCAGCCACCTTGAACAAACGGACGCCGACTTAAACACTCGCTTGTTCCATTGCAACGAAAAACACGGTGGACACGTCGGCGAGGGTAAAACCTTCGCGTACATCGTACGTGAGTACCCACTTACTCATTGCGAAGACAAAGCGTTAGTTCCGGTTGCAGCACTGGCAAGCCCAATGCCTGACGACCGCTTGTTCTTAGAACATTTGGCAGAGCAGTACTATCAACAAGATACGCTGGCGTGGTTCAAAGATTACGTCGACCTTCTTTGCCAAGTACACCTCACCTTGTGGATTCGTTATGGCATTGCATTGGAGTCCAACCAGCAAAACGCCATCGTTGCATTTGATCAACAGGGCAAAATGACGCTCGCGATGAAAGACAACGACGCAGCGCGAATTTGGCCAGAGCGCTTCCACTTTGCAACAGAGCATGCCGCCCAAAAACAGGGCGCAGGAACAATTCCAGTGGATTGCGATGAACTGCTCGACCAACGCATCAAAGTCGACAATGAATTGGCGCTCGGTCAGATGTTTACCACCATCACATTACAATTGGATATCGCAGCAATTGTAGAAGCCATGGCAGCGAAGGGCATTGCCTCTTCAGCATCGCTTTACGCCATCGTGGCCAAAAGCATTGCAGAGCAACTCAACCGATTGGAAGGCGAAGGGTTAGAAACAAAACTGGCACGCGAGTTACTGCAAGAGGCGCCTGATTTGTACGCCAAGTACTTGTTGAGCTCTGGCAGTTTGCTCTCGAAAGAGGCCTCCGGCGCGAGTGACATCAATAAGTTCTATGGTTTGTCGGCTCCGAACTTCTTGCTGCTTTCTAGCGAAGAAGCGCAACGCGCCTACTTAGAAGCCATCAAAAAAAGCGTACGTTAAACGATTATGACCAAACTCATCTACAGTGTGTTGTTGTGCCACTTTATCGCTGCGTTTGCCGCGTTAGGTATGCCGCTATTTCTACCCGTCGTGTTGCCAACGTTAGGCGCAAGCATTGATGCGGACTGGGCAGGGGTATTGTTTATCCTACCCACGTTTTGTACTGCGTTGGCGGCGCGATTTTGGGGCAACTTTGCAGATCGCTACGGTCGCCGCCGCTCACTCTTGCGTGCGCAACTTGGCCTTGCAGCAGGGTTTGCGCTGTGCGGCTTGGCAGACAACCTCGCCATGTTTGTGTTTGGTCTTATTGTTCAAGGAACCTTTGGCGGCACCATGGCCGCCTCGAACAGCTACTTATCTAGTCAAATTAAAGAAGCCAAAACACTCGGCAAGTCACTCAATAAAACCCAGCTATCTGCTCGCTTGGCGCTGATCGTTGCGCCTATTGGGCTCGGCTGGAGCTTGTCAGAGACCAACCCGCTCAACGCGTACCTTTGGTTATGCGTTTTGCCTTTGATTGCGATGGGCATCACGCTAACACTGCCTGCGGATAAACCCGCCGAACGAAACCTCGAAAAGCCAAACTCAGAATCTCAGCAAGAAAAACCGGTTGCACAGAAAAACGCAATGCATGCCATTCGTTGGATCTTCTTTGCTCAGTTCGGGTTTGCATTTTCTATGGTGGTGACCTTTCCTTATTTCTCGCCGTTTGTGCAGCAATATGGCATCACTCACCACGCATGGATCGGTTTTTTGTACGCACTGCCGCATGGCGTCTATCTGTTGCTGGCAGGCAAAATCCACGTTTTGTCAGATGGGTTGAATCGCCATCAACCGCTGCGCACGTTGTGGCTCGGGTTTGCATTGCTTGCCGTGAGCTCTGCCTTGCATTTGATTGCGTCCGAAACCGCACTCATTGCTGCGAGAATTATCTTCGGCATCGCGATGGTGTGTTGTTATCACGGATTGCATCAGCATCTTGCGAGCAATCTGGATCGCAAATTCAGTGGCAAAGTATTTTCTCGCTTTGATGCCATGTCCAAATGGGGTGGCGTGGCAGCGGGATTTTGCGCTTCTTTCATTTCTAGCTTGGGGCTACTTGAGGTTCCTTTCCTACTTTCTGCGATAGTCAGCGTAATCACCTTGATCGCGCTGGTTCTCCATTCAAAATTTGGAAATCAACATGTTACAAACTCAATCCTCTCAGACTAGCGAGCTGCGCGCGCATGATGTGCAGCTCAATCGGGAGAAGGCCCAACTCAACACGATAATGGGTGTTCTTAATTGTTACTTACGTGAATTTGCACTGCCGAATCAACAAGTAGAATGGCACTACCAATCGACATCGCTACCCCAAACATTAAAACGCAACTATTCCGCCAAGCAACGGGTAGCCGTTCATCTTTCTCAACAAAATGGCGTGCTGGTTTTACCGATTCACTACGCGAGCAAACTGGGCAAAATCAAATTAGCAGAACTGCCTTGGGCAAAAATGCCGGGATCTGGTTGGGCGAAATTGGATGCCACGCAAACTCTTACGCTTTTGCTTAACTATCTCAAGCAGGTGTTGGCGATCCCGTTTAACCATGAGCTGATCGAACAACTGGAAAATAGCGTGCTGGTTACCGAGCAGTTTCTCAACGTCGCGCCCAAATCGCATCACAACGAATTTATCGCTTCGGAACAATCTCTGATTTGGGGGCATACTTTCCATCCGACCCCGAAAAGTCGTTCGGGCGTCACCATGGATGATCTCTTAGCGTTTTCTCCAGAAGTCGGCGCGCAAGTCCCGCTGTACTGGTTTGAAGTCGATACGTCCTTACTTGATGTGCTGAGTTCCGACGGAGAAGCTAACCCTGCACAACGCATGCTACAACAGCTCGCGCCACAACACGCCACCAGCGATAGGAAGCCCCTCTACCCTTGTCATCCTTGGGAAAGCTACACCATTTTGAGCAACCCAAGCGTGAAGCGCGCCATTGAACAAGGCAAGATCACGCCACTGGGTTTAGGTGGTGAAAAGATGCAGCCGACCTCTTCAGTTCGTACCCTCTACCACCCTGACATGGACTGGTTTGCGAAATTCTCCATCAACGTACGATTAACCAATTGCGTGCGCAAAAACGCGTGGTACGAACTCGACAGCGCCGTGCAGCTCACGTCGATTCTCAAACCAATTAGAGAAAACGAACAGCTGCACAACCCCGTATTTAAAGTGATGACAGAGCCTTACGCCACCACGTTGAATCTAGAAAGTGTCGCTGAGCACAACTGGGACGACAACACCAAAGCGCGCGAATCGTTTGGGATTTTGTATCGCGAAAATTTCTCGTTGAGCGAAGTCGATATCTTAAAACCAACCCTCGCTGGCGCTCTGTTTGCTTACGACAAAAACGGCAACAGTTGCATTGCTCAACGCCTTAAAAACAAAGCGCGTACAACGCAAAATCGCTATTCCGACATCGCGACACTGTGGTTTGAACGCTATTTGCATTGCCTAATTCCAGGTGTGTTTAACTACTACTTCAAACACGGGGTGGCGTTTGAGCCGCATTTGCAAAACACCTTGATTGGCTTTGAACAAGAGATGCCGTGTTGTGTTTGGATTCGTGATTTGGAAGGCACTAAATTACTGCCGGAGTTCTGGCCAGCAGAAACATTAACTGACTTGTCTGAACGCGCACGACAATCGGTTTACTACAGTCGCGAACAAGGCTGGAATCGCATCGGATACTGCACCTTTATCAACAACATCAGCGAAGCGATTTTCTTCATCGCAGAAGGTGATGAGCCACTAGAGCAAACGCTGTGGAATGCGGTGCAAAGTGCCATTGTGCATTGGCAATCAGTGAATGGAAAACAGCCGGAACTAGAAACGTTGCTAAATGGCGGTCACTTCCCAAGCAAAAATAATTTCACCACGCGTTTGATGCAAAAAGCCGATAAGGAGTCGGGCTATACCCAAGTCGCCGCGCCTTGGCAGCAACACGAAAAAGGAGCGCAACATGTCTAATTCACTCTCTCTACCGACACGCGTTTGCCAGCAAGTTCACACGCTCGCACAGCAGCAAAATCAACCCTTGTGCGCGTACGTGTATGACCTAAACGCCTTAGAAGAACACATCAAACAACTGCGTCACGTTTTGCCGAAAAATGTCGAGCTATTTTACGCAGCCAAAGCCAATCCATCGGGCCCGATTCTTAAAACGCTCGCGCCGTATGTCGATGGTTTTGAAGCGGCATCTGGCGGGGAGTTGACACACCTCCACCAGCAACAACTCGATAAGCCATTGATCTTCGGTGGCCCCGGAAAAATGCTAAGTGAATTGCAACAAGCGATTGAGCTTGATGTTGATGCAATTCATGTCGAAAGCCTCACCGAGCTACAACGCATTGGAGCACTAACCGAGCGCCTCAACCGCCCTGCTTCGATCTTTTTGCGTATGAACATTGATATCGGCGACATCACGCTCAGCAAGTTGGCGATGGGCGGCAAGCCGACCCCTTTTGGTTTTGACGAGTCCGAACTGAGCAATGCTTTGATGTTGCTGCGCGATTTCCCGCAAGTGTCACTCAAAGGATTCCATTTTCACTTGATGTCGCATCAGCTCGATGTTGAACGTCACTTAGCGTTAATGCAGCGCTATTTCCAAGTCGTGAAAGCGTGGCAACAAGAGTTTGAACTCGGTGAGCTGATGATCAACTTGGGCGGCGGCATGGGGATTAACTACCAAAACCCTAAGCAACACTTTCCGTGGATGGAGTTTTGCGACAAGTTGGAATTCCTCATAGCCAAAGAGCAAGTGCAAGACTGGACACTGCGTTTTGAATGCGGACGTTTCATCACGGCGGCATGCGGTTATTACGTGATGGAAGTGCTCGATATTAAGCAAAATCTTGGCGAAAACTTTGTCATCGCGCGCGGGGGAACTCACCACTTCCGCACGCCAGCGGCGCAGAGTCATGACCATCCATTCGTCATCCTGAAAAGCGAGCAACACCATGAGATTTCTCATCCAATTCAGCATGCACAAGCGACCTTTGTCGGCCAGCTTTGTACGCCCAAAGATGTGCTGGCACGCAATCAACACGTCGCCCACGTCGATATTGGTGATTATGTTGTGTTTACCTTAGCGGGCGCCTATGCGTGGAACATCTCCCATCAAAATTTCTTGATGCATGAACCGCCGATCTTCTACTATTTTTAAACGGCATACTTCGCTTCATTCAAGCCCCAATCATTGGGGCTTTTTTATTCTTCAACATAACAAGCAGCCCTAATACTGCACCCTACTTCGCCGCCGCGTTGGTTAAATTGCCCAGCACGCCGCTGATTTTGTTCAATACCTCGTCACAGCCTTCAATATGATGGCGCTGCTTTAAATACATAGGATCGTTATAAGCTAACCACGTTTTGCCTTCAGCATCTTCATACACCAACACTTTTTGGGGTAAATCGAGCGCCACTTCCTGCGCACAGATCATCAGTGGCGTGCCCACTTTAGGGTTTCCAAACACGATAACTTCGGTTGGTCGCAACGTCATATCGACTTTCGTGGCATTCTCTTGATGGTTAATGCGCGCAAAGACGTTCAACCCTTTTTCTTGCGCGATAGCGACAAATTTATCCGCCGTATCTTTTGCTGAATGCGTGCTCGCAACGGTTACCACACCCTCACCAGCCAACGCACTCAATGACGTCAACGCCACGACCAACCCGATGATTACTTTTTTCATTTGTCGTCCCTTCCTCTCTCTGAGTCGAAAACTAGATATAGAAAAACCAAGTGTAGGAAAACTATAGAAGTCAGATCCCACTATCGCGAATTGCACTCTACCCACTCAAGAGTCGACCGTGTAACACGGATTAATTGATTCAGATTAATAAAGCATTAACTAGCCGAGCATCAAAAGCGTGAAATACGTAACATTTGCAGCCTATTTTGGTAAGAAAGAGAAAAGTAGTGACACGCGATCAATTTGAGTTATTAGCACCCGGTGGTGATTTAGATTCCATCAAAGCCGCCATTGCCGCTGGCGCCGATGCAATTTACTGTGGGCTCGACCGCTTCAATGCTCGTAACCGAGCGACCAACCTCACCTTAGATAACTTAAATGGCGTGTTAACGTTAGCCCATCAGCACAGCTGTAAGATTTTCCTAACGTTGAATGTGCTGATTTTAGAAAGTGAAATTCCAGCGATTGTTCGCTTACTCAGCCAACTGAACACCACCAAAATCGATGGCGTGATCGTGCAAGATCTCGGTCTGACCTATATTCTCAAACATCACTTTCCCGATTTGGATGTGCACGCTTCAACACAACTGAACACGCATAACGAAGGCCAAATCCTCTTTCTCAACCAGCTCACCGCAAGCCGAGTAAACTTATCTCGCGAACTTAACATCGATGAAATAAAACATCTGGCGCAATTTGGTCGCGAGCACAACGTAATGATGGAAGTGTTTGTCCACGGCTCATACTGCATCGGATTCTCCGGAATTTGCTACATCAGTTCAGCTCGCAATGGCGCATCAGGTAACCGTGGACGCTGTAGCCAACCTTGTCGCGAACAGTACGAAACGACCAAAACAGGCAACAACTACCCACTTAATATGAAAGACAACTCCGCATTTAGCGATTTAGAAGCGCTTGCTGATGCGGGTGTGTATTCGTTGAAAGTGGAAGGCCGCATTAAGAAATCCCACTACGTGTACACCGTGGTCGATAACTGGCGTAAACAGATTGATCGCTTGTGCGAGGGTTTGAAACTCTCTGAAGACACCACAGAGTTATACACGGTGTTCAACCGTGATTTCTCCAACGCATTTTTGCAAGGTGATTTCGGCAAGGCGATGTACATCGACAACCCGCGCGACCACGCTGTAAAGCATTTTTCGAAGGTTTACCAATGCCAGTCTGCTGATGATGTACAAGCGGTGAAAAAGAAACTCTACGACGACAAAACCGCGATCATTGAGAAAGTGGCAGAGCAAACTAAGTCGTTCGATGTCACTTCAACACAAGTATCCGGCAGCAGCTTGAAAGGGTCGATTGATGTGCCAACTCTACCAGCGTTACCTCAACCAGACCCTCGCCAAGGTGCGCCAAAATTATCGGTTCTGATCTCGTCAGCACAAGAAGCCATGCTGTGCGAATACCGCGACATTGATGTTTATTATCAATTGCCAATGGGATTGTCTGGTGAACTGAGCGCGATGATTGAATTGTTCCAAGCCAACCCAATGCTCAAACCTTGGTTCCCTGCCATTTTGATTGGCGAAGACTACCAAGCCGCGCGCGTATTTTTGGAAACCATCCAACCTGAATTGTTGATCACCAACAACTCAGGCGTCGGCATGATCGCAAAAGAGCTCGGCTTAGGCTGGGTGGCAGGCCCACAACTGAACACGGTGAACTCATACGCGTTTAAATGCCTTCAAGACGAGTTCGCGGCAAGTGGCGCGTTTGTTTCTAATGAGCTGAATATGAAGCAGATGCGCCATATAAAGCGCCCGAAAAACATGCGCTGCTTCTACAGCATTTATCATCCAAATACCCTACTCACGAGCCGCCAATGTTTGTTCCAACAAACCGAAGGATGCCGCAAGATTAAGGTCAACAAAGGTTGTTTGAAACGCTGTGATAAACGTACGTCTATCATCAACTTAAAAGACAATCCGTATGTGGTGCAAAAACAAAAAGGCAGTCACAATTCAATCTACAGCGAGTACAACGTCTTAAACCTGCAAGTGCTGCACGATCTGCCGCAATTGTGTACTGATGTGTTGATCGATCTGCGTGATATCCAGACCGAAACGAAAGTCTCAGCAAGCAAACCTGAGTTGATTGACGCGTTCTTAGCTCTACTTGCAGAGTACAGCGAACAAGCCATCCAAACGCTGAATCCCATGATTCAACCGACAGCCAACGCGCAGTATTTAAAGGGGTTATAGGCGGTACTTGAAAGTTAAACAACGCATCGACTCTCAACATATCTTGAACACTCACTGTGCACTGACTACAATGGCGCACTTTTTACGGAATTTAGGTCACAAACATGACAGATACAGCTAAACCAGCTCTACCAGATCGCCTAGCGGGTAACCCACGTAGCCCATTCTTCATCAAAGAATGCTTCGAGCACCAAATCGGTATTCGTATCAACGGCAAAGAGCGCACAGACGTAGAAGAATACTGCGTGAGCGAAGGTTGGGTGAAAATTGCTTCTCCTAAAGCAAAAGACCGTTTCGGTAACCCAATGCTAATCAAACTTAAAGGCGAAGTTGAAGCGTACTACGTGTAAGCTGACCACGCTGAATATCTTTGAAAGCTCGAGTTTGACTCGGGCTTTTTTAATGCCTGTCATATCCCTTCCTCATTTAATCTCTTCCCTCTTATTTTCAGTACAAAGTAGGGTCTGTTTATCTTTCGAGATTAAGTTTTGTTCGAGATAAAATCGTTTTAGGCGAGGCAAGGAGTGTGTAGCCTAGCATTCTAAGTAAATACTCCTTAACAAAGCATAGAACGATTTTAGCCGAACCCTTTGGGCAGCGTTTGTTGGTCATTTCTACTGCGTTATCAGCTTTTTCATGTAGGCTAACTACACATCAAAGCTTCTGCCTTGCACAAATACCCAACAATTCGCTGCAAAAATCAGCTCGAAAGGTCAACAGACCCTAAACTCGATATAAATCGCTGTTTTTATCTGATTGTTGTCTAAAGTTTCTAAAGAACGAACTGCAATAGCGATTGCCAAAAGAAACGACACCTTTTTAATCCAGGGAGAGGAAATGGAAAGCCCACTTGTCACACTCAAACACGCCAGCAAAAGCTTTGTTGATGGTAAAGAGACACATCGCGTGTTGGAAGGCGTCGACTTTACGTTGAACACAGGATCGAGTGTTGCGCTGACGGGCGCAAGTGGCAGCGGCAAAAGTACCTTACTCAATGTCATCGCTGGCTTTGAGCCACTTTCCGAAGGTGAGTTGTGGTTAGATGGCGATAACACAGCGGCTTGGAAAGACCCACAATGGAGCCGATTTCGACACCAAAAACTGGGGGTTATCTTCCAGCAATTCAATCTATTAACGCCGCTCAACGTGCAGCAAAACATCGCCTTCCCTCTGTATTTGAATCAGCAGAAATGGAACGACTGGTGCGATTATTTGGTCGAGACTCTAGGGATCAGCCAACTGCTTGATAGACATGTTTCTGCCCTTTCCGGCGGTCAACAACAACGAGTCGCTATTGCGCGCGCATTGGCACACAAACCTAAGCTTCTACTCGCCGATGAACCCACAGGTAACCTCGACCAAAAAGCCGGCTTGGAAGTGATGAAATTACTCAGTGAAATCACCACCCAAGGCAATACGGCAGTGCTGTTAGTCACCCACAGCCCTGAATGCGCTGAATTTATGAAAACACGGCTGCGATTGGATAATAGTCAGCTACAGAACTGTCATCAAGTAAACAAACATGAGCTTCGCCATGAAGCAAGCTAAGCTATCAAACACCAGATTTACTCATACTCGACTCGCCCTGGATCTGTTTGTAGCGCACTATCGGCAGGCGCCACTGCAAGCCGCCGCAATTCTGATCGGTATCGTGCTGGCTGTGACCTTGTTTGTTGCGGTACAAGCCATCAACCTCAATGCCAAGCGCAGTTATGCGGAGTCTACCGAGCAGCTTAGCGCACAAGCTCAGAACGTAATTATTCCACCCGCAGGGCAAAACTATCTGCCCGAATCGCTCTACTTCACCCTCAGACAAAACGGACTCAGTGCAACACTACCTGTAATCGAAGGGCGAGTGAGAGACGAACAAGGTCGTCGTTGGTCAGTACAAGGTAACGAGTTAATTGCCGCCATCTCTTCACGTTCGCGCTATTCATCGGATAGTGAGCAAAACGTGTCTTTGTTCGACAGTGCTTTACCTTTGCCTGAGCTTTTAGCTGGCAAGCCAATCGTGATGATGAGCCAATCTCAACATCAAAACTTAGGTGAGGTAGAACCCCTAACTCTGGACGACATTCCAACCCAAGTGGTGGTGCTACCTGACGAGTGGCAGTTAGGTAGCCGAATGTTGATGGATATTGGTTTTGCCCAACAACTGCTCAATAAACAAGGGCAGCTCAGTTACATTGCGGTTTTCCATTCCGGTGATAAAGGGAATAAAGACACGCAAGCAAAATGGCAGAAGCTGATTGGCGAGCAAGGACAATGGATTGCCAATAATCAAAGTACAGACCTTGGTTCGCTGACCGACAGCTTTCACCTCAATCTCACCGCAATGAGCTTGCTTGCCTTTTTAGTCGGGCTGTTCATTGCCTACAACGGCGTAAAGTACAGCTTGCTTAAACGCAATCGGCTGTTAGTGCAAATTCAACAAGCGGGTGTTGCGCCGAGCATTGTGTTCTCTGCGCTGTTAGTTGAACTCACTCTTCTCGTTACCATCGGTGCTTCCCTCGGTTTTGTATTGGGCATGCAGCTCAGCCATTGGTTACACCCGACCGTGGCACTAACGCTTGAACAACTTTACGGCGCGACACTGCTGCCCGGCACTTGGCAGTGGCAATGGTGGGCGCAAGCCCTGCTGCTCACGTTAGCCGCCACCCTATTAGCATGTTGGCAGCACTTTAAACAGCGAGTGCGCCAACCGCTCTCCTCTCATGGTGGATTTTATCAAGCACCTGAAGCCTCTAACGAAAACCAATTGTTCGTGATAGGTGCTGCGTTGACGACTCTCGCACTCGCAGGGTTATGGCTGAGTGAGCATCACCGCTTCACCATGGCGTGGCTCGGCGTGCTTGTAGTGTCGATTCCTTTGTATCTACCCAAAACACTCAGCGTACTAGCCAATTGGTGTGAAAAGCGCACCACTTCCGGTTTGATGCAGTATCTATTTGCTGAGCTGCGCGAGCTGATTTCTCCGCTTTCTCTCGCCATGATGGCACTGCTACTCGCCGTTACGGCCAATATGGGCATGAACACGCTAGTTGGCAGTTTTGAATCCACCCTAAAACAGTGGTTAGAACAAAGGTTACACGCCGATATTTACGTCAGCCCTGCCCAAGGAGAAATCGCTGATGTAGAGCGCGCATTAGGGCAGTTCGACAAGGTTGAGACCGTCTACAAGCAATACTACGTCGACGATAACCTGCAAGGCTTACCGATTTTGCTTGGCACCAAAGACAAAGACACCTTAGAGCAAACCATGGTGTTCAAATCGCATTTGGAGAACTTCTGGCCACGCTTTTACCAAGGTGAATTAGTCGCCATCAGTGAACCAACCGCGGTCAAACTGGGTTTATCACTGGGTAGCGAGCTCACGCTTGATGCCGTTCCAAATAAGAACCTACTTGTGGGTGCGGTATTCCATGATTACGGCTCACCTAACGGTGAAGTCTTATTAGCACCCAAATTATGGCAAGAGAGTGGCTTTACCGACCTGCCAACAAGCCTTGGCATTAAAGTCTCTGGTGACCCACAAATCGTCTACGACCAACTGCGCGAGCAATTGAATCTGCATCCAAGTCAGCTCTACGATCAGGCGCAAATCAAATCCATCGCGTTAGATATTTTCTCGCAGACCTTCGCCATTACACGCGCACTCAACGGCGTGACGTTGATGGTCGCGGTGATTGGTTTGTTCAGTGCTTGTTTTATGTTGCTCGACGCGCGCAAAGCCGCCATTGCAAGGCTGTATGCACTTGGCGTCAGCCGTCGTAAATTAATGACCATGGTGATCGGGCAGATCGTCGCTTTGGTCAGTTTTACGCTGGTTATTGCCCTGCCCCTCGGTGCGATGGTGGGTTATGTACTGACAGACATCGTCACCTTACGAGCTTTTGGTTGGAGCTTAAATTATCTGTGGAATTGGAGTGATGCGCTGAGCATTGCGGCAATCACCATCTTGGTGGCAGTGATCGCAACCTTGATTCCGCTGTGGCGATTGGTCAGTAAGCCTGTCGTATCCAGTTTGCAAAGCGAGGTGTTGTGATGGTTCGAATAGCAAGCAAACTTACTCTACTCATAAGCAGTTTATTCCTGTTCGGTTGTGAAGATGCCCAACAAAAAAATATGGGCACGCAAAATATGGGCACGTTGCTGGGAAGCGGAGATACGCAAAGCGAGAGCAACCTATTCACTCCCGTAGAAAAAGGGATTGAACTCACCTTCCCGGCAGACCATCAAGCACACCGGGATTTTCGTCATGAATGGTGGTACTTAACCGCTAACTTAATTGATGAAGATGGCACTCCACTTGGCGTCCAGTGGACACAATTTCGCTTTGCTGCTGCGCCGCCAAAAGGCGAAGATGACGTAAAGAAAACCGAATGGCAAACTCAGCAAATCTACATGGCGCACAGCGCAGTGACGACCGCAGACAAACACTACGCCGATGAAAAATGGTCGCGCGCTCAAACATCCCTCGCTGGCGTCGACACTTCACCATTTCGAGTTTATCTCGATGATTGGCAGTGGACCTCTTCAACCAACGACCTCTTCCCTGCAACATTGAAGGCGAACTCCGAACAGTTTGGCTATTCGCTGATGCTTACCAGCAGCGCGCCTTATCAAAAGCAAGGCGAACAAGGTTACAGCACCAAAAGTGCCGATGGCCGTGTGGCTTCCTATTACTACAGCCAACCGTTTATTGATGTGTCCGGTGAAGTCACGATCGATGGCAAAACCCATCAAGTATCCGGCAAAGGTTGGATAGACCGAGAGTGGAGCTCGCAATTCTTACTAGACTCGCAACAAGGCTGGGACTGGTTTGCCCTAAGATTGAATGACGAGACCAGCTTGGTGGTGTTCCAGTTGCGGGATTCCAAAACCGGAGCAGCCAGTTACTCCAACGCAAGACTGATGCAGCAAGATGGCTCTGGCATCGCCATTTCTCAAAAAGACATTCAGTTAAAGGCAACTAAGCAAACAGAAATCCAAGGGCGAAAGTATCCAACCGAGTGGCAAGTATCGATTCCTAACCAGCAAATCGAACTTACGGTTTCTGCCCTCAACCCGAACGCGAAAATGCCCCTTTCTGTGCCTTATTGGGAAGGCCCAGTGCGTATTGAGGGCTCTCATTCTGGGACAGGTTATATGGAACTAACGGGGTATTGAAAAGTTGAGTGATTACCCCAATTATTCAGCTAGTACAAACACAGGTAACCGAGTGATACACTGCACCTCAGTGTCATCCAATGAATAATTGAAAGGAAATATGATGAACCCAATTATCGCCTTGCTAAAAGAGAACAACATCAGCGACGAACAAATCAACGAGATTTTTCAAACTCTGACGCAAAACCCTCTAGCGGCAATGGCAACCATCAGCCAACTAGGTTTGCCACAAGACAAGCTACAAATGCTGATGGCGCAAGTGATGCAAAACCCTGCGCTAATCAAAGAAGCCGTAGACGAGTTGGGATTGGATTTCTCAAAGGTTGAAGAAGCAAAAGAGAAGCTTCAAAGCCAAAACCAAGGCAAATAAGTCTTAGCCATTTAGCGCTGAATATAGAAAAGGCCGTTAACCCGAGCATTTGGGTTAACGGCCTTTTTTGTTGGCGACTTTTTTGTCAGCTAATAATCAGCGATTTAAAGACACGAATTGCTCTGCTGTCATGCCGTAGTAAAGCTTGTCGTCAAAGCCTTGCTCTAGTTTGTAGTAGTCTTTCTGACGGCCTTCTTGAGTAAAACCATTTTTCTCTAACGTCTTGTAAGAACCAGCATTAGAAGCGTAGCAATCGGCACTGACTTTATGGGCGTTTAGCTCAGTAAATCCAATCTCGGTCATCATTTGGCAAGCGCGAGTCGCAACGCCTTTGCCCCATGCGCAAGTAGGTAACTGATAACCCACTTCGTAGTTGCCAGTTAAGAACATCACTGCGGTCACCGCACACATTCCCATGTACTGACCTTGCTGGTCACGAATCACGAACGTTGGACTGTCTGGCCAAACACCGTCTTTGATCGCTTGTGCCGTATTTTCAATAATAGGGCCAAAGAAGCCTTCATATAGGCTGTTGTCAGCAGGTGCGAAGAACAGATATTGATTGACCTTATCGTCGTTCAGCATCTCGATAATATCTTGTAGATCAGAGCCTTGAATCAGCTGGATAGTCAACGATTCGTTAAATGGGATGGCTTCGCCTTGTTTTAGTTTTTGATATGACATGTGTTACCTCGTTATCTGCTGAAGATAGTAGCCCAGCGGATAAGAGAAAAATTGGATTTTTGCGACAACTTTCGGGCTGATTAGCAATGTATTACGACTCAAAGTCGCCATAGATATCGATGGTTAAGTCACGCTTTTTCAAGTACTTGCTCGGCGTTTTTCTTAGCTGCTGTTTGAGGGTACGAATCAAATGCGATTGGTCACTGAAACCAAATTGTTGGGAGAAACTCGCCCAATCAATCGCTTCTTGTTGCTTGTAGAGAGTCAAAATCATCTGCTCCAGACGTGCCATTTGTTGATACTGCTTAACGCTCAACCCCACCACCTGCTTGAAACTGCGCTCAAGCGTTCTGCGAGAACAGGCGCACTGTTTGGCTATCTCATCAATATCCATCGCTAACTCAGGTGAGCGTAGCGCCTGAGCATCCATCACGGACACCGCTTTTTGCGATGCCAAAAACGGTTTGATACGGCAAGGTTCGATATCTAACGCATCTAAATGTCGCTTGATATAGTCCAGCAAACATTGCGGTGAATCCTGCAACTCTAACTGCCATAGACCTTGTTGAAAGCGCTCATCAAACGCCGTGTTGAGCCAATCAAACCATTCGCATTGGTTAATTGCTGTAACTTGGGATGCATCACTAAAAAGTGACTCAATGGCATACAAACCCTCTGGACGAAAGGTGATACCAATACGCTTGATGGGCGCCCTATCTTCCAACAACAGCAAATGTTCGTTAGCCGTTAATAAGTGGCAGCCTTTGCCAGCAAGCTTAATGTCCCTCGTGTCGTAACTGTAGCCTTGCTCTGGTGGCGTAAAGAGTAAATGAGCACGCGGGTTTGGAATAAGGTGCGGCTTGGGGTCAATGACTTCACCCTCTGGCACTTCCAAGTACCAAATTTGATGAATGAGCCATTCGTACTCTGGCAGAGACTGTTTCCAAGCTATCATGATTGTCCTAGCGGTTAGTAAAGATAATAAGCGCAACGTTTTTGCTTAAACATCTGCTCGTTGAGTGTGACTGATTGACGCTCATCTCGCCACGCATTTCTCACCCTGCTCCCTTGCAAGCTTGTTGGATTGCGGTAGGCTTTGAGCAGAGAATACAAGCTGAACAGAACAAGGAAATCCCCCGATGCGCGTCGACTACCACCAACGACTGGTTCCTGTGATTCGTTATTTAGAACAACACTTTAATGAACCGCTCAACCTACCAGAAGTGGCCGCGCTGGCGAACCTTTCCCCTTATCACTTTCATCGCACCTTCAAAGCCGTGCAAGGCGAGACATTAGCCGATTTCATTCGACGTTTGCGTTTAGAAGCCGCTGCCGATGACTTATTCAAATCCAAGCAATCGGTATTGAACATTGCCCTAGAGTACGGATTTTCTAGCTCACAGAGCTTAGCCAAAGCCTTCAAACAACATTATGGCGTCACACCTACAGCCTTTCGTGACTGCGAAAACTACCAGCAGTTTTCTGAATTAGCACGAAACAGCAAGATTGGACACACGTTGCGCAAGAATGGAAACGAAGTAACACCAAGCGATTCATATACTGGCTCTGAACTCACCAAATGGAGCATGACAATGGAAACGCAAAACTTTGAAAAAGCAAAACTGGCTTACATTCGTGTAAACGGCCCTTACGGCCAAGGCTATGAGGAGCCATCAGGTCGCTTGTATCAATGGGCAGGAATGAAAGGTTTGGCAGGCAATACCTGCATCTTCATCTACCATGACAACCCAGAAATCACGCCAGACGAGAAGTGCCGTACTGACATCTGTCTAATGGTGCCAGAAGATACCGAAGTACCGAAAGGCATTGAACTGCAAGACTTCCCCGGCGGTCAGTATGCGGTGATGCGCCAGCACATTACTGACCCGAGCCAATACTCAAAAGCGTGGGATGATGTCATGAGCAAAGTGATTGAATCCGGTATTGAGAACGACGACCGACCTTGCTTTGAGCTTTACCACAGCTTCGACCCACAAACGCACCATGCAGACGTTAGCTTCTGCACTGCCATCAAATAAACCAAAAGCCTGCATCGTTGCAGGCTTTTTCATTTCTTACTCTGGTTGCTTAAATCCGTTCTTCCAAACGCTGTTTATCTTTTAATCCAATTACTTAGAACACGAATGAATACCTCAGTATTTTCGTGATCCTACTTCGCGTTTTGACCACGCGCGTTCATTTGCTCGGCTGAGTTGGGATTCATTTCACAGATTATTCATGAAGCGAACCTAGACTGAAAAAATTCCATCGACCCCGTTCGACCTGCAACGCTAGGCACAATAAAAACTAGGTACTACAACACCTCTAGGACATTCCATGAAGAAGAACTTACTTGCCATTGCTCTTGGTAGCGTGATTGCGCTGACTGCTGCCCCATACTCTATCGCGGCTAACGATGCTGCTGTCCAATCTTCCGCCGACTACTCACAGATCGTCACCAAACGTCAGGTTGTCGACCAACTGCTGAATGACGCGGTACAAGCATTCAAATCCCCTGCGCGTATCTCGCATGCGGGTTTTACCGCCAAAATGCCGAGCAACATGGAGATTGTTACCGACCGCTTACTAGAAGCCTACAAACTTGAGCCGTACCGTACTGACCTACTGATTTCTGCGGCCAACGCGCAGATCTACAACAAGAATGCAGACCGCGCGATTGAACTGTTTGAACAAGCCCTTTCTGTTGCACCAGACGATGTGGATTTGCACGCTTACTTAGCGGTATGGCAACGCTTTGAGGGCAACCAAGCAGAATCAGCGAAACTCATGGCGACGCTCACTAAGCTCAATGCAGGTAAAGCGGCAGACATCCAACGTATCTTCGACACCGTTGACCGCGTACTTGCCACGCCGCTAAAAGAGAAAGCCGACAAAGGCAAATTGGATGACAAAGGCGCAATCGTCACGCTGGGATACGCGCTGAACCCAGATGGTTCGATGCACCAGATCTTGGTTGAGCGTTTGGAAACCACGCTAGCCATGGCAAAAGCAAACCCAGACGCGTTGATCGTATTGACGGGCGGCGTACCAAAGAACCACAAAACCGAAGGCAAGTTAATGGCAGATTGGCTGATTGAAAAAGGCATCAGCAAAGATCGCATCATTGAAGAAAACTACGCCACCAGCACGGTAGGTAACGCCCTATTCAGCAGCTACGCGTTGGCGCGTCATAACATCAAACACGCAACCATCATAAGCTCAGCGAGCCACGTACGCCGCGGTCAAACCTTGTTTGAAATCGCAAGCTGGCAAACTGGCCCACAAGGCATCACTTTCGACACAGTGAGCTACCCAGACAAACCACTGAAAGACTTAGTCAAAGCCAGCGATGGCGAATTGCTTGGTATTTACCGCGATGCACTGCGTACTTACGGCATGTGGAGTTACCGCTCTTACCCGCTAGAGTCGCGTTAATACACTAGAGCCAGAAAGCAAGAGAGACCGCGTTAATGCGGTCTCTCATAGAATCATTTGAACATGATGCAGTGGTCAATCAATGCGTTTTGTAGGTTTTGTTTGTCACTCAGAATCACTAGAGCATAGATAGTATTTTTGTCACCAATTCGGTAAAGCAGCTTGAAACCATCAAAGCTAAATTGCCGGATGTCGTAAACACCGATTGTTGTCAGTTCATAACAAGGCGGATAGATAGACGGGTTATTCAAAACGTTGTGTTCAAACCTCTGCTGAACCGCAATTAATCTATCAATCACATCGTTGCGAGCGCTCCAGTTCGATAAATAGTTAATACTCTGAATAGCCGTATTTTCAAAGGTTTGTGTATAGAGAACTTTTGCTTCCATGCTCGTATCAAACTCAATCTTTGAGTGCTGCTAACGTGCTCTTCATATCTTCTGATGACTTTACACGTTCATTCGCAACATCATTTTGAGCAAAGCTAACAAACTTCATTAAAGCAATGGCTTCATCACGCTTCTGACGTTCTTCATAAGACTCAACGACATAAATAGGCTTACCATTTTGCGTAATCGTCATTGGCTCATCCAGTTCAAGCTTCGCAGCATTCTTTTTTAGATAACTTACCGTTTCAGTGCTCATCACATGACTCCTATCGGCAACCTCGCTGGTGTAACAACAAGCGAACCCAGCCGAGATATACTGCAGGTTTGACCGAAATATTTGAATCAATAGAAAGTGCTAATCACATTCTATTTTTCGTTTAGATTTTGACCTAATCTTTCCAACTATACCTGTGCATTTCGAACAAACCAAATTAAGTTTAAATTTAGACTCCTACTTCAAATATAGAAAAAGCCTGCGTACTTGCAGGCTTTCTTGTCTTTGTAACGTGGTAAGAACCGCTTAAATTGCTTCGCCGTTTACCGTTACTGCCACATCAATGTTGCCACGAACTGCGTTTGAGTATGGGCAAACTTGGTGTGCGATGCGCGTTAGTTCTAGCGCTTGTTCTTGTGGCATGTCTAGCTCTACCGCTAGGCTCACTGTCAGTGCAAAGCCGCCGTTATCGTTCGGGCCGATGCCCACTTCTGCCGTTACAGGAGCGCTTTTCAGGTTTACTTTACCTTCACGTGCTACGTGCAAAATCGCGTTAGAAAAACACGCTGAATAGCCCGCTGCGAACAGCTGTTCTGGGTTAGTTGCTGCGCCTGTGCCGCCCATTTCCTTCGGGTATGACAGCTCTAGATCGAGAAGACCGTCATCTGTTTTTACTTGACCATTACGACCAGCCAAAGCGGTAGCTTGAGTTTTGTATAGAGTAGTCATGCGAGTGTCCTTCTTAATTTAAGTTGTGCACAATTTAATTGCTTGCAATCTTATATCGAAGTAAAGATAGTTTGCAACTATATTGTGCACAATTTATTTTATAACTCTCTTTCTCTGTGATCAGGTAGGCAACGCCAATGAGCCAGTGTTACACCGACAACACCATGACCGACGACGATAAACTCTTACTCGAAAACCAAGTTTGCTTCCCGCTCTACAGCGCAGCAAATGCAGTGATCCGAGCTTACCGCCCGTTGCTGGACAAGCTTGATCTGACTTATTCACAATACTTAGTGATGATGGTGCTGTGGGAGAAAGATGGTGCCAGCGTAAAAGAATTGGGGTCACAACTGCATTTGGACTCAGGCACACTCACACCGCTGCTTAAACGTTTAGAAGCAAAAGGCTATGTAGAGCGTGGTCGCAGTGAAACCGATGAGCGTGTTCGCGTACTCAACCTAACAGAACAAGGTCGTGATCTTAAGGAACAAGCCAAGTCAGTGCCAAACGCCATGATGTGTAAAATCACCTTAGAGCTGGATGAAATGATCATGCTGAAGAAACTGTGCGGCAAAGTGCTCGAAAATCTGAGCTAACAAGATAGAAGCATCCGCTTCACCACTTCCTATTAGAAAGAGCCTGCCGAGATGCAGGCTCCTTCGATCTTAGCGAGAAGATCTACTCAAAGTAATCATCGGTATTCTCTATTGCTAATCTGCCTTCATCTTCAATAAAACTTATCAATGCAAACTCACTTACATCGGATTTCCCTATCAAGTGAAATAGGAAATGGCTATCAATAGGATAGTTATAAGCGATTTTCCTTAAACACACTCCGATGAGAATATACTTTCCGAAAGCAACAACAGCTCAGCTTAAAACATTCAAAGGAAAGTAAATTATGATTAATACTCAAATCAAACCATTTGCAGCTACAGCGTACAAAAACGGCGAATTCGTTGAAGTAACAGAACAAGACGTCCTAGGTAAATGGGCAGTATTCTTCTTCTACCCAGCAGACTTTACGTTTGTATGTCCAACAGAACTGGGCGACCTAGCAGACCACTACGAAGAGCTACAAAAACGTGGCGTAGAAGTTTACTCAGTATCAACTGACACACACTTCACTCACAAAGCATGGCACGACAGCTCAGACACAATCGGTAAGATTCAGTACTACATGCTTGGCGACCAAACAGGCAACATCACAAACAACTTCGGTGTGATGCGTGAAGGTCAAGGTCTTGCAGACCGTGCAACGTTCCTAATCGACCCAGAAGGTACTATCCAAGCAATGGAAATCACTGCTGAAGGTATCGGTCGTGACGCAGAAGACCTACTACGCAAAGTGAAAGCAGCTCAATACGTAGCAGCGCACCCAGGCGAAGTTTGCCCAGCTAAATGG
This sequence comes from Vibrio sp. D54, assembly GCF_021728075.1. Lineage (NCBI taxonomy): Bacteria > Pseudomonadati > Pseudomonadota > Gammaproteobacteria > Vibrionales > Vibrionaceae > Vibrio > Vibrio sp. D54. Next base: position 162,151 of record NZ_JAKKCS010000001.1, on the reverse strand, counting down.
AAAGAAGGTGAAGAGACTCTAGCTCCATCACTAGACCTAGTTGGCAAAATCTAAGCCACTGAAATTTAAGTTCTAATCAGTTCCGATTTCCTTTTTCTGATTAGAACTGAATTAGAGAGCACTTCAGGTTAGATACCTTGACGACCTTCTGCCTGATTTGCTCTCTCCCCCTCAGGTTTTATCTACAGTAACCACTTTTTATTACCTATCTGAATAAGTAGGTGTGCAGTAATTGCGTAGAAAAAATCGTTTAGAACCAGGCATAGATTTTCGATAGCTAGTTACTCTAACTACAAAATCTATAACGCAGTTATCAACGATTTTAGCTAGCAAGAATGAACAAATACTTGTTTTGATTGGTAACTATTTAATTAAGGTAGTAACAACTATGTTAGACCAAGCGATCCAACAACAACTCAAACAATATCTGGCTAATGTAAAAGAAGAAGTTCGTTTAGTGGTTAGTCTAGATGAAAGCAAAGCATCGAATGACATTTTGTCTCTAGCGAACCAAATCGCAGAGATGAGCGACCTAATCACCGTTGAACGTGACGACAACGCAAGCGCACGTAAACCAGTGATGGCGGTAACTAACCCAGCAAAAGGCACAGCACTACGCTTTGCAGGCTTGCCAATGGGTCACGAATTTACCTCTCTAGTATTGGCACTGCTTCACTCTGGCGGCCACCCAATCAAACTAGAACCAGAAGTGATTGAGCAAATCGCAGCACTAGACAAAGATCTAGACGTAGAAATCTTCATTTCACTGTCGTGTCAAAACTGTCCGGACGTGGTTCAAGCGTTCAACATGATGGCGGCGATCAACCCGAAAATAAAAGCAACCATGATCGACGGTGGTTTGTTCCAAGATGAAGTGAAACAACGCGACATCATGGCCGTACCAAGCGTATTCGTGAACGGTGAGCTATTCGGTCAAGGCCGTATGTCTCTGACAGAAATCCTAAACAAAGTGGATGACGGCGCAAGCGAGAAAGCCGCGAAAGCACTGAGCGAAAAAGACCCATACGACGTACTTGTTGTCGGCGGTGGCCCTGGTGGTAGCGCTGCTGCTCTATACGCTGCTCGTAAAGGTATTCGTACTGGCGTTGTCGCTAAGCGCTTTGGTGGTCAGGTTATGGACACCATGGCAATCGAGAACTTCATTTCGGTAAAACGTACTGAAGGTCCAAAACTGGCAACTGACCTAGCAGAACACCTAAAAGAATACGACGTAGACGTCGTGACTGAGCAACAAGCTGAGAAGCTAATGGGCGCAGCACACACAGAAGATGGTTTGATTCACATCCAACTTGAAAGCGGCGCAACGCTGAAGAGTAAGAGTGTAATCCTTAGCCCTGGTGCACGCTGGCGTGAAATGAACGTTCCGGGTGAACAGGAGTACCGCAACAAAGGTGTCGCGTACTGCCCACACTGTGACGGTCCACTGTTCAAAGGCAAGAAAACTGCGGTTATCGGTGGTGGTAACTCAGGTATCGAAGCAGCTATCGACCTTGCTGGTATCGTCGAACACGTAACGGTTCTTGAATTCGCAGACGTACTTCGTGCAGACCAAGTGCTTATCGACAAAGCGAACTCACTACCAAACGTAGACATCATCACGATGGCGCAAACAACAGAAGTAGTGGGCGACGGTACTCGCGTAACAAGCTTGAAGTACAAAGACCGCAACACAGATGAAATCAAAGAGATTGAATTATCAGGTATCTTTGTTCAAATCGGTCTAGTACCAAACACAGAATGGCTAAAAGATTCAGAAGTAGCCCTATCTGAGCGCGGCGAGATTGAAGTCGGTAGCCGTGGCGATACTAGCTTAGAAGGTGTGTTCGCAGCGGGTGACGCAACAACCGTTCCTTACAAACAGATCATCATTGCGATGGGTGAAGGTGCAAAAGCAAGCTTAGGCGCATTTGACTACCTAATCCGTAAGCAAGGTTAATCTCCAATTTCTTGAGCACAAAGCGCACGGTGCTGTGTTTTCTTCCCCGGAAAACCAATCGGGGCACCGTGACAGCGATGAGTAACAAGAAATAAAATCAAAAAACCTAGAAGCCCAAAGACTTTGCCAGCAGATATTAACTGCTGGCTTTTTTTGTTTGGGGAGAGGTGTAAGCAAATCTCTCAGCGCTCCGAGTTCAAACTGGAGGGAATGGCTCTACAATCACGGATAATTCAATTCACAACGCAACATAACAACACACTGAAAGTAGATTCTGAATACTCGCTTAGGCTCTTTCAGAATGACGCTGTTCGCTTAGCGCTCTCTTCCCGTCATTCCCGCGAACCTAGGTGAGACTGGGAATCTACTCACCAAAAACTCGATCGAAAATGATTAGCAAGAACACGAACAAACAAAAGGTGAAAGAAGGTTGCAAACACCTAACCCAACATTCAGCCTCAAACCAACAACCCCACCTAACCTCCCCCTTATATCAAACTCTTAAGATCTCAGCATTCCGAGTGCAGGTGGCAAGTTTTACAGTCACAGATAATTCAATTCACTCCACCAGCATCAAAACGCGCTGCGAATAGATTCTGAATACTCGCTTAGGCTCTTTCAGAATGACGCTGTCCGTTTAGCGTTCTCTTCCCGTCATTCCCGCGAACCTAGGTGAGACTGGGAATCTACTCACCGTAAACTCGATCGAAAATGAGTAGCACGAACAAACAAAAGGTGAAACAAGGTTGCAAGCACCTAACCCAACATTCAACCACCAATCCCATCTAACCTTCGCTTATATCAAACTCTTAAGATCTCAGCATTCCGAGTGCAGGTGGCAAGTTTTACAGTCACAGATAATTCAATTCACTCCACCGGCATCAAAACGCGCTGCAAATAGATTCTGAATACTCGCTTAGGCTCTTTTAGAATGACGCTGTTCGTTTAGCGTTCTCTTCCCGTCATTCCCGCGAACCTAGGTGAGACTGGGAATCTACTCACCGTAAACTCGATCGAAAATGAGTAGCACGAACAAACAAAAGTTGAAACAAGGTTGCAAGCCCCTAACCCAGCTCTCAGATTCAAAGCACCAAACCCACCGAATCTCTCAATGTATCCAGATCCAAAGATATCAACCCTAAAAAATTTTAAAAAAGCCCTTTACCTAAACTTAACTTGAGGTTTTAGCATATTCATCGTTGGCTAGAAAATGACAAAAAGGAGCACATCATGATCCAACTAGAACATATTAACTTAGTCGTGAAAGATATCCCTGAAATGCTGAAGTTTTACCAAACTGCATTTCCACATTGGTACGTGCGTGATGAAGGTAAAGGCGAATGGAGTGGCAAACCAAGAAACTGGCTACATTTTGGCGACGAGTATCAATACATAGCCATGAGTGACCATGGCGAAGGAGAAAACCGCGAGTTGAGCGGGCACCAAGTTGGGCTAGCGCATTTTGCTTATGTGACCAACAACGTCGATGCAATCATCAAAAGACTAACCGATGCAGGTTATCCGATTGCCCAACCTGGTGCTGATGAACCATACCGCAAAAATGTGTATTTTGTTGACCCTGCCGGTTTTGAGATTGAATTTGTTGAATACCTGGTGGATGACCCAAAACTTCGTAACCTGACAAGCTAAAAGAGATGTAAATAATAAAACGCCAGCAGATAGTGACTGCTGGCGTTTTATTTTATCTATCAGGCTTCTTTATCGCATTAGCGCTGTTTGGCAAAAACCTGAGTCCAGTAATACCCGTAGCGTGCAGAGTGATTTTCGACAAGCGACGCACCCATCTGATCAAAATCCGCACTCATGATATTAAGGCAGTGATCTTCACTCGATAACCAAGCATTCACGACGGCGTTAATGGTGCTTTGCCCTACGGCGACATTCTCACCAATGGCGCTCCAAGCATAACCCGTTGCGTTAACTCGATCTGACATCTTGCTGCCATCAGAGCCTGTGTGGCTCATGAAATCGCTGTTCGCCATGTCGCTTGAATGTCGATAAGCGGCGCTTTCCAAATCGTAGCTCCAAGTCAGGGCCCCAACAGGTGGCATGGTGGTTGCACCACACTGTTGTGTAGTAGAGCGGGCGCTGTTGACCGCTGCAAGCATCTGCTCGGCAAATGTGCCTTGTGACGATGTGGAACCTGTGTTTTGTGAGCCGCTTTCTGCTGAGGCTGACGACTCCCCATCGCCGCCACATGCGCTGAGAAGCAGGGCCAAAGCAGGCACTAAGATCTTAGTTGGCATTGTCTTTCCTTTATGAGTGACGAAGAGCAAACTGCGCTTTTCGATAATAACGCCCAATAAACTAACAAAAACCAATAAAAGCGCCATATAGCTTAGGGGGTTTTAACCAAAGACTCACGTGAAGTTTTCAATCGCCTTGGTTCGGTCGATAAATCGGCAACGTTTCAGCCCAAGTATGGAATGGCGTTTCATCCATATCCTGTATTGCTTGAGTGATAAAATCGATGAACACCCTAACTCGTGCAGGCACATATTCCCGGTTGGCATAGAGAAGATACACGCCATTTCCTGCTTGGCGCATGCTCGGAAATATCGGCACTAAACGCCCCGCTTTAAGCCAGTCTCTCGCGATAAAATGAGGAATCTGAGTTAATCCTAAGCCTTCTGCGCAAAGCTCTGCCATGGATTCACCGTCATTTACAATATAGTTTCTTTCGGGGTCATATTCACTCGCACCGTCTGGTTCTGGCATCCGAATCGGCAACAGTTTCCCCGTTTGTTTAAAACGAAAACGAACCCAAGAATGGTCATTGAATACATCCGGGCCACTCGGGACACCATGGCGCGCTAAGTAATCCTGACTGGCACAAATGATAAAATCGATAGGGCTCAGCTGACGCACAATCAATTGACTATCGTGAACGACACCAGAGCGAATCGACACATCAATACCTTGCTCAATAATATCAACGTAGGCGTCATCGTAATGAATATCGATAGTGATGTTAGGGTAGCGGCGGCAAAACTCTTTTAATAAAGGACGAATATAGAGGCGACCGTACGAGACTGGTACATTAATCTTAAGCTGCCCTGAAAGCGCATCATTGTGACTTTTTAATGAATCCTCACATGCCGCCAGCTCTTCCAGTACAAACCTAGCAGTATTTGCGTACCGACGACCAGCTTCTGTCAGGCGGCTCTGTCGCGTAGAACGTTGAAAAAGCTGTATACCCAAATCGCTTTCAAGACGATGTATGGCTTTACTCACAGTCGAAGGGTCAGTGCCATACACTTTGGCAGCCGCAGCAAAACTACCGCCATCTAAAGTGGCAATAAAAAATCGTAGGGACCGTATCTTATCCATATAACCAATGAACTCTATTCATGAATTTTATTCACTTTAGTAAAGACCAAGTGGCTCTTCAATCACTAATTAGCCTAAATATAATGAACCTCAATAACTTGATGCTCTGTTAGCGAGGAAAAAACCATGGGTAAAAACGGATTGAAGAATGCACTACAACTATTGATAGCAACACTAGTCCTATTCTTTGGGGTGCTTCAAACAGCACATGCCGAAGATAAACGAATTGGTATTCTAGTTTACGATGGCGTACTGACCTCTGATGTTACTGCGCCTTTAGAGGTTTTTGGCGTCGCAAGTCGTCTCACTTGGTTTAGCGATTATGACGTGCTCACCATTTCCGTCTCAGATCAGAAAACCATCACCACTGAAGAAGGATTAAAAATTGGTGTGGATGCTTGGATTGGTGATCTGCCGGAACTCGACGTATTGGTTTTAACATCTAGCTATGACATGGATGCACTAATCGAAAATAAAGATCTCATTCACTTTATTAAAACTACCTCAAAGGCGGCAGATTGGATGGCAAGTAATTGCTCTGGCGCGTATTTGTTAGCCGAAGCTGGCCTTTTAAACGGCAAAAAAGCAACAACTTGGGCCGGAGGTGAAAACGGCTTTCAAAGAGATTACCCTGCAGTCAAAGTACAAGTCGACCAGAATTTTGTCATTGATGATGGCGTTATCACTTCGAACGGTAGCCTAGTTAGCTATCAAGCTGCTCTTAAGCTACTTCACCTTATGACTTCAGAGTCTAAAGCCCAGGAAGTCGCAGATGCCATCCAGTACTCACGCTTTTCCAACCAACCATTTTAAGCGTGTAAGAAAGAAATCAGAGTCACCCTTCGATATTTGGAAGGTTAACTCTTCGAATTTGTCTTCCTAATCGAACAACCCTTTTTATCACTGTAAAAGCGATAAAAAGGGTTGTCGTTCATCTGGCAGACACAACGTGCTCTCCAAACTTTTTATCTTAATGCTATGGAAAAACGTAAACGTTACGAAGCACTGACGAAAGAGCGATACCAAGAGATCTACCGTCTCGCGTATTGGTTATGCAAAGATCACCACCTTGCTCAAGATTTAGCGCAAGAAACCTTTCTGAAAGCGTGGCGATTCTTTGATAAATTAAATGACCCCAACGCCGCGAAGTCTTGGCTCATTACTATTTTGCGTCGTGAGAATGCTCGGCGCTTTGATAGAAAACAGTACGATTTTGTCGACATTGATGAGTGTGCAATACAGACAAAAACCTACCCTGGCAGTGACTACGATATGGCCCAAAATTGGCTTCAAAAACAAATGATGATTCTCGAACCCAAATACCGAGAGCCGTTGCTCTTGAGCTTAGTGGCTGGGTTGAATCATGATGAAATTGCCCAAGCCTTGAGGCTCAACCACAACACAGTGGCGACTCGATTATTCAGAGCGCGTAATCAGATCATCGCACAGAAGGAGAGTCATTAAGACACAAAAAGTAGTCAACCATGTAAACTAACTGGCTATGCTCCGGTCTATTTCATAAGTCGTTACACAACTCGACGCTTTAACGCTTTACATCAAGCGCGACTAGATGAACACTTCTTGTCAAAGTACAATAACAGCCGACATAGAGTAGAGTCAGTAAAACATTATGAGTAACACGACGGCGAAAAAGCCGAATCCCTTATTTGAAATCCTTTTCAACGTATTTATCCCTTCCTTCATTTTGATGAAGTTTAGTGGCGATGAGCATCTAGGGACAGCAATGGCGCTGGTTGTCGCTTTGCTATTTCCTATCATTTATGGCGGTATGGACCTTGTCCGTAACAAGAAATTTAACTTTATTTCTGCTCTGGGCTTTATCAGTGTTCTACTAACTGGTGGCATCGGCTTGTTAGAGCTTGATACACGCTGGTTAGCACTAAAAGAAGCCCTGATTCCTGGCCTGATCGGTTTAGCGGTTTTGGGTTCAACGTTTACCCGCTACCCGCTGATGCAGAAGTTAGTACTGAATGACACTGTGTTGAACCTCGCGTTGATTAACCAACGTTTAAAAGAAAATGGTAAAACCGATGCGTTCGAACGTTGCCTTATGTCTTCTAACTACCTGTTTGCAAGTACTTTTGCGTTCTCATCTGCAATGAACTACTTCCTTGCGACTTGGATTGTGACTAGCCCTTCTGGTACTGCTGCCTTTAACGAAGAGTTAGGAAAAATGACGCTGTACAGTTACCCAATGATTGCCATCCCAAGTATGTTGATGATGTTCGGTATTTTTTATTACATTTGGCGTCAGGTACGTGCGATGACATCGCTCGAAACAGAGCAAATCTTCCATCTAAAATAGCCCTATCATTACAAATAAACCCATAAAAAAGGGAGGATTTTATCCTCCCTTTTCTCAACAGACTCACTGTAAATCATAGCGTCAAAATGATTTTACCTGACACTGCTGACGAGCGTCGCTCAACCATTTCAATCGCTGTTTGAAAGTCCTCTAACGACAGATCATATGCAACGTTTAACTTTATGTCGCTGCTAATAAAGTGTTCTAACATTTCAGCGAACACCGTCTTTCTCCCGCCTTTACCTACCGATTCTTCCCAATACCGCAAAAAGAATGTACTAAAGTCGATGTTGTTCGCCTTCATCGATTCAAAAAACTCAGGCGTATAAGGCGTTAACGACAATGTTCCGTAGTTGATGTATTGGCCGTTTTCTTTCAAGGTACGAATAAGATCCGTGCCAGCCTCACCACCTATCGCGTCCAGAGCGACCGTTGGTTGTGGCAGTTGGCGCGTTTGCAGCTGCGCGTGTAAGTCTTGCTTCGCGTCCAATACTGGAATCGTATCGTACGGATACTCGTCTGGCTTTGAAGTCACAGCAATCAGTGTAAAACCCAGTGAATGGGCGAGCTGGGCAAATATCTTACCGATCGCTGACCCTGCTGCATTGATGATCACCACATCGTCTTTGTTCAACTTAGCTACTTTAGTGGTGATCACCCACGCGGTTAACGCGTTGATGTACAACTGACAGGCATAGCCGTTCTCCAAACTCTCAGGTAGCGGAAAAAGATTCTCAGGCGAGGCATCTATGTAGTATTGCCAAGTACCACTCATCGCCACCAACACTTTTTGCCCAACTTGAAGGTCAGTTTGATCAACTGCACTGACTTCCACCACACGCCCAACCGCTTCAAATCCCGGCACGCGAGGTGGTACGTGAACGCGGCGGTATTGCCCAACACCATGAATGGAAAGCAAGTCACTTGAGTTAATATTGGTGGCTTCCAGTCGCACCCGAACCTTGCCCTGAGCAAGCGGTTTGAGGGGCTCTTTTTCCAACGACAGCGACGTTTTGGGTTGACCAAAACAGAGTTGATTCACTCGAGTATTTATCGTTGGTGCCATTGTTATTCATACCATGTAATTGAAATTCAAAAAGGAAGTTTCGCGACTTCTACTCAAAAGCATTAAGTGAAGTCGAAGCTCTGTATTTCTACCTGCGCGATGCGCCGTTCACTCTAAACTGTTGTGGCGTCATATCAAAATAGGCTTTAAATGCTTTGATGTAGGATGAGTCGTTTTGATAACCCACTAGGTCTGCAATGGCTTGGATTGGCAACGATTCATCTAACAAAGAAAGCGAGTAAATTAGCCGAATTTGTTGCCGCCAAAGTAGAAATGAAGTGTTGAATTCCTTGGCGAACAGCCGTGATAAAGTACGCTCAGACGCCCCAATTTTCTCCCCCCACTCTTTTAGCGAACAGCTCAACGCGGGCTCGTCGGTCAACTGCTCGAAAATCAGTTTTAGTCGTCTGTCTTGTGGTAGCAATAACTGAAATGTCTGCACGTTGCTTTTCAAAATTTGATCATGCAACACCGCCAGCAAATGCAGCACTTCTTCGTGGCTTGTCTCACCTTCACACTGTCTGCGGATCTCTTGTAAAAGCTCATTTAAAAACGGCGTTAAAGCAATGGTTCTCACTTGTGACTCGTACGTTGCGCCAAACTCAGGGTTGAGGTAAATGCCAACAAATATCGTATTGCTTAGAGCAATCGACTCGTGTTGAACACCCGCAGGAACAAATAACGCAGAAGTGTGCGGAACCAAATGCTGATAATGCTCCGTTTGTGTTTGCAATAACCCTTTGATAGGAAAGATGATTTGATGCCAAGTGTGTCGATGCAGCGCATCAATGTAACCTTTTGGCATGTCGATGGTTTTCACTAAAACAGGAGAATGGGAATTCGCGGCCATCATCTCATTGGAGGTGACGACGCCTGACTTCGAATCAATTTGGCGAGTTAGCATTGTTAGTTGTCTTTTCATCCCTATGCCGACACACGTTTACTAGGCTATCATGCTCCGCATCGCGAATGAAGGTAAACACTTTATCTCTCATTCAAATAATAAGGAGGTTATATGAAGAAAATCGGCGTCGTAAAAGCTGTGCTAGCAGGGAAAACCGTCCCTTATGCTCATGGAGCGCAAAGCGCAATCAACAAACAAGTGCTACCTGAGCGCCAGCACGCAACAGAGCTTGGTTTTACCAGTGATGAGCAAGGTGATCCGCGCTTTCATGGTGGCATTCAAAAAGCGCTTCATATTTACCCAAGCGAGCACTACCCAATCTGGCAACAAGAATTAGGCGAAAGACCAATTTTCCAATCCGCCGGCGGCTTTGGCGAAAACATCAGCTCCGAAGGCGTCACCGAATCCACGATTTGCTTGAAAGATAAAATTCGCATCGGCTCAACACTACTGGAAGTGTCGCAAGGTCGTATGCCTTGTTGGAAACTTAACGTACGCTTTGACCAACACGACATGGCGAGAAGACTGCAAGATACGCTTCGAACAGGCTGGTATTTCCGAGTGCTGGAAGAAGGCGATATCGGTGCAGGTGACGATATTATTCTGCGCGAAAGACCTTATCCAGAATGGCCATTGGCTCGCATCATGGGTGCGGTTTTCACTGGCTGTTTAGATAGAAAAGAACTCACTAAGCTGTCTGAGCTGCCGTTAGTCGAGTCTTGGGGCAAGCTGGTCGAGCGCCGCCTAGAAACTGGCGAAGTTGAAGATTGGGAAATGCGCTTGGTTGGCCCAACTGTGGGTTAACACCCCAAAGTAAAATTTAAGCCACGCTCTGAACCGACTATGCCGTCAGAGCGTGTTTTTTTGGTTTACTTCGCACTCGGGGCTGGGCGTCTCGACTTACCTCGGAACTGCTTAATGCTCTTCTTAGCATGAGTTCGACGGTTGGCTTTTTTATCGCGTGGCGCGCGTTTGCTCTCGCCAGTTGATGGCTTATCCGTTACTGGAAAACCAACCAGATCTTGCACTGGTAATGCACGTTGAGTCAGGTGACGAATCGCGCTTAGTGCGTCCATTTCACCATGACAAACCAATGACACCGCCACACCTTGTTCGCCTGCGCGAGCGGTGCGTCCTACTCGGTGAACATAGGTTTCTGCATGCATTGGCAGTTCAAAGTTGATCACTACAGGCAATTGCTCAATGTGAATGCCGCGCGCTAGTAGATCGGTGGCAATCAACACCTGAATTTGCCCAGATTTAAACTGCGCCAGTGCTTCTTCTCGCTCATCTTGACTCTTATTGCCATGCAGCGCATTGGTTGAGATGCCCGCTTTATTCAGCTTCTTCGCTAAGCCATCGGCGTTCTCTTTCGCACCAATAAAGACTAATGCCTTAGTCCACGCGTTTTTTTGAATCAGTTCAATCAATGCCTTGGTTTTACTGCCTTTGTTGACGAGGTACAGCGTTTCAGCAATATCTTGGTTGGTGCTGTTTTCTTGATGCGCTGCAACTTGCTTTGGTGCCTGCATAAGCAGCTTCGCTTTACCCTTCAACTCATCTGAAAACGTTGCCGAGAACATTGCGGTATGACGCTGGTTTGAAATCAGCCCCGCAATATTTTGCACGTCAGGCCAAAAGCCCATATCCAACAGACGATCCGCTTCATCCAATACTAGATAATGAACATTGCTCAAATCCAAGCCATTATTTGCTAGGTCAACCAAACGACCAGTCGTCGCGACAAGGATATGAGGATTTGTCGCTAGCGCCTGCTGTTGTTGCTCTTTATCAACGCCGCCACACAAACACACTGCGTTGAGTTCAAGAACTTGACCAACTTGGTTAATTGCTTCACTCACTTGCATTGCCAGCTCACGAGTTGGCACAAGAATCAGCGCTTTTTGCTCTGGATTGACACCCAGCTTTTCCAACAAAGGCAAACCATAAGCAAGGGTTTTGCCGCTGCCTGTATTTGCCAAAGCCAATAGATCTTGACCAGCCAACAGCTCAGGAATGGCCAACGCTTGAATATCGGTCGGTTTCTTGAAGTCTTTTGGCAGTGAGTGAATCAGCTCAGAACTCAATGAGAGAGTAGAAAATGGCATTAGCGAAACCTTGTACTTTTGGTTGAAGAGGCAATAAAAACAATGAAGATGCGGTAAAACGCAGGCGCGGACTTTACCACAATCTGTTAGGTGAACCATCCTATTTTAGGCGCTTAAACCAAGCGGCGCCTACGCAAATCGTCAGAAAACAAAAAAGCGCAAAAAAGCCGTTAGTCTGTACTGCCACAGAGCTAACGGCTAAAAACCCTTGAAGTGAACGCTTCGTCAGCCTTTCACTGCGGCTGAAAAGAAATGTGCAGTTTATTAAAGCACAGCTTTACGATTCGGTAAGAACACTTCACCCAACATGCAACGAACCGAACCACCACCAATAGATTCTATGGTAGAAACGTCGAATGGCAGCAATTTACCGTGCGTTGCCAATTGCTTTCTTTGTGCAGGTGAGAATGCATCGTACGCCGATTGCGACATCGCAATCACCTTGTCGCCGTTGATCGTTTCTAGTTGCAGAATGTTACCGCAGAACTGGTTCATCTGATCAAGCAAAATTGAGATGACTTGCTTGTCTTTGGCGAGTGACTTCATTACAAAACGACGCTCAAATTCTGGGATCACTTCGTCACAAATCACGCAAAACTGTTCGCCAACCGCCATCATCACATTGGTGTGATAAATCGGCGCACCAGACGGCAAACGAGTTTGGAAAGAAATCACTCGTTCATAGCCAATACGATCGGCGTAATCTTCTAAAACCAGACGATCACAACGTTGTGAGAGTGCGGCGTAGACCGTTTTATTTAGGTGGTCAAACACCATCACACCCGTGCTTTCTAAATACGCTTGCTCGTCAAGATATTCAGTTAGACTGCTGCGTCGATGAACTTCTCGCCCTGCTTGCGCTAGTGCTGCCACAAGTGCATCGGGACGTACTTCTTTTTGACGGTTTTCACAGGCCATTGGAAAGGTGTACAACGTGCCATCTGGCGTAGTGCTAAACCAATTGTTTGGAAATACCGCGTCTGGCGTTGCAACATCTGAAGTTGGATAATCAAACTCAACAACTTGAACGCCCTCTTGACGCAGCGTTGCAACCATACTCGCGAACTCGGCCATTACTCGACGTGAGACTTCTTCTTGGCTGAGTGACACTTTATGTTGGAACTCATTATCTTGTGCGGTTTCTTCATTAAAACGAAACTCTTTCGGTGGCACCATCACTACGCAGTTTGCGGTTTGGCGCTGAGCACTTTGCGTGCTTTCTTCTTTCCCATTAGCAAATTGGGTCACTGATTCGTGTAATAGCATCCAATACATTCCTTATCACTAGAATGAGGAGATTGTAAATTTATTGTTAACTTCAGTTTTGCTGTTTTCACAATTAATTTAATTATCTAGAAGTAATTTTCACTGCACTTAGCTTATTTATCCCGAAATTTTATTGTCACTATGCAGGTTTAAGGTTTTATGGCATCGCGATGAACATGCTAAGAATTCATCATAAGAATCAGAACCATAGACAACCACACCCATAACCAACTAGTTACATTTAAAACACAATCGGTTAGACTATTTTTTCGCCCCTCTCGTCAATCCGTCTGCTTTCTCGAGGAGCAGGCAAGAAACTCTCATACACGCGGTTTCGTCCAAAGCAGCGTGAATCGATGGATTTAGCCACCCCATATGGCATTGTTTTAACTTTAGGATGAGTTATGTTTAAACGATTTGAAGGCTTTACAGAGCCGTTCCCCAAATCTACGCCGGATCAGCCTCCTTCAGGGATGTTCGCTTTTCTGCGTTATTACACTCGTGGTTATGAAAAGCCTTTGATCATCATGTCTTTGATGGCCACAATTGTGGCTGTTGTTGAGGTAATGTTGTTTGGCGCCATGGGACAATTGGTTGATTGGTTGTCTACCAGCAATCCAGAAACGTTCTTACAAGACAACAAATCGGATTTGATTTTCTACGGAGCCTTATTGCTGGTTGTCATGCCTATATTGGTGATCTTGTACTCGTTGCTCGTTCATCAAACGTTATTGGGCAACTACCCAATGTCTATCCGCTGGCTTGCACACCGGTATTTGCTCAATCAAAGCTTGAACTTCTATCAAGATGATTTTGCAGGCCGAGTCGCAACGAAAGTCATGCAAACCTCATTAGCTGTGCGCGAAACCGTAATGAAAGCTATGGATGTGTTTGTTTACGTTACGGTTTACTTCACCAGCATGATCATTATGTTAGCGACGGCAGACTGGCGTTTGATGATCCCAATGATCGTCTGGTTACTCGCTTACATCGCTATCCAAATCTATTTTGTCCCTAAGCTCAAAGACGTCGCTTCAGCGCAGGCCGATGCACGTTCGACAATGACAGGGCGCATCGTAGACAGTTATACCAATATTCAAACCGTCAAACTGTTTTCTCATAGCCAGCGCGAAACCCAATATGCCGAGCAAGGCATGAAAGGATTTTTGAATACGGTCTATCGTCAAATGCGCCTAGTGACCGGCTTCGACGTCGCTGTAGAGATCTCAAACTATATTTTGGTATTTTCCGTTGCTGCTTTATCGATTTACCTGTGGTTGGATAGTGCCATTAGCGTTGGCGCGATTGCGATTGCTGTTAGTCTTGCATTGCGCGTAAACGGTATGTCGATGTGGATAATGTGGGAAGTTGGCGCCCTCTTTGAAAACATGGGAACCGTTGTCGATGGAATGAAAACGCTCTCTAAGCCTATTGATATTAAAGATAAACCAGGCGCAAAAGACTTGGTTGTCACTGAAGGAGGCATTCACTTTGATAACGTCAGCTTCCATTACGGTGAGAACAAAGGCGTAATTAGCCATCTCGATCTCAACATCAAACCAGGAGAGAAAGTAGGCTTGGTTGGGCGCTCCGGCGCCGGAAAATCGACTTTGGTGAACTTGTTACTTCGTTTCCACGATGTCGAAGACGGCAGCATTAAGATCGATGGACAGAACATCTCAGAAGTTACACAAGACTCTTTGCGTTCAAAGATCGGTATGGTGACCCAAGATACTTCTCTGCTACACCGTTCAATTCGAGACAATATTTTGTATGGCAATCCAGATGCGACAGAAGAAGATTTGCTGAAAGCCACTAAGCAAGCGCATGCCCATGAGTTTATCGAAACTCTGACCGACCCATTTGGTAATGTCGGATACGATGCGCAAGTTGGTGAACGTGGTGTGAAACTGTCTGGCGGCCAACGTCAGCGTATCGCAATATCTCGTGTGCTACTCAAAGATGCACCATTGCTGGTATTGGATGAAGCAACATCGGCTCTAGATTCAGAAGTCGAAGCAGCGATTCAGGAAAGCTTGAATGAATTAATGCAAGGGAAAACGGTTATTGCTATCGCTCACCGATTATCGACCATCGCACAAATGGATCGCCTCATCGTGCTAGATAAAGGCAGCATCGTTGAACAAGGTTCTCATCAAGAACTCATTGCGAATAACGGCATTTACGCCCAGCTTTGGGCGCATCAAACTGGCGGATTTATCGCTGAAGAACTAGACAATCAACACGCTTCTTAACGAGTGATAAGCTCAATAAAAACGGCGCTTTAAGCGCCGTTTTTTATTTAAATCCATGGCTAGATGCTCATATAGCCATTGTGGTTTCTCATATATGAAACACTCTCCATGATAAAGCTCACACTTTTTCTGCTAATATACCGCCTCGTTGCGTATCCATTGCAATGAACACAATACAGAGTATTGAGCCGTCTTCATTTGTCATTTCACTTTTTGAGAAACAGCTATACTCAATAGATGGCTTAGTTATTATATTAACAATAAGGTAATTAGCTTATGTGTAAATGTGGTTCAATGCAGATCGTACAACTCAAACCAAGTTGGGCTGACAAGCTATTTGGCTACTCTGAAAGATGGAAATGCCAACTTTGTTGTAAGATCTACCGCATCTAAAATTAAAAATAGAATCTTAGTTTTTCTAAGAAAAAGCAGTGGCCCGACAATGATTGTCGGGTTTTGTTTTTCTGTACATCCATTTTTATCCCTTCGCAACACGGTCACTCATCACGGCAAAACCTAGCATCTCAATGTGACTTAGGTATAGAATCAGGCCCACTTATTTATTCCGATATTCACATATAACTGGTCACTATGAACAAAAGTTTGCTAACGAATGTCCTCGCTATCGCTTTGATGGCTGGAGGTCATCAATTACAAAACGACTATCTTTGGTATGCAGGGCTGTTTGCGTTCTCAGGCGCCATCACCAACTGGCTTGCCATCCATATGCTGTTTGAGAAAGTGCCTGGATTATACGGTTCTGGCGTGATCCCCGCGCGATTTGAAGAGTTTAAACTAGCTATCAAAAACCTGATGATGGAACAGTTTTTTACTGAAGCGAACATTGACCGATTCTTAAATAAAGAAATGGCGGGCGGTGTGAACATCGATCTTCAACCAGTAATTGAGAAAGTAGATTTAAATCCAGCATTTGATTCCCTAGTGGAAGTAATTGAAGGCTCTCAATTTGGCGGCATGCTAGCGATGTTTGGCGGCTCGGAAGCGCTACAACCCATGCGCCAACCTTTCGTCGAAAAGATGCAAGAATCCATCATTGAGTTGAGCAAGAGCGATAACATCAAAGAAGCACTGAAAGAGCAATTCGAATCTCCTGCAATGATGGATGAGATAAAGCAGAACATTGAAGGTATCATCGATCAACGTTTAAGCGAATTAACACCGGCATTAGTTAAAGAAATGGTGCAAAAGATGATCAAAGAACACCTTGGCTGGCTAGTCGTTTGGGGCGGTGTTTTTGGTGGTTTAATTGGCGTTATCAGTACCTTTATCGGGGCATAATCGCTCACCGATTTATTAAAAAAGGAGCTTCGGCTCCTTTTTTAATCGAGAAAAAGTAATATACCAAGCCACGCTAAATAAGGAGGCTCAACACATGCCTCGCCTAACCAAGGAGTTCGGGATTAACACCAAATCCCGTTTTATGTTCTTCTATGACCACTTCACTACGAGTTTGAATCACGCCCGGAAGCGTGCCTAACTTGCTCGACATAAACTCCTGATACGCTTTCATGCTCTTAACACGAACTTTTATCATGGTATCGAAATCTCCAGAGAGCGAGTAACACTCTTCAATTTCAGGCATCAATTCCACCGCTTTCGCAAACTTTTCAAAAATAGAAAAACTGGTTTGGTCTAAACGAATATGGATGAATACTTGCACATCCAGCCCCAACTTTTCCGCATTCAACTCTGCATGGTAACCATTGATATACCCTTCTTTTTCTAGTCGCTTTACACGGTCAGAACATGGAGAAGTCGTTAAGTTAATCAGCTTTGCTAGTTCTACAACTGGAATTCTGCCTCTCGAATGAAGCACTCTCAAAATATGTAAATCAATCCGGTCCAATTGATAACTCATTAACCCGCTTCCTTGTAACCACTTAGAAAGCATCACATTAATCGTTGCTCAAACAATTGCAAACCATCAAATGCACAGCATGTGAAATTCAGCAGAGAATAACTAGAAAACAACGAAGGAGGGAAAGAGCTATGATTATTGCCTTTCACTTAGTAACCGTGATATGAAGAGAAAAAGCAACCTAGCGGCTCCCGCGGAGTCGCAAATTTGAAAGCGCATGACACGCCTGTATAGATATGTCGTTCGGGCAACGCCGCCCTATTTAGCCATTAATCATGGCTATCACTCAGAGTTAGAGTGCGGCCGATGTATGCCGTGTAGGATGTGGAACAACCTCTCCAATTGCACGATGATTACAACAACGGCAGTAGTATTGTGGCTCCATCTCGTAATAATGTTCACCTGATACAAATTTCGCCATCAGCTGTGTAAAACTCACCATTTTGCCTGTTAACGACTCAACAGACTGAGGCTCGCAACGCTTCATAATCACTTTATGTTGCGTTGATTTTCTACAAGCTGCGCAATATATATCCGGCATTTCTCTTCTCCCTACTTTTTCGTCCTACTGACAATTGACATATTTTGTTCAAAATAATTCCACAATTAAAAAGCTCCTTTAATTTTTTGTGCCCTATCTTCAAAAAATTGAACGAAAGTATCAAAAAACTGAGACATTGGTCAGACCTCAACTTTTGCACCATCAATATGAGCAAACGTGCTTATGTGTGTAATAATACGACACATTACACATAAGCAATTGTACGGGCTTATTATTTAGTAAGGCGCATGACAACTTTACAGCTGGCTAGATCGAGCTTTCGAGACGCCTTGTTATCTTGATTTACCCCGCAAACCAGTTGCTAGCAGCTATAGCCGTCTCATCAAGGAAGAAATGCATGACGATACAACCGATTCTCACTACCGAAAGACTCGTCCTCCGGCCATTCAATATCGATGACTGCCAACAAGTGGCTTTACTCGCTGGAGATAAGCGAATTGCCGACATGACAGCAAATATCCCTCATCCTTATGAGCGACCGATGGCGCAAGCATGGATAGATAGGCACGAACCGATGTATCAGCAGCATCAAGGCGTGGTGTACGCTATTACCTTGCGAAACACTGGGGAGTTACTTGGTGCGGTGAGTTTACCGCGTATCGAAGAGGGCTACGGTACATTAGGCTACTGGGTTGGCGTGCCACATTGGGGGAAAGGCTATGCATTCGAGGCCTCCAAAGCCTTACTCGAATTTGCTCGAATGCACTTTGAGTTAAACGGAATAACCGTGATGCATTTGGTGGACAATCAGCGTTCTAAATCGGTGATCCAAAAACTAAATATCCCTTACATCGGTGACAAAACATTGCGCATGCAAGGCAAAGAACGAAAGGTTTGTGTCTACCAACTCACGTTCGTCGCTTCTGAATAAAGTCGAGGAATATGTCGGATGATTATCCATGAAACTTCACAAAATCTGCCCAAGAACAACCCTTTCTTGCTAGGAACTGTATTGTTGTCGCTGTTCTATTTTTCCTACCTAGCAGACAAGATCGTCGAGTTTGGACTCGTAGCACTCACAATAATAGGATTGAAACTGCTCTCAACGTACTTCACGCGCCGCGCGTTCAATCCTAAAACGCTAGATATCGATGCAAGCACCAACACCTTGAAGTACCGCCAGGGCTCAACGGTTTACTTCCGTCTACCTCTTGATGACATTGTCAAAGTCCAAATACAGAAAGAGTTCTTCTCTAGCAAAAGTTTGATGCTCTACACAGTCAACGACGCTTACCAAGTGCCGAATTCAGACAATTTCGATTCTCTGCAGTTAAAAGATTTAATGAAACAACTTGAAAAGAGGCTTGATGATCAACGTCGTTAAAGCAAAAAGAGAGGATATTCCAGAAGTTTCCAATTTGGTCTCTAAATAGAAAGACAAAAAAGCCAGCAATTACGCTGGCTTTTCTCTGTGTTAGTCTTGTGCGACTTTCACGCGAATTTTGCTTTTTTCTACGTTCGTCAAATTCAGTGCTTCAAGAGCAGAAATGGCTTCTGCTTCGTCCGGCATGATGACAAAACCGAAGCCTTTCGACAAACCCGTGTCTTGATCAAGCACTAGCGAACACAGTTCTACTTTGCCGTACGCTGAGAATAATTTGCGGATATCTTGCTCGGTCATGTGACGAGCCAAGTTTCTTACTAAAAGTTTCATAATGAACCTAGTTGGTTTGATAACGGTTCGATTCTCTCAGTTTCTCTCTGGCAAACCAAGTGAATAATATGACGGCGTTGACTAGATCATTCTAAGTACATCTGTTTAAATGATTTTCCGTTCATTTTTCACCCATAGGAGAGTCGGCATGGAAACGAAACGTCTCAAACTCATCCCTGCTTGTTTAGAACGAGCCGAAGAGGCGCATCAAGCTGTCGTTCGCAGCCAAAAAACTCTCGAAGTCTATCTGCCGTGGGTGCCTCATGTGCTGACATTAGAAGCGATGATAGAAGGGACAGAGAAAGCCATCGCAAACTTTGAAAACTTCGAAGAAGAGCTGCGTTACTACATGATTGAAAAGGAAAGCGATCGCTTACTGGGTGCGGTCGGCCTGATGATTCGAGATCCCGACGTACCATCCTTTGAGATAGGTTATTGGTTAGATAATGCTGCCGTTGGCAATGGTTATGTTGCCGAGGCTGTGCTCGAAGTTGAGCGCTATGCGTTTGATGACTTGGGCGCCAAGAGAATCGCAATTCATGCTGATAGCACCAACCAAAAGAGCCGGGCTGTAGCCGAGCGCTGTGGTTATGAGTTCGAAGGAGAGCTCAGAAACGAACGTCTGACTACATCGGGAGAGTTGAGTAACACCGTTATTTACGCCAAAATTCGTCGCGACTAACACTCTAATCTAACCGAGCAATGCTAAGCTTTGATCTCAAGCTACCACCATTAACGTTAATTAAGTTTCAGATAAAACAAAGCCCGCTAAAATAGCGGGCTTTATGTTCATATACGGGAAGTTACTAGTCTAGTTCAACCAGTTTTTTCTCGAACGACTGGTGTTGGTCTAACACGTCTTGCGCAGCACCACCCGTTGCTTTACTTACCACAATGATAGCAAGCGTAGAGAAGATGATGCCCGGTACGATTTCGTACACATCAAACCAACCGCCAGTTAGCTGCTTCCAAACCACGATAGTGATACCACCAACAAGAATACCTGCTAACGCGCCGTTACGGTTCATACCGCTCCAGTAAAGGCTAAGTACAACCGCAGGACCAAATGCCGCACCAAAACCAGCCCAAGCGTAAGATACAAGACCAAGTACTGAGCTATCAGGCGTCATCGCTAGGAATAGCGCAACAAGCGAAATAACGATAACACCGATACGACCAATCATTACGATTTCTTCAGAAGACGCTTCTGGCTTGAATACTTGCTTGTAGAAATCTTCTGCAAGCGCTGAAGATGAAACAAGGAGCTGTGAGTCAGCGGTACTCATTACCGCCGCTAGGATTGCTGCTAACAACATACCCGCAACGACAGGGTGGAATACTGCGTTAACCAATAGCATGAAGATCTTCTCGCCGTCTTCTAGTTGAGTACCCGGATGACCCGTAACCCAAACCAGACCAACAAGACCAACAAGCATTGCACCAACCATAGATAGTGCCGTCCAAATCACTGCGATACGACGTGCAGTCGTTAGATCTTTGTTTGAACGAGACGCTTTAAAACGCGCTAGGATGTGTGGCTGACCAAAGTAACCAAGGCCCCACGCCGCTAGAGAGATAATGGCAATCGCAGATAATGGTTCGCCTTTCGCGTCATTCCATAGCGTTGCAAGTTCTGGGTTGATGTCATGTAGATCAGAACTTAGCTGACCTAAACCACCGTCCATTACCGCTATAGGAACAATCATTAGCGCAGCCGCCATTAGCAGACCTTGCACTAAGTCAGTCCAAGATACCGCTAGGAAACCACCGAATAATGTGTAAGAAACGACACACACCGTACCGATGATAACAGCGTAGGTATAATCTAGACCGAATACCGTCTCAAACAGTTTGCCCCCTGCGACCAAACCTGAGCTGGTGTAGAAAAGGAAAAATAGAAGAATGAAAAACGCAGAGATTGTCTGAATCAGTTTCGACTTATCGTTGAAGCGACGTGACAGGAACTCTGGCAACGTTAGCGCGTCAGTTTGGATACTGTAGGTACGAAGGCGTTTTGCACTGATGAGCCAGTTTGCCCATGTACCAAGAAGTAGACCGCCGGCTAACCAGAAGGCCTCGATACCCGCAGCGTACGCATAGCCAGGCAAGCCTAGCAGCAACCAACCACTCATGTCTGAAGCACCTGCAGATAATGCAGCAGGCCACGGACCTAGGCTACGGCCACCTAGGAAGTAGTCAGATGAATTGGAAGTCCTCTTATACGCGTAAACGCCAATAGCAACCATAATCAGTAAATACGCCACAAAAGTGGACGTGATAGCAAAGCTATTTTCTATCATTAGATAGTCCTCGTTATAATTATTTCCTTCCTTGCCTGCCCTGATATTTTACCGTCTCAGCAATACATCAGAGTATAAAAAACCAATCTGGACCGGCTCTCAGTCCAGTTACTCCAGATTGGCATTACAAGTCAGGTTAGTGAGTTTCGTTCCCCAACTCGAGTAGAGTTGCGTTACCACCCACCGCGGTAATATTTATCGTTCGAGTGCGCTCAGTAATGAAGCGCAACGAGAGATGAGGATCATGAGCCAATTTCGGTGACTCTAAATCCGTTTCAGAAACTAAGCCGACGATTGCACCGTCACGCTTAGCTAGTTGAAGATTGAGCGCATGCTCAATCTGTGAACGCCCAACATAACCCACACTACGTACATCGCTCTCAAGCAACGGGGCAGACGCATCGTACGCAACAACCTGGACTAAGTTAGATGGGAAGTTTGCCAACGCTACAGCTTGCTTAACCAATTGGTTTAGCTCTGCATTGTCACTGCAAACGACCACACTGTTGCCTGCAATTAAGGCACAGGCGATCATCGCAAAAGCACTGTATAACGCATTATCAGCAGGCTCGATGTTGTTTTCACAAATCACCAAAGCCACACCGCGTCCTGCGGCATACAGTTCGTTAGTTTCCCCTGTAGGGCCAACTAACTGGTGAGTTTCTGCAAGAAGAGCTGATGCTTGTTGCAAGTGGTAAGAAACCACTTTGGCAACGGTAGACTGCTGCCCTTCTAGTGCAGATTTAAATGCCAGAACATGCTCGCATTTGTAATCAAAATCAGTCAGATTCCACTGCTCCCACGCAGAGAATGCATCTTTAAAATAGGTGATCTGATGAACCATAATGCGACTCCTTATGCGTTTTCTGCTTGAGCAAGAAGATGTTGAGTAAAGCGGAATAGGTAGTGTGGACCACCAGCTTTCGGGCCAGTACCCGACAAGCCTTGACCACCAAACGGCTGTACACCAACCACAGCGCCAACTTGGTCTCGGTTGATGTAGCAGTTACCTACTCGAGCATGTTTCTCAATCCAACGGTACGTGGTTTCGTTACGGCTATGGATCCCCATCGTCAAGCCAAAACCCGTTTTGTTGATCTGCGCAACCACGTTCGGTAATTCAGACGCTTTAAAGCGAACAATGTGTAAGATTGGACCAAATTGTTCTTCTTTCAGCACATCGATGCCCGAGATTTCAAACGCACTTGGTGAGACAAAGTCACCATGCTGGCACGATTCATCCAGCTGTAGCTGAGCGACTTTAGTCTGTGTTTTGCTCATTTGCTCAAGGTGAGCGAGGAGTTTTTGTTTTGCATTGCTGTCGATAACCGGACCAACATCCGTTTTGTGTAGGTAAGGTAAACCAACATGCAGCTCATTCATCGCACCTTGAATCAGGTTGATCATACGGTCTGCTACATCTTCTTGTACAAATAGAACACGAAGGGCAGAACAACGCTGACCTGCAGATGCAAACGCCGAACGAATCACATCACGCACCACCTGCTCTGGCAATGCAGTACTGTCCACGATCATTGCGTTTTGACCACCTGTTTCCGCAATAAACGGAACCGGTTTCGCGCTGCGCTCCGCAAGCGTGACGTTAATGCGTTGCGCCGTTGCCGTTGAACCAGTGAATGCCACACCAGCAATGGCATCATGAGAAGTCAGTGCATGACCAATCTCAGCGCCGCGACCAGTAAGTAACTGAATCACACCAGCAGGGAAACCCGCATCAAGCATTAATTCAATAGCGCGAGCGGCAATTAAGCTTGTTTGCTCAGCAGGTTTTGCAACCACAGTGTTACCTGCAATCAGTGCTGCCGTTACCTGACCAAGGAAGATAGCCAACGGGAAGTTCCAAGGGCTGATACACACAAACACACCAAGACCTTCACGGCTAGAAATGCCTTTCACACCGTCAAAACCTTCTAGCTCAAATGGCTGTAGGTTTTGCGCTTGTTTCGCGTAATAACGACAGAAATCCACCGCTTCACGAACTTCATCAATACTATCGTGAATCGTCTTGCCCGCTTCTTTGTGACAAATCGCCACCAGCTCAGCCAGATTTTCTTCCATTAAGTCAGCAAGCTTTTCTAAACAAGCCGCTTTTTGCTCAACAGGAACGGCTTTCCAATCAGAGAAAGCAGTTTGCGCCGCATCAATTGCAGCGGAAACGTGTTCAAGAGTTGCAAATGCCACTTTGCCGACTTCAATTCGGCGATCGTATGGTGCGGTGATGATCTCAGCCGAATTTTCCTTGATCATGCTTTCGGCAAAACGCTCACCATTGATCATCGGGCCTGCAACCCACTGATTGTCCATGAAGCTTTCTACCTGCGCTTCAAATGGCTTCGCCTCACTGTCGATATCAATGTTGACGCCGTATGAGTTCTTACGCTCAGGGAAAATATCGGCAGGCAATGGAATTTTGTCGTTGTGTAGCGTGTCAAAACCCGTCAACACATCCACAGGGTGATGGGTCAACTCATAAATCGGACAACGCGCATCAACTAGACGGTGTACAAACGAGCTGTTCGCACCATTTTCAAGCAGACGACGAACCAAGTACGGAAGAAGATCAGCATGGCTACCGACAGGAGCATAAATACGTACTGGCTGACCGTACATTTTCATAACATGGTTATACAGTGAATCACCCATACCATGCAGGCGCTGGAACTCGTATTCTTTGTGCTCCGCCATGACAGCAATTGCCGTAACTGTGTGAGCATTGTGGCTTGCAAATTGTGGGTAGATATTACCGCGAACACCTTCGCTAAGTAGGAAACGAGCACAAGCTAGGTATGCAACGTCCGTCGCTTCTTTGCGAGTGTATACTGGGTAGTTTGCATAACCCGCTTGTTGAGACCACTTGATTTCGCTGTCCCAGTACGCGCCTTTAACCAAACGCAGAGGAATAACGTCACCTTGCTCTTTTGCGAGTGCATTTAGCCACACCAAGACTGGTAGCGCACGTTTTGAGTAGGCTTGAATAACCAAACCAAACTTGCCCCAACCTTTCACAAGATCGCTACGGTACACTTTCTCAAATAGCTTCAGAGAAAGCTCAAGGCGATCCGCTTCTTCTGCATCGATTGTGATTGCAACGTCGACTTCAATAGCACGTTTTAGTAGTTGCATTAGTGAGTCATACAACTCTGTCATTACACGTTCTTCATTTGCGACTTCGTAGCGCGGATGTAATGCAGAAAGCTTGATGGAAATCGAAGGCGCTGGACTGGTGTCATTGCCGTAAGTTTCTCGACCTACCGCTTCGATCGCCATTAGGTAATCTTTGAAGTACTTGTTCGCGTCCGCTGTAGTTAACGCCGCCTCACCCAACATATCAAACGAGTAGGTGAAACCTTTGTCGCGCATTGGGCGACCGTTCTTTTGCGCTTCTTCGATCGTACGACCACGAACAAACTGGTGACCCATGATCTTCATTGCCTGATACATGGCTTTACGAATCACGGGCTCAGAGAATTTATTTACCAGACGGTTTACAGCCTGACCTGGGCTCTGGGTGCCTTGCTCACCAAGACCAACCACTTTACCTGTTAGCATGAGGCCCCATGTTGAGGCGTTAACAAACACAGAGTCAGAGTTTTTCAGGTGAGATTTCCAGTCTGCGACACTCAACTTATCTTTAATCAAAGAATCTGCTGTCGCGGCATCTGGGATGCGCATTAATGCTTCTGCAAGACACATCAGCAAGATACCTTCTTGAGTATCTAAGCTGTATTCCAGCAATAAAGCATCAATCATCTGGATTGACTTCTTATCGGCACGAATGGCTTCGATAAGGTGGGTCGTTTGGGTAGTGATCGCCGATTTTTCATCCTCTGTCGGCGTCGCTAGTGGCAATAGTTGCTCTAGCCATTGAGACTCGTCCACCATATATAATGGCGAGATCAGTGACCACAACTTATCAAGCGGCTGCCCGATAAATTCCGGTGTCAACACGTTCGTAGCTGTAAACATGTGTGTTCCTCAATCTCACTCCTCGAAAACCGCTTCGAGGATTATCAATGGCTGGCAGTGTATTTTGAGGCCGATAAGAATACTTGTCAAAAACTACGACATTTTTGCCAAAAACTCGCTTTTATAACAAAACATCCACATAGTCACATTCAAATAGGTAATATTTTGTGTTGTAAATTTTAATTTTTTCATTGCATTCACAACAAAATATCAAGAATATCAATAAGATTTTTGTGAAGAGCTCGTTCTAAGAGAAAATGTAGGATCAAGTGGCATATCAGCCACTGCAAAGAACAGAGAATTTAAAAAACGAGAGATAGGTCACGTGAATAAAACATAAAAAAACCATGCAGAGTGCATGGCTTTATTCTGAATTGATGATTATTTGACCTAAAACACGCGTTGTTATCCAACTTGTTTTTTATAACGGGAAGGTGATATTCCCTGTAAGCGAGTAAAAGTATGAGTAAAAGTACTTTGGCTTGAGAAGCCAGTAAACTCGGCAATTTGCCCTAAAGAAAGGTGCCCTTGCTCGATTAATTCACGAGCCATGTCGATACGCTTTCCGAGAACATATTGATGAGGTGTAATCCCCATCTGCTCTTTAAACAAGCAATGGAACTGACTTTCCCCAAGAAACACTCGCCCGGCCAATTGAGCCACACTAATCTTATGACTCAGGTGCTGCTCAATGTAACGATCAATCGCCTCCAAATCAAAGCGCGACTCTTTTCGACTGGTCTCAAATGCCGAGATATGGCGCTGCATTAATGCAATCACAGTGTCGTTACACGCACGACTTAACAGCAGGTCATCCGGATGGTTGCGCATTTCCTGAACCAACATCTGTATCAGCTTCTGAATTTGACTATCTAACTGGAAGTAGACATGATCTCTCTCCAGGTTATTGATTTTTTGAAGCATTTCGGGATCATCATTTGTCGGTTTGGGCATATTCAGCACCAAAATATCCGATTGATTGATGACGCCACCGAAAGCATGATCAGAGCATGCGGTGACCACACAACCTTGACCAGGGCCGACAAGATTACCTCGCCCGCGCACTTCAAATTCGGCTTGCCCTTTTAAACCAATCACGATCTGCGTATAAGAATGATCGTGGCAATCCATATAAGACGGAAGTGTGATCAGCTCCGCCGGTTTTGGCAGCATAATCTCTTGATATGAAAGGATTTTTTGGTTATCTGAATCACTCATTTTAAACAGTCGTCTTTACACGGTCAGCTTACGTCTTCGCATCATATACCTTCTTTGTTGGGTTGCAACTTTTACCCAACTCAATCGACAAGATCAAATCAGCATGATCAAGTTCATTTACATGATCATAGTTCCGGAACGATGATCATGCGAGGTTAATTTACGGTCAGTGAGCAACCAATTTTATTAACAAAAACGGATAGATAGGCAACACCTTACGTATACATAATCAATCAATGTAAAGATCCTTGTTACCGAACAATCTGTTATTTTGTAAAACACCGTGCTCCATATTAGATAAGTCGTCTCTGAAACGGATCGAAACCCACGCTTAAACTCAACATAGAGGGATTTCCCCCCTTACTAATATGCCTCTGATTCAATACATTAGTTATCGAGCTTTAAGATGCATACGATCTAAAGCTCTCGGTATCTCATTGATACCTCTAACTTACTTAGCAGACCCTCGCTAGGTAATTTAGAACCTCTTCTACACGTCGACAAGATTATATCTTGTGTTGCCAGCCCGTCTTCAGGCTGGCTTTTTTTTCGCTTCTCAACAATGAAAACAATGGCATAAGCTGATATCATAGCTTTTGTCTCACTGTCCCTCTCATATGCTTAGGTGCTGCTCTTTCGCTCACAAGTGATATGAAAGTCAAACACATTACAACTGAGTTGTAGGAAGCATGATCAAGGACGATACGAGTTGTAAGCCGAACATTAGGCGGACATCCGTGAGCGCACATATCTGTAATGAAACAGACCATTTTCCCAATTAAACTCTTCGTTCCATTTCGTCGTTGTCTATGACTACCTGACGAAAACATCGAACACCATGAATTTAATTGGATTGAGCGCCAATCAACGAACGTGTTCTAGCAACGTAACTGCCTACTTGGCAACATCAATACGAGCCATATAACACGGACGTCTCTGTATTGGTATAAGCAGTATGTAGTGAGTCCTTTTGTGAATATTTCAGTCGATACCATAGAACAATCCCTCCTTAAACAGCTACCAGGTTGTTGGGGATGCAAAGATAAAGATTCGGTATTCCTATACGTAAACCAGGAATACGCAGAACTGTTAGGGCACACATCGCCCGAGGAGTGCTTGGGTAAAACTGATTTTGATATGGCCAGCCCAACCACTGAATGCGCGCAAGAATTTCAACGCCAAGATAAACACGTTCTCGAAACTGGCGAGTCATTAAAAATTCTGGATATCCACCCTTATCCAGATGGCCGCTGGCGAGCACATATATTTACTAAAACACCGTGGCGAGATGACAATGGCGACATTGTAGGCACCATTTTCTACGGAAGAGAACTCACCGACACCGCCGTGATTGAAGTCGGGTATTGGGTTTGTCGTGCAATCAGTACCAACCCAAATCAACAATCCATCTTTCGTTTTTCTGACTTACAACCAAAACCAGAGAAGCTCACATGCCGCGAGCAAGAAACGCTTTTCCTCTTGCTCTATGGCAAAAAGCCTCAATTTATCTCTCAGGTCATGGGCATATCAACAAAAACCGTTGAAGGTCACGTCGCACGCTTACGTAATAAGTTTGCAGCGAACAGCAAGAACGAACTAATAGATAAAGCAATGGAAGCAGGCTACGGCTCTGTTGTACCCAAAACGCTGCTTAAGCATCAATTATCGGTTGTGTTGAATGGAGAGCGATAATTCGCATCGCTTCTACCTACAAAAACACCGCCCCAATTCGGCGGTGTTTGTTTATTCATGAGGGACCATAAGCCTATGGCGCTAAACGATCAATGTCCCAACTTCCATCATGCTGGGAGAAAAGAAAACGATCGTGAAGGCGATGTTCGCCACCTTGCCAAAATTCGATGCTCTTTGGTTTTACGCGAAAGCCACCCCAAAAGGTTGGTACTGGTATTTCACCCTTAGCAAACTTCTGTTTTAGCTCTAAAAACTTACCTTCCAACACACCTCTGGCAGAAATACGGCTACTTTGTTTGCTCGCGATTGCGGCCAACTGGCTCTCTTTAGGACGAGAAGTAAAGTATTTCATATTCTCTACGGCGGTAAGCTTTTCAGCCACACCAGTAATATGAACTTGGCGCTCTAACGGGTGCCAAGGGAAGTGCAAACTAATATTGCTGTTATGCTCTAGCTGCTGGGCCTTGCGACTGCCTAGGTTGGTGTAAAACACAAAACCATCTTTGTCGACGTTTTTCAATAGAACAATGCGTTGAAACGGCATGCCATTTTCATCAACCGTTGCAACTGTCATCGCAGTCGGGTCCGTTAAACCCGCTTCAACTGCTTGCTCTAGCCACAGATTAAATTGATCAATAGGATCAGCTTTCAAATCTTTACGACGCAGCCCACCTTTGGTGTACTCACGACGAATATCAGCAAGTTCCATCTTTACTCCTTCACTCGTTTTTGTCGATTGTGCTCCCGATACTGAGGAAATACAAGGACATCATTGTGCTTGTTATCGTTGCCGCTCACAGCATCACAGTGCGTCATTTGATACCATGACACAAAAAACCAGTGAGCCGATCGTGAACTTACTCAACCCCAAAGCCCTACGTCATTTTTTACTGCTACTGTGTGCCGTCGGCATTTCAGGGCTTGCGCTTACTCATCATTACGCAACTCAATACCAACATGATCAATGGCAACAAAAGCTAGAGAGACAAGCCACTCAAGTGTCACAAGAAGTGGACTACGAACTGGCAAAGTTTGAACAGATACCAAACCTATTAAGTCACGACCCAAGGCTACTCAAAGCAGTAGAGCGCGGAACGCCCTCTCAAGAGCTCAACCTACTGTTATCAGATTGGTTGAAGCAAAGTTTGGCCGATACGATTTACGTTCATGACCGCACCGGGTTAGTCATAGCCTCAAGTAACTTTCAGCAAGAAGATACGTTTGTTGGCTCTAGCTTTAGCTATCGCCCCTATTTTAAAAATGCGCGACGCGGTGAGCCCGCTCAATACGTTGGATTAGGCGTACGCTCGAATAAACGTGGGTACTTCTTCTCATCTCCGCTGTGGGTAAATGAGGAAGTCGTTGGCGTGATCACAGTAAAAGTGAATTTGGAGCAATTAGAACAGCGCCTTTCGCAAACCACGACTGACGTACTCATTACAGATAAACACAATGTCGTGTTTATGAGCAATTTACCAGACTGGCGCTATCGTGCACTTTTCCCACTGTCATCGAGTGCAATAAATGAACTTACCGAAACGCGTCAATATGGCGATACCTTACCCGAATATTTTGGTGAGTTAACGGCACACAGTGGTGTCACGGAGTTTGATGACAATCAATTGCTTCTATCACCGAATTACCTCGCATACGCAACACACTTATTGGATAAAGGGTTTCGCGTCGTTGCCTTAATTAACCACAACAGCGTTCTTGCCGCCGTTTTACAGGCCGATATCGTCTTCCTGATCTTATATGCGCTCATTGCTCTAATTGCGTTAGCGTGGTTCCAAACCCTAGTTAACAAAGCACGCCTTGCCCATCTCAATGTGAGCCTAGAAGAAAAAGTAGTGCAACGGACACTAGTTCTGAGTGAAGCCAACCAAAAACTACAACAGACCATCCGCCAATATGAGCAAAGCCAACAAGAGCTTAAACAAACACAACAAGAACTGACGCAAGCCGCGAAATTGGCATTGTTGGGCGAGCTATCAGCCAGTATTAATCATGAGATAAATCAGCCACTTTCCGCACTAAGAACCTATACCGAAAACTCGCAGCGTTTGTTGGCAATGGAAAAATACCCAATGGTCGCCGACAATTTGGGCAAAATGCTGACACTTAATGACACCATTTCGGAAGTCATTGCCCGCTTAAAAGTCTTTACTCGGAAAGCCACGCACGATTCACACAATGAAATCTCAGTACTGCACGACGCGGTACATACTGCCACCAGCATTTTGAGCAACAAGCTTATTAAGCAAGGAGTAACACTAAAAGTTCCGGCCATCGACTATGATGTGAAGCTGGCCATTCACAGCGTTGAATTAGAACAAGTACTGATAAACCTCTTCCACAACGCCGCACAAGCGATGGAAAACCACTGTATCGATCCGCAAATATCCATTGCTGTTCAGTGTCATGATGACAGTTGCGACATCCTTGTTTCCGATAACGGGCCTGGCATGTCGGACGAAGCCCTAGCAAAAATCTTTGATCCTTTTTTTACGACTAAGCCAGAGGGCTTAGGATTAGGTTTGACCATCTCCAAACGCATTTTAGAGAGCTATCACGGCTCCCTCTGTGCCTATAAACATCAGAACACAGAACAACAAGCAGGAGGGATGACCTTTATCGTGACGCTGCCAATAGTCAATCAGAATAAACGTACCCCAGAAGTGGAAAACGACCATGAATAACCCAGTTTTCTTTGTTGATGACGAACCACACATTCGTGATGCCGTGTCTCAAGCCCTGCTGATTGAAGGGATAGACGTCACCTGCTTACCAAACGCAGTAGAAGCCTTACGCGTAATCGACTCAAATACACCTGCGATTATCATTACCGATATCCATATGCCCGTGATGGATGGCTTGGAGTTTATGCGAACTTTGCGAAGCAAAAACGATCACTTTCAATTCATCGTACTTACTGGACATGGAGATGTGAAAACCGCGGTAGATGCGATGAAAAGCGGCGCGTACGACTTTCTAGAAAAACCGTTTTCAACGGAACAGCTCATGAAATCGCTCAACAATGCCAGCGATAAACTGAACTTGTTGCAAGAAAACATCTGGCTTAAGAAAGAGCTCGACATGCAAACTCATGTTGGTCCGAAAATGATTGGTCACAGTAAGGCCATGGTTAGTATTCGTCGCGCCTTGATCAGTGCGCCTACAAGCCAGCCGCTCATTTTTGTAGGTCAAGATGGTACGGGTCGGCGACTCGCTGCACAATTTGCCCACGACATACATGCAACACCAGATAGTGAGCTAATCGCCGCTTCTGGTGAAGACCTCTATGAGCTTTCATTAGAAGCGCTCGACAAAGCCATACACCGCTTAAGTGAAGGAAAACGCCACTGCAGTTTGTACTTACATAGCGCAGAGCATGTATCATTTGAGCAATGGGAATACTTGTTCAAGCACCCAAAACTTGAACGTGTTTTTGGCGCGACCACCCAAGCCGAGCCGCCTCTAAAATCCCTGGCGACTCTAATTCACTTACCAACGCTCGATGAAAGAAAGGAAGATATAGGGCCTTTATACAAGCACTTTGTGCGCCACACCGCGAGCCGATATCAGTTACAGCCACCACATATCAGCCTAGAAGAAGTCAAACACCTCACCAATCTCGAATGGCCAGAAAACGTTAAGCAGCTACGCCAATTTGCTGAACTTCGTGCCCTCAAGCCAGATACTTTTAGAATGGAAGATTGGAATAGTGAGAAAAGTCTTGAAATTCAGAGTATGACTCAGCGCACAGAATACTTTGAATATTGCTTGTTATTCGATGCATTGCAAAGACATCGCGGCAGACTCAAAGAGGTTCAACTAGAATTACAGGTATCACGCAAAACCTTGTACGACAAACTAAAAAAACATCAGTTGGATAAAGCCAAGTTCAAGGCGTAATAGCTATACTCCGGCGCTAATTATGCTTTTGTTTGATTTAGAAAGTGTAAGAAAGCTCATTTGAAGAGAGAATAACCCTCTTCTCATATTTTATTAGCCGAGCATGCTGACATGATCGGTTAATAATAATAAGATCAAAAAGATAATCCGTAATTATATAAGCAGGGACTGTGATGAGCCGAGATAACTACAACAAACTCAACGATGAAGAGTTGGATTTTGTTGATGACAAAACTGCAGCATTGCTCCTCAATACCCCCAACAGCGCGCGTTTTATGCTCTGGGTTATGGTGCTATTTTTCATTGCAGCAATAGGTTGGGCATCTTGGGCTGAAATCGACAAAGTCACGGTTGGTCAAGGCAAAGTGATTCCCTCCTCACAGATACAAGTAGTCCAAAACTTAGAAGGTGGCTTAGTCAAAGAAATCTTGGTCAAAGAAGGTCAGTTGGTTGAAAAAGGCCAACAGTTACTGCTTATCGATGACACCCGCTTTCGCTCAGATTTTCGTGAACGTGAGCAACAAGTTGCCAACCTTACCGCATCTGTGCTGCAACTATCCGCTTCTATTAACAGTGTTGCCGTTAATCGTGATTTTGAAACGGAAAACTGGCGTCAAAGTGTACTACTTGATTACGGTAAACTGACCTTCCCACCAACCTTGGAAGAGACTCGACCTCAACTCACACAGCGTCAAAAAGCAGAATATCGCGAAGATCTAGATAATTTGCGCAACCAACTTTCTGTTATTGACCAACAAGTGCAGCAAAAGCAGCAGGACTTGGTAGAGATCCAAGCGCGAGTAAGGAACTTGCGTCAAAGCTACCAATACGCGAAAAAAGAACTCGATATCACCAAACCTTTGGCAGACGAGGGCGTTGTTCCTCGTATTGAACTGCTCAAATTACAGCGCCAAGTCAACGATACCCGTCGTGAAATGACGTCCAGTGAGCTCAAGATTCCCGTATTGCAATCAGCGATTCGAGAATCCATGCTCAACCGTATTGATGTTGCACTCAAATTCCGCTCTGAACAGCAAGAGAAACTCAACAGCGCCCAAGACCAGTTATCTGCTTTGGTTGAATCAGCGGTGGGCTTGGAAGATAGAGTAAACCGAACGGTTGTGAATTCGCCAGTAACAGGCAAAATCAAAACACTGAACATCAATACTGTCGGTGGTGTTATCCAACCTGGTATGGATATCGTCGAGATCGTACCAACAGAAGACACACTATTGGTAGAGGCGAAAATTGCGCCAAAAGACATCGCATTTTTACGCCCAGATCTTCATGCTATCGTGAAGTTTACAGCTTACGACTTCACAAAGTACGGCGGTTTAGAGGGTGAGTTGGAACATATCAGCGCGGATACCACTCAAGATGAAGAAGGCAACAGCTTCTACATTGTTCGTGTACGCACCGAAAAAACAAACTTTGGTCAAGATGCAGATTTACCAATCATTCCAGGAATGACAGCATCGGTCGATATCATCACAGGGAAGCGAACCGTTTTGGAGTATCTACTTAAGCCTATCTTAAGTGCCAAAACTAACGCCTTGAAGGAGTAAACCACATTAAGATACTCGCGATAGGGAGTATTGAGCGATAAGTGATTAAATAAAAAGCACTTATTTCTCACTGACGAACTCTCTAGAAGAGTATACTTGTGATACGAGTCGAATATGCGATCCAATTTGCAGCGTAAAGTTACATTATTAATCAGCTTAAGTTGTTTGTCGTTCCAACTTGGTGCGCTGAACAGTAAAGAACAACGATGGGTCAATACGGTCACAGCGGTGTACGGCGAACGTGCGGGATTGCGCGTAAATACATGGCGAAAGAACCTCGACTTATTTAAACAATTAGAGACTCATGAACAGCTCGCTGGCGTTAACGACTTTTTTAATCAGCTGTATTTCGTTGACGACATAAAACTGTGGGGAAAGACAGATTATTGGGCTACGCCACTCGAATTTTTAGGGAGTAACGCAGGAGACTGTGAAGATTTCACTATTGCTAAGTACTTCTCTTTACTCGAGCTAGGAATACCAGATTCAAAGATGCGGTTAATATACGTAAAAGCCATCGAACTGAATCAGTTTCACATGGTATTAGCTTACTACCCTACCCCAAGTTCTGAGCCGCTCATTCTCGATAATATCAATCCTGACATTGTCCGAGCCTCTAAGCGTAGCGACTTGCTACCGATATACAGTTTTAATGGTACAAACCTGTGGTTGATGAAGTCATCTGCTAGCACTGGAGAGCTGGCAGGGAAAGCATCACGGTTGAGCCTTTGGAATGACTTACGCTCGCGCGAACGTAAGTTGCAGTTAAATAAACCTAAAATTAACTATGACGAGTGAGAAACATGACCCTATATAAGAAGCTTGTGGTGGGGATGGTTACGGTCTTTATACTCTTGTTGGCATCAGTATTCGTAATCCAATTCAACACGACTCGAGACAGCTTGGAGCAACAGCAACGTTCAGAGGTCAACAACACTATTAACACCGTAGGTTTGGCATTGGCTCCTTACCTAAAGGACAAAGATAAAGTCGCGGTTGAGTCCGTGATTAATGCTCTATTTGACGGCAGCACCTACTCCGTTGTTCGTCTTACAGCATTAGATTCTGACTACCAGATCGTGCGTACTTACCCAGTTAAACCAAGTACGGTGCCACAATGGTTTATCGACATGAATCTATTTAAAGCGATTCACGATAAGCGTGTTGTGACCAGTGGTTGGATGCAGCTCGCCGAAGTAGAAATCATTAGCCACCCAGGCGCAGCTTACGAGCAGCTCTGGCAAGGTTTTATTGGCTTGCTGTCTGTATTCAGTGTCATTTTTCTAGCTGGTTTAGTGGCAATTTCATACATCCTACGTCGCTCGCTAAAACCATTAACGGCCATCGTAAATAAAATGCATGAAATCGCGAATAACCAATTTGGTGAACCGCTTGCTCGTCCAAGAACCAAAGATCTTATCGCGGTGGTAGATGGCATTAACATGATGTCTGCTCAAATCGAGCTATCATTCAAAGAGCAAGCCAAAGAGGCGCAACGTCTGCGTGCTCAGGCTTACCTCGACCCTATATCTAAATTGGGTAACCGCTCATTCTACATCAACCAAATCGACCAATGGCTTGCAGAGCAAACGCAAGGGGGTATCGCGCTACTCCATGCTGAATACATTGGGGACATTTACGAGACCAAAGATTACCAACGCGCAGATGCCCACGTTAAAGAACTGTCTCAACGTTTGAAAAACACCATTGATGTACCGGGTGCCACTATTGCTCGCTTGTCTAGTGATGAGTTCGGCTTGCTTTTCCCTCATATGGATGAGAGCGAGTTACGCATTTTATCGGACAGCATCGTCAATTGTGTGAACGGCCTAAATACTGACCCAACAGGCTTAGCAAAACCTAAAGCGTCACTAGGGGTTGCACACAGCAAAGATCAGAAAACGCGCTCTGAAATCCTCTCGATGGTGGACAACGCACTATCGAAAGCCAAAGCGCAACCAGACAAGCCATACGGCTTCATTGGCAGTGATACACCTTCTAGTTTGATGGGTAAACAGCAATGGAAAGCGTTGGTTGAAGAAGCCATTCATAGTGATTGGGTTAAATTCCGTTTCCAAGCTGCGAAAAACACATGGGGTAAAGTATTCCACAACGAAGTATTTTCAAGCATCGAAAAAGATGGTGAAACGTATCGTGCGAATCAATACCTATTCGCACTAGAACAGTTAGACGCCACCAACATCTTTGACCAGTATGTCATTGAATCAATGATTAAGATGCTAGAAAGTGGTGAACTTAATGACCCAGTCGCGATTAACATCGCGCAAAGCAGCTTATCTCAACCATCGTTTATTCGCTGGACAACGAGCATGCTAGAGAAACACGCCAAAGTGGCCTCTAAGCTACATTTTGAAATTCCAGAGGAATGCTTTATCGATCAGCCTCACCACACAGCACTGTTATGTAATGCCATTCGCCAATCAGGTGCTGAGTTCGGCGTAGATAACTACGGACGTAACTTCCAATCTTTGGAATACATCCAAGAGTTCCGCCCGAACTATGTGAAGCTCGATTACCTATTCACACACAACTTGCACGACGAAAAACAGAAATTCACGCTAACGTCGATCTCTCGTACTGCCCACAACCTTGGTATTACGACTATCGCATCGCGTATCGAAACTCAAATCCAGTTGGATTTCCTCACTGAACATTTTGTTGAGGTATTCCAAGGATTCATCGTCGACAAGGAATAAAAAGGTTTATCAACGATGAAAGACCCTTTACTGAATTCGCTCATCTACGTTAGCCGTTACTATGGGTTAGCTAACTCGCCAGAAGCGCTAGTCAACGGACTACCGCTATCTGACGGTAAACTGACCCCATTTTTGCTACCAAGAGCAGCGGAAAGGGCCGGATTGGTTGCCAAGGAAAACCGCGCAGAGCTGGAGAGCATCTCCAGCCTAATTCTGCCGGCAATCTTAGTTCTTAAAGGCGGTGACTCTTGCGTTCTCAACAGCATCAATATGGAGAAACGCGAGGCCGAAGTCACCACCCTAGAAAGTGGAATGGTGCCGATCTCTATTCCATTAGAAGACCTACTTGAGCAATACACTGGTCGGTACTTTTTAGTTAAAAAGCAATTCCGTTTCGATGAGCGCTCTCCCGAAGTGCTCAAAACCAACGAAGGCCACTGGTTCTGGTCAACCTTGTGGCAGTCAAAACGCATCTACCGTGATGTTTTAATCGCATCACTTCTCATCAACCTCTTTGCGGTTGCCGCTCCGCTATTCACTCGCTTGGTGTACGACAAAGTGGTTCCGAATCTTGCGTTTGAAACCCTATGGGTACTAGCAAGTGGCATCTTTGTCGTGTTCCTGTTCGACTTCATTCTCAAGTCGCTGAGAAATTACTTCATTGATGTGGCGGGCAAGAAGTCTGACATTCTGATTTCATCCAAACTGTTCAGCAAAGTGATGGGGATTAGAATGGAATCGAAGCCGCCTTCGGTCGGTGCCTTCGCTCGCCATTTACAAGAATTCGAATCTATTCGAGAGTTTTTTACTTCAGCGACCGTCAGTGCTCTCATTGATTTGCCTTTTGCCATTTTATTCTTAGTGATTATATGGCTAATGGCTGGCGATCTTGTGTATGTACCGATGGTGGGCGTGGTCATTTTGATTATTCATTCGCTACTGATACAAGGACCGCTGCGTCGCTCCATAGAGGAGGGTTCACGCCTAGCATCGCAAAAATATGCCAATTTGATAGAGAGCTTGGCTGGGTTAGAAACCGTAAAAATGCTCAGTGCGCAAAGCCAATTCCAATACCGCTGGGAAGAGGCAGTTGCGCACATGGCGAACTGGAATATAAAAAGCCGCCGAATTACGGATAGCATTCAAAACGCAGCAGGTTTTGTGCAGCAAAGTAGTAACGTAGGGATGATCATCCTAGGCGTTTACTTGATTGCAGAGGGCGACTTAACCATGGGTGGTTTGATTGCCGCAACCATGCTTAGCGGCCGCGCGATTGGTCCTTTGGTTCAGTTATCCTTACTCTCTACGCGCTACAACCAAGCGAAGTCTTCTATGACAATTATCAATCAAGTCATGGAAATGCCGGATGAACAAGAAGAAGGTAAACGTTACATTCACCGTCCGATAGTACAAGGCAAAATTGAACTTGAACGCGTGACCTTCCACTACCCAGATTCACCGGTGGCGTCGATTCGAGATTTGAGCTTGACCATTAACCCAGGCGAAAAAGTAGCGATCATAGGCCGTATCGGTTCGGGTAAAACCACGTTAGAACGTCTCATCATGGGCTTGTATCAGCCGACGGAAGGTCATGTTCGCATTGATGATACCGACATCGCACAACTGCATCATGTCGACATTCGCCGTAATATTGGTTGTGTGCCGCAAGATTCGAATCTGTTCTTTGGTTCTATCCGCGACAACATTACGCTAGGTCGCCCATTAACCGATGACCGTGACGTACTAGACGCAGCGAATCGTGCCGGTGTTACTGCGTTTACGCAATCTGACCCAGCGGGCTTAGAACGCCAAGTTGGTGAAGGTGGTGCAATGCTTTCGGGTGGTCAACGTCAAGCAGTCACGATCGCTCGTGCATTTTTGGGTCGTCCTCCTGTTCTACTCATGGATGAACCAACCAGTGCGATGGATAACCGCTCAGAGATGCACATTAAGCATCAATTAGCACAGTTGAAACCTAGTGAAACGCTGATTCTGATTACGCATAAAACGTCTATGCTCGACATCGTTGATCGCGTAATTGTGATGGAAAAAGGCAGCATCATTGCAGATGGTCCTAAAGCGCAAGTGCTGAACGATTTGAAACAAGGCAAAGTGCGTGCGGTTAGCTAGCCTGAATTCACATTGATAAAAGACAAGGGCCCCGTTTAACTTGTGTTTAACGGGGCTTATTTTATTGGGAGCCCGAGATAATTAAGTTCTTCAAGCGCGACCCAAACGAGTACAAGGCCAACAATGACGAATAAAATCATAATCGCCTTTTCATCTTCTTCCATTTTTCAACGCCCTAAAAGCTATTTCAATTAATACACCTTAGGTTATCAGGACAAAAGTCATATTCAGCTCGTTTATAGGGAACTAGCGTCATAGAATGTCGGATATGGGATACAGCTCAAAGATTGCTCTCTTCAAAATCACGTCAGCTTTGATTGAATATAAGTAATGAAGCCAAAGAGTTCGTAATACTCACTAAGTCTTTGATTAACTTATATAGTACTCTGTGGAACCTCAACACAGAGACAAATGGTGTAAAGAAAAATTGTGATTACTTACAGCAAAAAATCAGCTATAAAAGCCGCTTTCTAGATATCGTCGAGATGAAGAAATGAATGATTGGATCCAATTAGAGCAAGTGAGCCAGTATTTCACTACGGGCTCCCTCGGTTACAAACTAATGATGGGCATTTTTGTCCTGATCGCGTATCGCATCCTGAAGAGGATTGTAAATAGAGCCATCCTAAATTTGGCAACAACGAAAGGTGTAAAAAAGGCTCGTTTGAGTTTTATTCAGCGCTGTTTCAATGTCGCGCTGCTATTTTTGACCGCCTCTATTTTTGCCATTATCACAGGTATTGGCTATGGCGATGTGTCTTTGTTCCTATCGTCCATTTTTGCCGTATTAGGTGTGGCGTTTATTGCGCAGTGGTCAATTCTGAGCAACATCACTGCCAGCTTTTTGATCTTTTTTGTCTTCCCGTACCGAGTGGGTGACCGAATTAAAGTCGTAGACAAAGATGAAGACATCTGCGGTGAGATTCAAGAAATCAGTATGTTTCACGTGTTAATTAAGCACGACAACGGAAACTTAATCACTTACCCAAACAACCAGATTTTGCAAAAAGCAGTGCTAAAGCTGGCGAAAAACAAGCCAGAGCCAAGTAAAGTAAAATCTCGGATTTATACTCGCAGAAAGAAATAACCCACTAAAAAGCCGATGTATCTACATCGGCTTTTTTAATACACTTCTTTTTAAGTTTTAGTGTTGACCTCAACTTAGCTTGAGGTTTTAGCCTTAGTCGCACGATTAAAAATCAACAATGAAAAAAGGAACCATTGTGTCCAAAATTGCGATTATTTATTTCTCTAAAACCGACGTTACTGGTCAGCTTGCTCGCGCGATTGCCGCAGGCGTTGAACAACAAGGCATTAAGCAGCAAGATGAATGTGAAATCCTCTCTCACCGAATTGAAGGCAGTGAGATTATTGAGGGACGTTTTGTGAACCCTAAACTAATGGATGAACTTGCTGAGTGTGATGCGATTATCTTTGGCTCACCGACCTATATGGGCGGTGTAGCAGCGCAGTTTAAAGCATTTGCAGATGCAAGCAGTGAATCTTGGTATTACCAAAAATGGGCGAGCAAAATCGCGGCTGGCTTTACCAGTGGTGGGGCAATGAATGGCGACCAATCTTGCACATTACAATATCTACAAACGCTCGCTAACCAACACGGCATGATGTGGGTCGGGTTGGATAAGATCAGCAATTCTGGTGAGCAAAACCTGAATCGTTATGGTGTACAAGGTGGTATTGTTGCACAAGGTGGTGAAGGTGGTCAGTTGCATACTTCTGATGTTGGAACAGCGGAGTATCTTGGCAAACGAGTCGCTATGCTCGTGAACAAGCTCTCCACTCGCTAACAATAAAAAGAAGCCCCGTAAGATACATCTTCGGGGCTTCATATTTATCGCTTGTTTTGAGCGCTACTTCTTGATGTAGAGATCTTTCGAGTAGATACGACCTTCTACGTTGTTCTTGGCAAAACCGCCAACCGTAGGACGAACCAAACGCGCTTGCATGTAGTAGTAAATCGGTGCGATTGGCATATCCGCCGCCAACAATTGCTCGGCTTGATCATAGAAACCTTGGCGCGCTTTCTCATCGGTTGCGGCCAATGCACTGTTCATCGCGTTGTCGTACGCTTCATTGCTGTAACGTGCAAAGTTACCCGAAGAACCTGAGCGAAGTAAGCTCAGGAAAGTAGACGCTTCATTGTAATCACCACACCAGGAAGCGCGCATCACATCGAAATTGCCTTGTTTACGCGCCACTAAGTATGACTTCCACTCTTGGTTTTCTAACTCCACGTGTGCACCGAGATTTTTTTGTAGCATCGACGCTATCGCAACCGCGATCGATTTGTTTGCCTCACTGGTGTTGTACAGCAATTTAAAATCGAGCGGCTTGTCTTGGCTGTAACCCGCTTCTTTTAACAACTGACGCGCTTTCTCGTCACGTTGTTGCTGACTCCACTTACTGTATTCAGGCGGCGTCGCATCAAACCCTGCGGTGTACTGATGCGCAAAAGTATAAGCAGGAAGGTTACCCACTTGCGTGACACCATTCGTAATCACATCGCGCATGATGGAGTACGACACCGCTTGACGCACTCGCACATCATCAAATGGCGGACGAGTGGTATTGAACGCGTAGTAATACGTACACAATAATGGCACCACCGTGTAAGCCTGCTTGTAATCATGTTTAAGCTTCTGCGCCATATGAGTCGGCACATCTGACGTGATATCCAGCTCTCCTGCCGCATAGCGATTGATAGACGCGTTTTGGTTTTCAAACGGAATGTAAGTCACTCTGTTTAGATGCGTATCTGCGCTGTCCCAGTAACTTGGACTCTTAACCAGTTCAATGCGCTCATTCACGACCCACTTATCCAATGTGAATGCACCGTTGCTAACAAATTGGTCTGGATCGCTCCAC
This sequence comes from Vibrio sp. D54, assembly GCF_021728075.1. NCBI lineage: Bacteria > Pseudomonadati > Pseudomonadota > Gammaproteobacteria > Vibrionales > Vibrionaceae > Vibrio > Vibrio sp. D54. The sequence continues at coordinate 120,413 of NZ_JAKKCS010000001.1, read as the reverse complement.
GGCTTGTCGCGGTTTTCCACTGTCGCTTGATGCACTGGCATCATGGACGTGTGCCCAGTCATAGCAACAAAGTACGGCACTTGACTGTCCAACTCAAAACGTAGGGTGTATTTATCCACTGCCTTGATACCGAGATCGTCCAAAGGCTTTTTGCCCTCTGCTACATCGGCGATGTTTTTGATCTTGGTGAGTTTGAGATACCAAACATTTGGAGAAGCGGTCTTCGGGTCCACCGCTCGGCGCAGTGAATAGACAAAATCATCCGCTGTCACAGGCTCGCCATTCGACCATTTCGCGTCTTTGCGCAAGTGAAAAGTAAAGGTTTGGTTGTCGTTGGTTTCCCATGATTCTGCCACACCGGGAATAATGTTTCCGTCACGATCTTGAATCACAAGCCCTTCAAATAAGTCACGAATCACATGCATTTCTGGCAGACCTTCGGCTTTCGCTGGGTCAAGCGTCGCCGCCTCTGCGTCATTCGCACGTACTAAATGCTGTTCTGCGGCAAGTTGAATGCCTTTAGGTAAGGTCTCCGCAGCAACTGATGTAGCAAGAAAAGGGGTGAATAAAGAGGAAATCAGCAACGCCGTTGAATGTTTTTTAAAATCCATATCGTTTTTCGTTCTCCTAACGCGTCTTGTGAAGCAAGTGCCACAATTAACATTTCAACCGTTGACGAGTTTAAACGGTTCAGTTTAGCTAGGTGTAATTAGCTTAGATATTGATACTACTTCATCAATCAGGAGATTACGGTGAGTCTAATTCCAAGAACGGAAAGAGCGGCATTTTTAATTCGGCCAACATCATACGGTCAATCCGTGCTTGGTGCGCCATTACTGTATTTTCCGGCTCAAGTCGAAAGTGCTTCGCGAGGTTTGATTTTGGCAGGCACTCACGGGGACGAGACGGCCTCGATTGCAGGTTTGTCCTGCGCGCTAAGAAGCTTGCCTGCAGAAAACTTACGACATGATGTGATTCTGTCAATGAATCCTGACGGCAACCAACTAGGCACACGCGCAAATGCAAACCAAGTGGATCTCAATCGCGCGTTTCCAACCCCAAATTGGACTGAGCATGGCACAGTGTATCGATGGAGCTCTCACACACCCGTTCGAGACGTACAGGTGAAAACTGGCACTAAAAACCAACTAGAGCCTGAAGTTAGCGCATTAATTAACTTGATTGAACTGCGCAAGCCAAAGTTTGTGGTGTCGTTTCATGAACCGCTTGCTTTTGTGGATGATCCCAAACATTCCGACCTTGCCAAATGGCTCGGCGAGCAGTTCCAACTGCCAATCGTTGACGATGTCGACTACGAAACACCCGGCTCATTCGGCACTTGGTGTAGTGAACGTGATTTACCTTGCATCACGTTGGAATTACCCGCGATTTCTGCCGATCTCACCATTGAAAAACATCTCTCTGCTTTTATTGCTTTGCTGAGGCACGATCCGGATCTTTAGTCCGCTGTTGGTTAAGCGATCATGTGAGGATCTGTTTGATGTCGGTACTGATATCGCTGATCAACTGACGGGCACTGTCGTCTCTTTGTTGAACCAAGATGATAAACAGCAAATCGGTGATCACGTTTTGCGCGGTACGCGAAGCAATGGATGAGCTGCGATGTTCCGTTTCATTGGCAATCGTATCAAACGTAATATCGGCAATACCGCGCAAGCGACTTCTTCCAGGCGCAGATAACGCAATCACCTTCGCGCCCTGCTCTTTTGCCGCTTCTGCCGCGACGAGAATTTCTTTGCGCTCACCCGAAAACGAGATTGCGATCTGAACATCTTCTGGAGAGAGCGTGCGGGCAACAGCAATCTGCACGTGGCTGTCTTGTTCAGAAAGCGCCGTAATACCAAGTTTAAGCAGTTTAAAGCTTAAATCCTTCGCGGTCAGTGCAGAGCCCCCAATCCCGACCACTTGCACTCGACGCGCTTCACTCAACCATTTCACCGCTTGGTGACACACTTCGTAAGACAGCGTATTGGTAGTTTGAAACATAGCGTCGGTTTTCGCTTTCACCAGTTTCTGTGAAATAACCGCAATGGGGTCGTCAGCCAAAATATCACTGTGCAGCGGTGTCGACTGCATCGCATGCTTACGGCCAATCTCTTCATTCAGAGCTAACTTAAACTCGCTGTAGCCTTTAAAGCCAATACGCTGAGTAAATTTTACAATGCTCGATTGACTCACTTTTACTTGCGCCGCAAGTTCTTGGCTGGTGAGCTGCGCTGCCTTTTCTGCGTTTTCAACAATCCAATCGCCGACCAAACGACCACTTTGCGAAAGCTGAGTACGCCTCGCGACTATCTTATTGATAACTGACACAACAAAAACCTCAAAAATTTTAAATAAATTATTCCAAAACAAAAATAATAAGAGTTTGATTTAACCCCCTGATTATTCAAACCAAGGCAGTTAATCCTGGATGTAATAGACGTATATTTTCTCTCATTATTCCAAATTTCTCCTGCATAAAGAATAACCTCAAGTGTGATTTTTATCACCAAACCTGAATATTTTATTCCATAAAATCGCCCTCAGATTGAACATTACGAAGAGTGCAAAACATGAAAATTGATTTAAGCAGATTGGTGACAGAAAGCCGTAACCCAGCCAGTGCCGAGATCGATACGCTTTCGACCATCGAGATGCTGCAAGTCATTAATGAAGAGGATCAAAAAGTCCCGCTCGCGGTAAAAGCGGTGCTACCACAAATTGCAGAGACAGTTGACGCAATTACCCAAGCTTTTGCAAATGGTGGCCGTTTAATTTACATGGGAGCTGGTACGTCAGGTCGCTTAGGCATTCTTGATGCAAGCGAGTGTCCTCCTACCTACGGCACGCATCCAGATATGGTGATTGGCTTAATTGCTGGTGGGCATCAAGCGATTTTAAAAGCGGTAGAAAACGCAGAAGACAACGCGAAAATGGGTCAAGACGACTTAAAAGCACTTCACCTCACCAAGCATGACGTGGTTGTAGGCATTGCAGCGAGTGGCCGTACACCTTATGTACTAGGTGGTTTGGACTACGCTAAATCCATCGGAGCCACGACCGCATCTATCGCCTGTAATCCAGAATGTGCCATGGCAGAAGCAGCCGACATCGCGATTCTGCCGATAGTTGGCGCAGAGGTTGTCACTGGATCTTCTCGCATGAAAGCCGGCACCGCACAAAAACTGGTGCTAAACATGCTCACGACAGGCGCAATGATTCGTAGCGGTAAGGTATTTGGCAACTTAATGGTGGATGTAGAAGCCACTAACGCCAAGCTCATACAACGCCAAACCAACATTGTTGTGGAAGCAACCGACGCATCAAAAGAAGAAGCAGAGCGAGCATTAAATGCCTGCGGTCGCCACTGCAAAACCGCCATCTTAATGATTTTGGCCGATTTGGATGCCGAACAAGCCAAATCACGCCTCGCCGCGCACAACGGCTTTATTCGCGCAGCACTAAATAATAACTAAATAATCCGAGTTCTGAAGGATAGACCCTATGGCAAAAATAACTTCAAACACAGTATCGCAGTTGCTGTCCGCAGTGGGTGGCAGTAGCAACGTAAGCAAATGTGGTAACTGTATGACGCGTTTGCGTTTATCGCTCGCCAACAATGGCTTGGCTGATCAATCAGTTATCAAGCAAATTCCCGGCGTAATGGGTGTGGTGGAAAGCGATGAGCAGTTTCAGATCATTCTCGGTCCCGGAAAAGCTCAACAAGCGGCTGAGATGATGAATCAATTGATCGACAGCTTAACCTCTGGTGACAGTGAAGAAGCAGATATGCCGCAACAAGATCTTTCTGCCGTCGCAGCCGAGCAGAAAAAACAGATGAAGAGTAAGCAAACCAGTGCGGTTCAGCGTTTTTTAAGCAAGTTTGCCACTATCTTTACGCCGTTGATCCCAGGCTTTATTGCCGCTGGTTTGTTGCTAGGTTTTGCGACGTTATTGGAACAGATGTTTGTTCTCGACCAGACACCAAGCCAGTTTATGTTGGATTTGATCGCCTACATGAAAGTCTTTGGTAAGGGTCTGTTTGCTTTCCTAAGTATTCTGATTGGTTACAACGCGCAGCAAGCATTTGGCGGCTCTGGTGTTAATGGTGCCATTCTCGCCTCTTTGTTTGTGCTGGGTTACAACCCAGAGGCGACATCCGGCATTTACTCTGGCATGAACGAGTTTTTCGGCTTTGCGATTGATCCGCGCGGCAACATTATCGGCGTACTTTTGGCAGCGATCATCGGTGCGCAAGTCGAGCGTAAGGTTCGTCAATACATGCCTGATGATCTGGACATGATCTTAACGTCCGTTATAACTCTATTGATCATGGGTGCGGTAACCTTCTTGATCATCATGCCGATCGGCGGCGAGTTATTTAAAGGGATGTCTTGGTTGTTCCTCAACTTAAACGATAACCCATTAGGCGCTGCAATCTTGGCAGGTTTGTTCTTAATTTCTGTGGTGTTTGGCATCCACCAGGGTTTTGTTCCAGTGTACTTCGCATTGATGGAAGCACAGGGTTTTAACTCGCTGTTTCCTATCCTGGCGATGGCTGGTGGCGGTCAGGTTGGCGCGTCAATGGCGCTGTATTTCAAAGCAAAAAAAGACGCTCTACTGCGCACTCAAGTTAAAGGCGCTATTATTCCGGGTCTTCTAGGCATTGGCGAACCATTGATTTACGGCGTGACATTACCACGCGTAAAACCATTCGTTACCGCTTGTATTGGTGGTGCTGCGGGCGGCTTCTTTATCGGTTTAGTTTCTTACCTTGGCTTACCAGTTGGTCTTAATACGGTGTTTGGCCCATCCGGTATCGTGGCGATTCCTCTCATGACATCTGAAAATGGCATCTTCCCGGGCATGATGGTGTTTGTTGCCGGCCTGCTTATCTCTTACATCGTCGGCTTCCTCGCGACTTACTTCTTTGGCTGCAAAGACGTCGATTTAAGCTAAATCATTCTTCCCCTATAGGAATGGACTAGCTCGCGCCCTTGGCAAACAAGGGCGCACCCTCTCTCTACTTCACGACAATTTTTCTTATTCCGTTACTCGGAAGGGGCTTTGTTGTACCTAAAACAATAGAAATGAAAGGTCGTTAATCATGAAAAAACACATTTTGACTCTACTTCTCCCTACATTGATGGCATCAAACGCAATGGCAGCGCAGCTGTATCAAGCGGAAGATGGGTCAGTTTTAAATATTTACTCTCGTCTTGGTTTCAATGTCACCAGTAAAAATGATGAGCACGGCGATGCAAATGGCGAGTTTGATGGCCGTATTGGTTTAAACGGTTCACAAACCATCAACGAGTACGCGTCGATCATCGGCCAAGCGCAATACCAAGTGGGTGCCGCTGAATACGCAAACCAAGTAAACGACAAACCGTCTCTGACCGCACGTTATGTATGGGCGGGTATTGATGCGAAAGATTATGGTCGCATTGCTGGTGGTCGCGTGGCATCTGGGTTGATTATGTTTACCGACATTGGTGATGTGTTCGCCTCTTCCGATGTTTCTATGGCGCGCCAAGCGAATAAAGTCGACAAAACCGCAACGCAAGTTTTCCGTCAAGATGGCACGCTGCAATACCAAAACAGCCTAGGTAATGTCGATTTTTCTGTCGCGTACATTTTAGGAAACAACACTTCTGAGCTCGACTACGGTTACAACGCTGCACTGCGTTATACGCTAGACATAGGGAATTTGGGTACCTTGGCACCAGTGATAGCGATGCAGAAGAATAAAGGTGATGCACGTGAAAGCAACGACACCGATTACACATTCTGGGGCGCAGGTACGCGTTACTACCTAGGTGATTTGATGTTGGGTGCGTTGTACTCGGAAGATGAACTAGAGGGCTATTACTCACAAACCAGTACCGACAAAGTGATGGAACTAACGGCGGTTTACAGTGTAAATGACAAATGGGTACTACGTGCTGGTTATCGTTCTTTAGAAAACAGTGATGGTGACGAGCTAGAGCTGAAAGATACAACGCTAGAAGTGCAATACAAACTGACGCCTCGTTCTTCTATCTACACAAACTACGTTGATCGTAACGGCTCGCGTGGCTACAGCAATGGACAAGAAGTCTCGTTTGGCGGTGCGCACGCAGACGAAAGCTACTACCACTTAGGTCTACGTTACGAGCTGTAAGCACGATACTTAATGTAAGTTAGCTGAATCCATGAGCTTCTTCTGTGTCCGGTCAGTAGTTATTGCCTTTAATGCTGATTTGAAGAAGCTCACCCTCGCAATATGTTTTCTTCGTTACCTGTTTTAACAAACACGCCTGCATCAGGGAAGCTGGTGACAGTGTTTTCGCATTCCTTTGCTTCCTCAATTGTTGCTAAGTTTGTTGTCGCTATTCGCCGACAGAATATATGTTCCTAAAGTGATCAATGAACGCTCGCGTTCTTCTTGGTAAGTGCTCACGTTTTGGGTAAAGCAGATAAAGCGGCAAAATCGCATCCGTTTGCCATTCTGGCAGCAAACTCACGAGTTGTTCTTTTTGTGCAGGGTCGAGTTTAGCCAGTGCAAATTCATCTAACATGGCTACACCACAGCCAGCCAAAGTAGCATCCAACATGGACTGGACAAGATTAAAACTCAGCGTACTTTCTAACTCAATGCTGCACTGCTGTTGAGTTTGCTTATGCGTAAACGTCCACTTGTCTAACACCAAGTCACGACTTTTATAAAGGATGTGCTCTAAGTCACCAAGCTCCTCTGGCGTACTTACATTTGGTTTATCAGCTAAATACGAGCGATGAGCGATCGGTTTACAGTGTAAAGTGCGTAGCTGATGGCCGACGTATCCCTCTGGGGGAGTATCGGTAAAGTAGAATGCGATATCAAACCCAGCCTCAATCAAGTCGAGAGGTGTCTCTGTGAAGATCACTTCAACACTCACTTGTGGATGTTGCAATCGAAACTCGATCAATGTTTGGCTGAGTAACGCAGCTCCGAAAGAAGCGGACGCCGCTATTCTCAATTTTCCCGATACGATCTCGTTTGCCATGACTTGCTCATTGATCTGCTCAGCGCCTTCGAGCAGTTTCTTTACCTGCTGATAAAACCGCAAACCATCGTAGGTCAAATTAAACTGGCGCGTAGTTCGCTGAATAAGCTGCACCGACAACATGTCTTCAAGCTGTTTAAGTTGCCGACTTACATGCGCATTCGAACAATTCAGGCGCTTTGCTGCGCCAGCAATACTTCGCTCCTCGCACAAAGCGACGTAAAGTGGTACGTAGCTGAGCCATTTTATTTCCATACAGTAATTCTGAATCTCTAAAATCAAACTACTGGAAATAATAGAAAGCCTCTAAACTCTGTACAACCTAAATTTGAAAGGATGAGTTATGAGTGTTTTCGACACGTGGTTAAAAGGTCAAGTCATTAAAGATCACATCACTAATCCCAATATCATCGTTGGCGATTACAGCTATTACTCGGGCTTCTATCATCAAAAAAGCTTCGAAGAGCAAGCAGTACGCTACTTGTTGGGTGACCCCGTCACACTTCAAGAATGGCAAAGTAGAGAACCCAATAGCATCGACAAATTAATCATTGGCAAGTTTTGTTCCATCGCTTCTGGAGCCACCTTCATGATGGCAGGAAACCAAGGTCATCGCATTGACTGGATTTCGACCTTCCCCTTCTCTCCTGAAGAATTTGGAGAAGGCGTACAAGACGGTTTCGAGCGTGCCGGAGACACGGTGGTGGGGAACGATGTTTGGATTGGCAGCGAGGCGATGATCATGCCCGGAGTAAACATCGGCGATGGAGCCGTCATCGGAACACGCACCGTAGTGACGAAAGACGTGCAACCTTATTCTGTGGTGGTTGGAAACAACCAAGTCGTACGTCAACGATTCAGCGATAAAGAGATTGAAACTCTACTCAATATCCAATGGTGGAACTGGCCAATAGAACACATTAAACAAGCAATGAAAGTAATGTGTAGCAGCCAAGTCGGTGCGCTTGCGGACTACTATCAAGAGCACATTGTCGATTTGTAGATAAAAAAAGCCCACACATCTTGTTGCGACGTGTGGGCTCAGTGAGTAAGAAAGCTTAAACCGCAGCGACGTCCTCTTCTTCCAAGTTCGCCGAGACTTTAATTTCGTATTGATTGAAACGGAACGAACAACCGCCATGAGTGCGCTTTGTCGTTACTTGCTCGTCGCCAAACTGCACCGTCACGCGTGTGAAGACACGCTCTTTGGCTTCGACAATATTTTTTTCTAACGCGACTTCAAAGTCGTGTTCCGTTTGTTCTAGCTTTTGCTTTATCGCTTCAAGCTGCTCGTTGTTTTGTGTTTTCATCACATCAATCTGAGCTTGTTCTTCGTCGGTACGTTCGGCTTTAGGACGTTTCTTAAATTCGAGCTCTTTACGAATCACATCCATCGTGCCTTCTTGAGCGCGTTTGTATTGTTCTTTAAGCTCTGCTAATCGTTCCTTAAATGCAGAATAGCGTGCGAACGCTTCTACCTTAGTGGCGGTGTCGCCTTCTACGCCCAATTGTAAGCACACCACTTTGCCACCGACTTTTGCATCTCCGCCGCTGAGCGTGCCGTTCCTACCGTTCGCGTCTAGCACCGTCAGATTGCGCCCACAAACAATATCGTTATTCATGCTGTGCACCGCCAACTCAATATCTTCGCCGGCTTGCAAATCACAATATTGGGCGTAGCTGGCACGAATCGAACCTTTGGCTTTGACGTGACAACTCTTTGGCTGGCCATCACTCACGGTGTGGCCAATGATCCCTTTACCAACTTGGATGTCGTCTTGCGCTTGTACGTCAGCCGATTCAATGAAGCCGCCTACAGTAATAGAGCCCGTCGCTTTAACAATCATGCCAGATTCAATGTTGCCACCGATAATCACATTCCCTTTGAATTTCACGTGGCCTGTATTCACGCCAACGCTATTGAGGCAGAGTGCGTTATCAACTTCGATGGTTTTGTCTTTAATCAGAGGCGTACCGGATACCGATGCAATCAATAGGTTTGGGTCTTGCTTGCTTATCTCAGTGCCTTTGCCCGGCTTCATTGGGCTGTCTTTTCCGGCTTGTGGAGGAATCACTCGCCCTTGAACAGTAAAACCAGGCGTGCCTTTGGTCGCAGGCGTGCGGCGCATCACCTCATCGCCTACGCCAACCGCGATAGTTTCACCGAGATTACGTAAATCAATTTTGTCACTAGCAGATTGGCCGTCTTTGGGTTTGAGGATGCGTTTGGTGATGTCTTTAACAAGAGGAGTAAAAAGAGCGTCTTTGCCTTTGATAGGTTGCTTACCAACCGCTACAGGTTGAGAAAAAGTTTCGCCGGGTTTGAGCTGAGTGCTGACAACCAACACTTTCTTCAAAGCCAGTTTGTTGATGCCTTTCGAAACTCGCGCTTGAGCAAGGGCTTGAACAATCTCGGGGCCACGTAAACCTCGGCCTCCGTACGCACCGACAACGTTCATACTGGCGAGCATGTCATTATTCGATAATTCAACCTCAACTTGCGCGTTGCGTTTTTCTGCAATGACGATGCCTTCGTAAGCTTCAGCTTTACGTTCTTTGGCGCAGTTAATGAATCTCACGACTTCCCCCTCTACAATAAACATCTTTTCAGCGTTCATTACGACGAGCTGCTCGTTTAATTCATTTTGATTTAGCTCACCACCGAGATCCACTTCCCCCGGAAGACGGGCTATCACCTTGGTCTTATCTTCAGATAACTCAAGACACAGCTTCCACATACCCTTACCACTTTGCTTCCCATCAACACTTTCAGTCTAACCAAATCCGTTTTCTGAACAAACCTCGCATTTCTTATTATAGGGCTCACGTCACTAAAGAAAGTAATCCATCAATAACTGTTAAACAGCATATTAAGAGAAAACTCGATTTAACCTAAAGCTCAATCAAAATACACGCTGAAACAAAAAGGAGCTGGATTTACAGTGTAAAATCAGCTCCCAATAATTTCATTTACAGTGTAAATTTCCCTTTATTGTTTACAGTGTAAATCGCTCCAAATGTGTCTTACTTCGTCCCTTAACTGCTGCTCAACTTGCCTTCTTCCAGGTAAACCAAATTGCTGAGCACATTCAGTCCAACTACGGTTAAGAAAAAGCTTACTGATCATCAAGTCGGAAGCGGAGTTCAAACCTAAGTTAAGTAACCACTGCTGAAGCCAAGCAGACACGGACTCATAACTGTTACCACCATCAGCATAGCATTCAATTAGTAATAACTTAGCGGGATGAAGTGGACTCATTCCCAAAGGTTGCGGTAATAGAGCTCGAAAAATAGAGGCTTCTAATTTTGGATAGACGTCAGCCACATTGTTAGACAACATTTCTTCAAATAGCGCCTGAGATTGGTCGACCCAAACCGTCTGTTGGGAATCACAAGGTTTGACCATCAAGACTGAATAACAACCGCTAGCAGCATCGCGCATTGACCCTAAGCGAATTGTACGGAAGTTCGATTGTCGCCAGAAATAGAGCAGCTCTTCCGTCGCACCAAAACTCGTGGATAAGTAGGCAATGTGTTTAGCAGCCATTTGCTCAAGTTCCTGCAGAATTTTTTGACCAATGCCTTTGCCTTGCAATGCTGGATGAACCGCAATTCTCATGACTCGCAGCGTCGATAGATTCGCGACATTCGGGAATCCTAGGTGGTTTGCAATCGTAATTGGGGCTAAGTGTCCTTTAGGACGACGCTTACCAAGCTGGATTTCTTCAACCAATTCATCGTCAAGGCCCCCCTCTTCGACCGCTAATATCACCCCCACAACCGCATTATCTTGCTTAGCAAAATAGAGCTGACTGTTGTCGTCTTGCAAAAGGTGAATCAAATCATTCGGAGAGGTCTGATAATGAGCATTCACCAAAAGAGCGAAGCACTCACGCAGCAAACTAGGCTGCGATATCAAATTGTTCTTATCGGCTTTAGAAAGGGAAATTGAGTCGACCTGCTTAAGTTGATGGTGCGTTAACTCCGCATCCAACAAAAACGCGTCATAGAGCCATGATTCAAGCGCATCATTCATGCTCCAGCGGATGGGCTGTGTCATGTGCCATGTTTTCATTACCGAACGCTGTTTCTGAAGCCAATCAACAAATTTAATCGTAAAGCCCCGGCCACAACCTTCATAACCATGAACAGTCGTAGAAAAAACGAGTCGATGATAATGTTCGGTAATGCTTTTGAGCATAGGAACTGGAATTGCAGCCGCTTCATCGACAAATAACAAATCACACTCAGGTCGACTCAATAATAGTTCATCTGGAGCAATAAATTGAATGGCTCCCTGCCCTGATTCTAATCTGTCCTTCTTAATACGCTGTGCGCTAGGGAGTAAACGTAAAGCATGTTGGTAAACAGGCTCAACGGCTTTTATAGATGGTGCCGTAATTAAGATTCTAAGCGGCTTCTGCTGTAATAAGTTCGCACACGCAATTCCGAGGGCACTTGTTTTTCCACGTCCACGATCAGCGGTCAAAACTAACGGTCGCTTTCGATGTCCTGTCACCACCTTTTCAATTAGAGAAATGGCATGTTCTTGTTCCGTGTAGTGGCTTTCTTTTTCTGCTTGCTTGATGTCTGGAGCCGTTGGCAATGGTTTGTCTTGCTCAATAACAACGAGCTTCTCCCATTGTTTGTGCATCCATTGCTGAGCAAAATTCGCATTTTGTCGCGACTCAGTAATGACAATAAGAAAACCGCCGCCAACCAATGAGCCAAGCGCGGCGGTAAAACTATTGGCGTCAAAGCCATTTCGAGCATCAAACAATAGAACGTCACACTCTCTGCCTAGCAACATGTGTCCTTGTTTAGACGAAACACTGGATACGTTTTTCAAACCAAAATCACCAACAGAAAACCAACGTTGATGGCGCTGCGTTTTATGGAACTCTGACATTAACGCATTTTGCCAAGAAGCCTCGCCTTGAATGACAACACCAATCCTTTGGAAAGATTGGTGAGCTTGATGTTGAAGTGATGAAAGGAAATCAGATTGTGTCTGCATTTTGTCTATCCAACGTTGAACTGACGCAATGGTATCACATCTTTAATTTGACGCTTCTGAGATATAAAAAAACCGCCCGGAGGCGGTTGATTCAATCATCATTTGTTATTGCAGTTTGGTTTGTACAAACGCAAGAATCTCTTCCATTAAGCTGTCGTCAACTTTCTTCAAGTTCAACGCCAGGCTGCTACCTTTTCGGCTATAGCTTGCTCGACCTTTAACTAAGTCGACTTTTTCCGTCTTCTTACCAGGTTTTGCTGGTGCAAGTTCAGTAATCCAATTTTCGATGCTTTCCGTGACTTCTTTTGTCAGACGAGCGACGCCTTGAGCTGTGCTTCGCTGCCATAAAAACCCTTCGCTAGAGCGACATTTATCTAACAGCTCTTGCTGTTGCTCTGGCGTTAGCGTTGAAAACTGTTTGTGCAGTTTCACGATTGTTGGACGACCGAGATCGCCAACATTCGGATACGCTTGAAGCAGTTCTAACGGTAATGCTGCGGCTTTTAAAGCGCCACTTACCAACGCTTCACTGCACTGGAACATTTTTGCCAATGCTTTCTGATCCTCAGCTTCACCACTATCAAGCTTAGCTTGCATCTCTTTACCTTTTTCGTATAAAGAGAGCGGCTTGTGAGCATTTGCCACATCAGACAAAAACTTAGCATGGTCAGTATTGATGTTGTCAGCAACATAAACCAAAAAATCTTGTTCAGCGAGGATACAAGACATGCGACGACGGCTACCATCTAAAACTTCGATCTTGCCATCTTCAGTTCTACGACCCACAGCTGGATATTGTTGGCCACGCTCTTTGAGTGTGGCTAAAACATCAGATAAAGCATGTTCGTTTAAGAACGATTGCTCACGAGCGTTATCAACAAATACTGTTGTTTCTGTCGCAACTTTATTTGCGGGAATACGCACAAGTTCAAACTGAACAATATTTTCACCTGCAACTGCTAGTTCAATCGTTTGAGCTTTCTCTTTTGCCGCAGTTTGCGCCTCTTGCGGAGTCACAACACGACGCTTATTCGTTTTGCCAAATAATTTCGCGTTTAATTCAGACGTTTTCAAAGCCATTTACTTATTACCCCTGATTCAATGACGGCCAATTAGAGTGCAGCACACGCTCTAATTCCAGTGCGCTTTTATGAACAGCGTCTTGCGCGGTAGCTAGTGTCTTCTTACCGCCTTCAAAATCGCTTACTGTCAGATCAAATACTGTGCTATAGGTATCGGCACAGGTTTCAAACGCACGGCTACGAGGAATAGTAGCCATCATAACTTGGTCACCTAGAAGATAGTTCATTTCAGTTAAAACAGAAACTTGCTTCTTATTGTCGTCCTCAAACATGGTTGGCATCAAGCGAACAAACTCAAGACCATTCCAGTCCTCCGGGAACATTTCATATACCGTAGGCAAATGCTGGAAGAAGTTTACTGTTGAAGCCCAGTCCAGACGCTTAGCCGCACAAGGAATTAGCAAGGCATTTGATGCATACATAGCATTCCATACTAATGGGTCAACGTGTGGACCGGTATCAATCATAATGATATCGAAGTCATCAGCAATTTTATCAATCAGTTGCTCTTTCAGCAGACGGACGATATCGAGTGATGGGTCTTCAGATAGCGTTTGCCATGCTTCCGCATTAAACATCGCGTCTTCTGGAAACGCTGAAATCGACTTTAAGTTCGGATATTGCGTTGGCAGCAATACGTTTTTACGTAAGAATTCACTGTCAATTTCCACACCATCTGGCACGTTACCCAACATAATGTCTACCGCAGAATAGATATTATCATGCTCTGCCATGCTGATTTGCGGGTTGAGGAATAAACGTAGCGAGCCTTGTGGGTCTAAGTCGATTAAACAAATACGGTATCGTTTATCCAAATTTAGCGCTAAACATGCCGCTAAATGAACCGCGGTCATTGATTTACCTGTACCGCCCTTTTGGTTCTGCACATTAATAATCCAAGGTTTGTTACCTGAATTCTTTTTACGCTCATGAAATTTAGGCACTTCAGCCGCATCCATGAGCATGTGTGCTTCTTCTAACGTAATTGAATAATGATTCGCGTTGTTTTTGGTAAATTGATGCCCAGCGGCTTCCATTTTACCAATCGCGTCGTCGAGCTTACGGCGAGTTAGACCAGAACGGGTTTCCATCATCGCTTTCGACATTGGTGGGAAGTAGTTATCGCTTCGCTCTTCTAAAACAATTTCAATACGGTCAGCTTGAACCTGCTGAGTCAGCTCCGCTAACTCAAGAAGGTTTTCAATCGTTTTTTCTCTTTTCATGCCAAATTCCGTTGGAAGGATTTATAATTGCAATTGTACAGCAGTAAAGACCAAAAACAACAAAAAGGTGCACGAACATTTTGAATAACCATCACATAAAAAAACACCCAAATCGACGCTTTTATGATTTATGGTCAAAAAGATAACTATTTTTAATCAAATAATCTTCTCATAAGTGGACACCTAAACTTAAAAATAAAAAGTGTTACAGCGTCACTCATTTACAATGTAAATCAATTTTATACCGGAACGATTATAATCTTAAGCTAAATTACGGATTATGTTAGACCAACCTAATTTAAACGAAAGATAGTAAGTAATATCGGAACAATAAAGACCTGAACACCTTGATCATGTCTCCGAGCAAAATAGGGCAGTTCCAGCGAAACATCTATGGAAGTATGATCAAGGTATACTTATGATCATGCTTCCGTGTTAATAAACAAATCCGAAAGCATGATCATGGAAAAATAGAGCAGAATACGGTGTAAACACGCAAATAAAATAAGATCCATTAATCGGAAATATGATCAAGCCTTAGAATCTGTCGGAAGCATGAGTTTTCTTCTCTGATTTACGGTTGAGTGCAGACAGAATGGGGGATTGAGCAGAAATTGACGGTATAGAAGCCGGAACAATGAAATTGCTCAAGTTGCTATGATAAATCACGCTCTCATGATCATGCTTCCTGTAAATAAGCAGAGACTAGGATTTACTTCTAAATATGAGCGACTTGAATGTATTTTAATCAGATGAGTGATATCTCATCAATATGGGCGCCAGAACGATAGATATATTGGCTCTTGATCATCGATCCGAGTATAAATAACATCACCAATGCACAATATAATCATCGTGAAGATCATTATTAAATACTGCATCTGTGGATAACCTGTAAAAACATCATGATCATCGTTTCAAGACTCTTTTGATCATCTTTTCATAACCTTAATGATCATGCTTACGAATAAATATGATCATGCTTTCAGGTTATTGTTGATCATACTTTCAGACTTCTTATGATCATAGTTCCGAAATACATGGAAATAATAGTCTTATAGAACAAAAGCTTAGCGAGAAATTTCAAGCCAGATCATTAGATCATATAATCAATTAAGATCAGATTAATCAAAAAGATCAGTTATTTAAAAAACAATCTTTTTTCTTTATTTATGATCTGTTTTTCTTTATTCTTCGGAACCATAGCACAACTACGGCTAGTGTGATCTGGATCTAAAATGACGGCTGATGAAAAAATTCTGATTAAAGCACCGAGAAGCCACAAAGATGGCCATCTTTTTGCGGTACATGAATCCTCTGCGGATTGGGTAGAGCAGTACCAACATTTCAAAGGGGTGACCAAAAGCATCTTAGAGTTGCTTAATCTGATCTCATTACGAGGCTTCAGCAGCAAGGATGGTTTGGTTTCAACCACAGAGATTGTGGAAGCAACAGATGGGCAACTCACACGCGCAGCCCTGCAACAACGTTTGCGCGCGGCAGTAAATATTGGTTTATTTACTCAAACTCCAGTGCGTTTTGAAGAGGGACTTGCTGGTAAAACGATGCTACATAAATTTGTGAATCCCAATCAGCTTATATCTGTGTTGGGAGCAACAAGTCTTGTTACCGACAAAGTTCGCCAGAACGAGAAACAAAAACGTTCGAAAGCATTGGCTCAGACTCAAGTAAACAAACGTTTGTTGAATGAGCACGGGTTAAACACACCTCCCACGATGAAAGATGAAGCCGATCAATTTGTTGTATCTCCAACAAATTGGGCTGGGATCATTGACCAAGCACTTGCGCCACCAAGAACTCGAAAAAGTTATCAGAAATCCATGGTGTCGATCTCTGGCACAAAAGCCGTTATCGAGACGCGATCATCCAAAAATATCATGACTGTGGATGATCTCATGACCCTGTTCGCTCTCTTCACGTTAACGGTTCAATATCATGATCATCACAAAGATCAGTATCAGCTTGATGCGGCTCACGTACCAAACAAAACGCCGCTATACATCACTGATATTTTGTCGCTCAGAGGCAAAAAAGACAGTGGCCCAGCTCGTGATTCCATTCGCGATAGCATTGATCGCATTGAGTTCACTGATTTTCAGCTCCATGAACTTACTGGACGTTGGCTAAGTGAAAACATGCCAGAGGGCTTCAAAAGTGATCGTTTTCGTTTTCTTGCACGAACCATCACAGCCTCTGAAGAGGCACCTGTGGAGGGAAGCGATGGTGAAATTCGTATCAAGCCAAACTTATATATTTTAGTTTGGGAACCTTCGTTTTATGAAGAGCTGTTAACGCGCGATTATTTCTTCTTGTTTCCGCCAGAGATCTTGAAACAACATACGTTGGTGTTTCAACTGTACTCTTTCTTCCGTAGTCGCATGGTTCGTCGTCACACGGATTGCATGCTACTGAGTGAGTTAAATCAGAAGCTTGCACGTAACATTGAATGGCGTCGGTTCTCCATGGATCTGATCCGTGAGCTGAAACGCTTGTCAGACGGCAAAGGGACAGACGATCTTTTTGTGGTGAACTTATGGGGCTATCACTTAACGATCGAAACTATGATCGAGAATGATAAAGTGATGGATTACCAGATCGACATCAAATGTGACGTCGAAGAGGTGCTGCGTTACTCACGTGCTCGTACAACCAACGCAGGCAAGCGCAACATGGCGCCTACGCTGCCAAACCCGCTTCGTAATGAGATGGTAACCCGACAGCAGCTTGAGGAGCTCTCAGGCATCATAGACGGCGAATTTGAGCCAATTCAACGCAAAGCACCGTCTCCAAGAGGAAATTTAGGGCGACGCGTGAAGCAAAGAAAACATTTGGTAGAGATCAATGCTGATGAGATCACCATTACTCTATCTAAATATACCTCACCAGAGGCTCTAGAACGCAGTATAACGGCTTTGTCTGCGATGACAGGGCACTCGTATGCCTCAATCAAAGAAGAGTGCTCAGATTACATAGAGAAGCTCGATTGGCTAAGGGTAGGGGATGAGCCGATTCCTTATGAGACATTAAGTAAAACCGTCGAGCTGTTTAACACCCAGAACGATGTTAAGCATCTTACCATCGAGCGCTTGATTGCGGGGTTAGCGGTGCGTCGGAAAGTTTGTCGTCAAATCTTCGATGGTCACATGGATGAAATGGTATTTCGTGCCTTGGATGAAATGGCGATTTAAAAGTGTCGCTTGATGTGTATCAAGCTATAGGTGTGATGTATCGGTTTGAAATGTAACAATGTCTTTCGATGATAAAAAACAGACTTAACTCTAACAAACCACTGACATTAGAAGCCAAGCCTAATACTACTATTTATCCCGAATAGACAACCTTTTGTCCTTTCTGATGATTAATAGATTGGCTCATATTGTTACATTCATTCTGAATAGACTTCGCGAGTTTCTCCTCAGGAAACTCGCTTTTTTTTGCCTAAAATTCCGCTAATTAAGCCTTGATCATTTTTCCGGACTAATGAGGTAAACCTTGATCATGCTTCTTGGATTCATTCCAGTGTAATGAACGCATCAACGCAACATGTGATTCGATTAAGCTATGGGCTTGTTCCTGCCACTTGTTTTGATCACACTGCTGATTACAAAACTCTAACGCCACAACGGTGAGATGCTGAAGTCGTCTCAAACACCAATCTTTGATCAGAATATCAGTCGAGACTTGGCATGCTGCTTGTTCAAGCTTTGCACTCGTATAAAGCAAGGTTTGATATGCTTTCTGAGGGTCTTGGTACCTTGCATGTTGAAACACGCGTAAACATCCATCCAACCAGCAAGCAATCGCTTTACTTTGAAGATCACTCAATTCGGGTCCAAACACGTCATCAGGCACCTGATATAAGATCGTTTCCAATTTTTCTACTTGATCATGTTTCCGCTGTTCGTACCACATGGCGATTTGATCTTGCCAAGTACTCAAATCCATTACGCTGCCTCAGTCCATTGTTTTACATAGTGATTTGGCCCTATTTGATCAAATTCGTCGACAATTATGCTGCTACGTTGACGAATTTCATCGGCATCTATCGAATAGTTTGGCTCATTTTTCACTAAGTTACCAAAAGGTAAGTCAGGATCAGGAACGGCAGAAATCAACAGCTTAGTATAAGGATGCTGCGGATTCTTAAGTATTGAATGAGTGTCGCCCCATTCAACGATTTGCCCTTTGTACATTACTGCGGTTTCTTCCGCGATGTAGTGCGCAGTCGCCAGATCATGAGTGATGTATAAAAAACCAATTCCCAGCTCTTGCTTCATTCGTTGCATTAAATTCAACACTCCCAAGCGAATAGAAACATCCAGCATAGACGTAGGCTCATCCGCAAGAATGATTTGCGAACCTACCGCTAAAGCCCTTGCTAAGTTTACTCGCTGACGTTGCC
Source organism: Vibrio sp. D54 (assembly GCF_021728075.1). Classification (NCBI taxonomy): domain Bacteria; kingdom Pseudomonadati; phylum Pseudomonadota; class Gammaproteobacteria; order Vibrionales; family Vibrionaceae; genus Vibrio; species Vibrio sp. D54. The sequence continues at coordinate 101,637 of NZ_JAKKCS010000001.1, read as the reverse complement.
CACCACTGAGTTCGTGAGGGAACTTATTCAATGTCTCTTCAGGTAGTTCCACCAGCTTTAGGAGCTCTTCCAAGCGGGCTGGGATGTCGCGCTCGTTTTTGACTTGTTTATGAATTTTTAAAGGACGTGTTAGGTGATGGCGAATGGTATGAGTTGGATTGAGAGAGCCAAACGGATCTTGAAACACCATTTGTACTTTACTGCGATATTCTTGTAGAGCCGATCGTGACGTGATCTCATTTATGTCAGTGCCATTGAAAAGGATCTCGCCTTGCGTTGCAGGGTAGACTTTGGTTATTAAACGAGCGCAAGTACTCTTACCGCAGCCTGACTCTCCAACCAAAGCCAAGGTTTTTCCTGCGTACAGATCAAAAGTCACTCCTTGAAGCGCACGAAAGGTTTCCTCTTTCGCTAAACCACCGCCCACTTTGAATTCTTTAATCACATTTTTCATTTGGATGATAGGCTGGCTCATGGTTACGCTCCTTGTAACTCTGGTTGTTTGTGGACGTCATGGATGTTTGGGAAAGAAGCCCATAGCTTTTGCGTGTAGGGGTGTTGAGGATGATTGCGTATATCGTATGCTCGATTGACTTCGACGATTTCTCCGTGACGCATGATTGCAATTCGATCACATAGTTGGCTCATGAGTGCCAGGTCATGAGTGATAAAGAGGACTGAAAAACCGAACTCATCTCTAAGCTGATAAATTTGTTGTAAAATTTCTCTCTGTACCACTACATCTAATGCTGTTGTGGGTTCATCCATAATGATCAGTTTTGGATTTAGAGACAAAGCAATGGCTATCACCAACCGCTGACGCATTCCTCCTGAAAATTGATGAGGATATTCTGCTAAGCGTTCTCGAGGAATATTGACCAAGTCCAACAACTTTTCTGCTCTATCTTTTGCTTGAGCGTTAGTGAGGCCTTGATGATGTCGTAACACATCTGCAAATTGCTCTTGTATCGTTAAGACAGGGTTGAGTGAGTTCATCGCGCTCTGGAACACCATGGCGATTTCACTCCACCTTAGAGCGGTCAGTTCAGAGTCTGAGATACTAAGGATATCTTTGCCATCAAACCATATTTTACCGCCAGAAATGAACGCTGGCGGCTTATGAAGACGATTTATTGAGAATGCGATTGTGCTTTTACCACATCCAGATTCACCGGCAAGACCAAATACTTCGCCTTTGCCGATATCAAAGCTGACGGACTTTACCGCATTAAAATCACCATTATCAGTGATGTAATCGACGCACAAATCTCGGATCTGGATGACCGGGTCATTGTGGTATGCATGACTTAAGTTAATACCATCCATATAAACACCTTACCAATCTAAAAGATAATTATTATCATTATCAGGTGTGACGGTTTTTAGAAAGTATCAAACCATGAATCAGTGAAGTGACTCGAAAGTTAGGTGAAACAGGAAGTGGTGTAATGCGTCGTTGATAAAACTAAAGAAGAGCAGAATTGAGAGCTAGATCAGCACACTTTTCGTAGGGGGAATTACTCAAATTTAATCGTAAATTTGTCCCTTGGCAAAACTTAAATGATGAATCTATTAAGGAGTTAACGAAAGGGCGGGAGGGGTCACATTTCCCTACAGTTTTTCTTACCACCTTGTTCCGGTTTTGCTATAGATTACGCATCGAAAACATGGTGTGTTCGGAGGAAATATGTCCATTAATTCTATCGACCATGACGAGATGACCAACATCGCTCACAAATGGGAATTACCTGATGAGGAAACCGTTGTGAAGCCAGAGAAAACAGTGAAATCAGCAGAAGCCAGAAGACGCATTGAAGCGTTACGTGAGATCCGTGAAAGTGGGTTGACCATTGAAGAAGCAAGGGAGCTTGGCTTGATACACTGATCGCCTCAGGTTGGTTTAGCAACCCATAGGGTAGTCGACGGACTGCCCTTTTTATTTTTTTACTCTCTTATTCAAACTCGCCATTTATCTGTCTTGCGCCTCAAAAGCACGAGTTTCACACTCACGTCCCGTCCCGAAGAAGTTTGACAATCTGACCTTGTGTTACTAGATATATCAGTAGCGATATGCTTTTTGTTGATTATCGCAACCACAAAGCAAGGAGCGCAAGTATGGTTGATCAAATCCTTTTTTATGAGCCCGATGAGCCCCACGGTTTTCTCTCAAATTTTTGCCATGCCCCAGTCAATATATCCTCCCAAACTTGGCCCACCAGTGAACATTATTACCAAGCCCAAAAGTTTCTCGATGCTCAGTTGCAAAGTAAAATTCAGCACGCAAGCACCCCTGATGAAGCGTTTGCTTTAAGCCGTAAATACGAACACTTTGTCAGAAGCGATTGGGACGATATAAAGTTGGCTGTTATGGCTTTCATCGTTAGGGAAAAGTTTCTACAAAATCCACCATTAGCGCAGCAATTAATGAGAACGGGTAACGCTTGCCTAACAGAGCATTCTCATAAAGATGCCTTTTGGGGAGACGGGGGAGATGGTAAAGGAGAAAATCATCTAGGAGAGATTCTGATGAATGTGCGGGCAGAGCTGAGACATGTTGAGCCTTACAATCTCGTGAAGTTTATCGATAAAGCCAAATTGCCCACCCAGTGGGGCACATTTATGATGTACGGCTTTATTGAAGCCGCGACAAATAAAGAGCATCTTGCTCTGGTCTATGGTGAGCCAACAAAAAGTGCAGCACCACTTATTCGGTTGCATTCGGAGTGTCTTACCGGAGATGCTCTATTTAGCACGCGTTGTGACTGTGGTTTTCAGCTTAATAGAGCGCTACAAAACATCGTCAAAGAGGGATGTGGCGTGCTGCTTTATTTACGTCAAGAAGGGCGTGGAATCGGCTTGATTAATAAAATTCGTGCCTATCACTTACAAGATGATGGCGCAGATACCGTGGAAGCAAATGAGCGTTTAGGTTTTGCCGCTGATATGCGTGATTACGCGTTCTGTAAAGGAATGCTAGAGCATTTGGGGATTGACGCTGTGCGTCTAATGACGAATAACCCACGCAAGCTCGCCGCCTTAAAAGCGGTTGATATTAACGTCATTGAACGAGTGCCATTACAAGAAGGGAATAACCCAAGTAATCAACATTACCTGCAAACCAAGGCGAGTAAATTGGGGCACATGTTTGATCCTAAGTTTGTTAACCACACTAAGTAAGTGCTACAGATTTCCCAGAAACAAAAACGCCAACGTATCATCGTTGGCGTTTTTGTTAATGAGTTGATTCATTGATACTTTTGAATGATTTCATCAATTTCCCCTGAGGCTTTTAATTCAACGAGTCGTGTATTGATGTAATTTTGAGTTTCTGGTTGCATTTGAGGTGAAAAAGCCAGGTAGATTGAGTAGTCAGGAATAACCGAGCTGAAAGGCTGTATCTGAAAATTCTCTAACGGCAAATTGAGTCGCTTTAAGTTGTAAAGGACTCGGGATTCCATCTCGACAAAAGCTGTATCTCCAGGGGTTCGGCTTATCACTCGGTATGCGGCGTTGTAGTCTTTCACACGCATTTCATTGACACTGCCATTTTCAAAGAACGGTGTTAAATTTGGATAATCAAACCCCAGCAGTAATACAATAGAACGACCATGCATCGTATCCATATTTTTGAATTCTAAAGGCTTCTCGCTACTCGACACCAGTACATGTTTTACAGTGTAAATGGGCTCCTCAGATAAATTTTCCGATTGCACCTTGCCCCAGTTCGGGCTGCCATAAGTTAACCAGTTTGGCTCAGCGCCTTCTTCCAATATGGAAATCATACGTTTAAATGGATAAGTATGATAATTCACTTGGTAATCCGACTCCGCGAAGATAGCGCTGACGATATCGGTCACAATTCCGGAGTGCATTTGTCCCTGTTGTTCAATTTGAAATGGTCGAGCTTGTTCAGCAATGACGTAATAGTTCACTTGATTTGCGGTCACATGAGAACTTACAACAATTAAGCTAAAAGCCAATCTAAGTAGAAGTCTTTTCATCGTATCCTCGATTATTATTTGTGCGTAGCTATATTTAGAGTAGCGCAAGTTTATCGGAGCGGTTTCATATGGATGAAAAAGAGCGATCTCAACGTCGTTTTAGTATCGGTAACCAACTTATGTTGGCGGTATTAACGTTGAGTTTAATCTTTACGGTCATCATTTCTACAGTGAGCTTATATCGAGTTTTTCACGAAGATTTAGCCCATTTAGATGTTGAATTAAAGCAGGTTGAGTCTAGCTATTTATCGAGTTTTTCTGCGAGTTTGTGGGTAGAGGATAGGGAGCTGTTGCTGACACAAGCTCAAGGTGCAATGCGTATGCCCTCGGTGGACTACTTACGTATTGCTAGTGAAGACGAAGTTATCATTGAATTAGGTTCGGCGCTTTCTGAGGATATTGTCGAGAGAAGCTGGCCGATGCAGTATCGGGTCGGCGATAAAACGTATGATCTCGCGATATTAACGGTTCAATCGGATCTTAGCGCGATATATGAAGATCTTTGGCAGCAGTTCTTTTTTCTAATTACGACAGAAGCGATCAAAATTCTTGTCCTCATCATTGGTGTTCTTTGGGTGGCGTTTCGCTTGTTGGTCAATCCGTTACAATTGCTGTCTGGTGCGGTGAGCGATTTTCGTGGCGGTACAGTGCCGAGTAAAGTGACTCTCCCTAAACGATGGTGCTTTGATGAAGTGAGTGTTTTGGCAGAGAAATACAACCGAAGTGTTGAGAAAGTGAAAGAGCACCAGACTGAGTTAGAGGCTGAACGCGATAGGGCAGAAGTCGCTAATCGTAAAAAAAGTGAGTTTCTCGCCACTATGAGTCATGAGATCCGCACACCGATGAATGGCATTATTGGTGTGTCGTCGTTGCTCAATGACACCGACCTCGATCCCCAGCAAAAAGAGTTTGTAGAGATCATTGACAGTTCTTCTCACTCACTAATGACGATCATCGACGACATTTTGGACTTCTCTAAAGTTGAAGCTGGTAAAGTAGAGCTGGAATACACGAGCTATGATCTTCGGGAGCTACTTGACGATGTCATCAGTTTACATAGTGTCAAAGCCAAGCAGAAAAACTTACAGCTGCTCAGCGATATTGATCCTCACTTGCCAATGGAAGTGCAAGGTGATGCCACACGATTGAAACAAGTTCTGAACAATTTGTTGAGCAACGCGATTAAATTTACCGAGCGCGGCCATGTGAAGCTTCTTGTAGCGTTATCTCGACTTGATGGAGAGACCGCTCATATCCGGTTTCGAGTTGTGGATTCTGGTATTGGTATTGCGAAAGAGCACCAACAAGCAATCTTCGAACGCTTCCAACAAGCTGATGGTAGTACCACCAGAAAGTATGGTGGGACAGGGCTTGGTTTGGCGATAGCTGCACAGTTGGTTAACTTGATGGGAGGGGAAATACAACTAACAAGTGAGCTTGGGCTGGGAAGCTGTTTTGAATTTTCGATTCCTGTTGCTGTAATAAATGCGCAATCGACCTATACCGACCAACTTAATGTATTAGATTTCCCGAAAGCGGAAGACAACGAAATCAGCCCTCAAGATAACGATAAACCCTGGGTATTGGTTGTTGAAGATACCATCGTCAATCAGAAGGTAGTTCGCATCATGTTAGAAAAACTGGGTGTGCGAGTGAGTGTCGCCAACCATGGCGAAGAAGCATTGCAGCTGTGTGATCAGCAGCCTTTCGATTTGATTTTTATGGACTGCCAAATGCCTGTGATGGATGGGTTTATTGCTACGGAGCGAATTCGAAAAATGGGAGAGTGGGGGAAACACGTTCCAATTATTGCGCTAAGTGCCAATGTCATTAAAGAGGATCAGCAACATTGCTTCGATGTCGGGATGAACGAGTTCGTGGCTAAACCCGTTACCAAGACTCGATTACAACAAATATTCGAACAGCATTTACCAAAAGCACTGAAAATCAGCGCTGTGCCTAAATAGTTAACTTGAAATCGATCAAGTTAAGTGCGTTTCTATTCTGTAATTGTAACTCTGTGTGATATAGTGCCCGGCTAGTATTTAAAGTACCTTGAGGCTGTGAATGTCGTTTAATCTATCCCTATTGCCGCCTGACGAAAAAAACAAAATCGAACTGGATAAGCAGGCGTCGTTTTTGGTTTGGAAGCTCAGAGAGGCCAAATCTGGTCCTGAAGCAATAGAAGAACAGTTGTCCAAGATTAACGATGCTGATGAAAAGGCGTTTTTCCAGCAATCGGTCGAAAAGTACAAACGAGTAATGGGTGTCGCTTAACGCGAACCGTGGCAATGGTTCAATCCAATGCGACGAATGAGGTAACCTCCCTATTCCTTTGCTAAGCGAAATTGAAAAGGTTTCGCTTTTTGCTAAAATCCTTCGCATTAAATTTGAATTTAGAGAGACATCCCGATGGGAAGAAGTTTTGAAGTGCGCAAAGCCTCTATGGCGAAAACTGCAGGCGCGAAAATTAAAGTTTATTCCAAATACGGTAAAGAAATTTACATGTGCGCGAAAAACGGTGGTGGTGATCCAGACATGAACTTGTCTTTGAAACACCTGATCGCAAAAGCGAAAAAAGACCAAGTTCCTGCGCACGTTATCGATAAAGCGATCGACAAAGCGAACGGTGGCGGTGGTGAAGACTACACTCCAGCACGTTACGAAGGCTTCGGCCCTGGCGGTACTAGCGTTATCGTTGACTGTCTAACAGACAACGGCAACCGTACTTTCCAAGATGTACGCCAATGCTTTGTGAAAGTCGGTGCGAAAATTGGTGTTGAGGGCTCGGTTTCTCACATGTTCGATCACCAAGCGGTATTCCAGTTCAAAGGCGACGATGATGAAATCATCCTAGAAACGCTAATGATGGAAGACGTAGACGTTACTGACGTTGAGCTAGAAGACGGTGTTATCACTGTATTCGCACCTCACACAGAATTCTTCAAAACAAAAACTGCGCTTAACGGTGCATTCCCAGATCTAACGATCGATGTTGAAGAAATCACATTCGTTCCTCAAACTCATACGCCTGTATCGGGTGAAGATGCTGAGAAGTTCCAGAAATTCCTAGATCTTCTAGATGACTGTGATGATGTTCAGCAGGTTTACCACAACGCAGAGCTGTAATTAATTCGCTCATATCGTTGTAAAAAGGCTTCCTCAGGGAAGCCTTTTTTTGATCGCTTTTTCTCAAGTAGAGCTATGCGTTACGATATTTGGAATAACACAGCGACATGATTACACCAAAACAGATACCTTGAGTTAGCATCGCCGTGCCGCCATAGCTAAAGAAGGGAAGTGGGCTACCCATTACTGGCAACAAGCCACTCACCATGCCCGTATTGATAAAAGCATACAGAAAAAAGCTCATCGCTAATGCGCCACTTACCAGCCGACTAAAAAAGTGGTCAGACTGACATGCAAGCAACATAACGCGTGCAGTAATAAACAAGTACAATCCGAGTAAGACTAAACTGCCAACAAAGCCCCATTCTTCCGCATAGGTCGAAAAAATAAAGTCCGTATGACTTTCTGGAATAAAGCCAAGTGTTCCCTGCGTTGCATTCATCCAACCTTTGCCTTTCATACCGCCTGAGCCAATCGCAATCAAAGATTGGATGATTTGGTAGCCCGACCCCAGTGGATCGGACTCAGGGTGCAAGAACTGTGTTACACGGCTCTTTTGATAGGTTTCCATAACGAAGAACCATAAAATAGGTGCTAACGTTAAAATGCTCGCAATAAACCCGCAGATTATTTTCCAGCTCATGCCAGCCAAAAACAAAACGAACAATGCATAAATGATGGTAAAAACTGCACCGTCTAAATCCGGTTGTAGCGCGATTAACCCGGCAGGAATCATTGTAATAAGTAAGCAAAACGCAATTTTCCGACTGTTTGGTCGACCTCCTTCAATATGCAGCATCCAGGCGATCATGATTGGAATGGAAAGTTTGATTAGCTCAGACGGTTGAAAGCGGAAGAAGCCGATATCGAGCCAACGTTGAGAGCCATTGGTGCTATAACCAAATAAAGCGACAGCAAGTAGCAGCGCAACCGCAATAATGTAGAGATATGGAGCTGAGCGCTGATAGCTGGACGCTGGAATCGAGGACATGACCAAGATACAAACTAATGTCAGTCCGCAGCGCGCCAAATGTTTGAAGAGCATCGCCTTATTAAAGCTACTGGCACTCCAGAGAGTGAGCGAACTTAACAGCATGATCGGAATGATCGCCATGAGTAGTGGCAAATCAACTCTTGGGAAATAACGCTTATTCATTTTCAACGACCTAATAACGCACCTATTTTGAGTGCGAAAACAACTAAAACTCGAAGAGTTCAAACTATTCCGATGCTAAGAATCTCGATTTGGAAACAACAGACACCATGCAAAGGTGTGTAAGAAAGGAGAGTGCGACACTGTCTGTTATGGGTAGCTGTCGGATGGATAAATACACTAGCCTCAGATTTTAAGCCAGTGTTTTTATTGTGACTGCCGTAAAAATGTAGAGTTACGAATGAGCGGAATTGTATTTTCTGTTTAAGTGAATGTCATTCATCCTCTCTCAATACCATTCACTCTGCATAACTGCCATTGGTCGCATGCAAAAGCAGCGTGCGACCTTCTCCCTTAATCTGAAACCATCAAATCACGTTCAACTAAGGACAGTACATGATGGTTTCTCAATCTCGCTCAATCAAAGCTCTTAAACTGGCAAGTACGTTTATCGCCGCATTTGCACTTAGCAGCAATCTGGCTCTGGCTAACCCAAGCGAGCGCACACTCAGTCAATTCAACCAAGCGGCGCAGGGTGACTCTGGCTTAGTTGATACTGTTTATGGCGAACTATCCAAACAACTCGAAGAGCAGGGCGCAACGCCGGTGACCTTGGTTTACTTGGGCAGTGCTGAGACGTTGCAAGGTCGTGAGGCGTTTATGCCTTGGAACAAGATGAAGTTCACCGAGCGCGGTCTTGCCACAATCCAAAAAGGTTTGGATCTAATGGCGAATCAGCCAGTTCCACTGCAAGAGCAACAGCGCTTACAAGGCTTGCCGGAATACCAATTAGCCACTGCCATGGCAGCCACTACGTTTACCTCTCTGCCAGACATGTTCAATCACTTTGAGCGTGGCTACGAGCTGTACCTTTCATTGCTCGATGAGCCGAGTTTTAGCCAACAACCTTTCGCGGCTACTTCGTGGATTTATCGCTACGCCATTGAAGCAGCACTACGCGCTGAAGATGTCCAACAAGCCAAAACATGGTTAGCGCAAATGGAGAAGTTGGGTGACAGCAATTTAGAAACGCAAACCGCGAAAGCGCTGCTAGCGAAATAGTAGGGAGGCGTCATGATCGTTTTTAATCAACTTAGCCGCGATTACGCCCTTGGCAGCCAAACCGTGTGTGCATTGCGAGACGTGTCTGGTGAAGTATTTGCCGGCGAAATGGTGGCATTGTGTGGACCGTCGGGCTCAGGCAAAAGCACCTTACTTAACGTGCTTGGCATGCTGGATACTCAATACCAAGGTCAGGTGACATTTGCAGGCAGCCCATACCCAACCGGACAAATGCAGGCGGCGAAAATACGCCGAGAAAAGCTTGGTTTTGTGTTCCAAAAATTCAATCTTGTCCCCGTGATGACGGCGCTAGAGAACGTGGCGTATCCGCTGCATCTCAAAGGCGTTTCAAAAGCAGAACAAACCGAGCTCGCCACACAAATGCTAGAACACGTTGGCTTGGGTGAGTTTATTCATCACATGCCCGATAACTTGTCGGGCGGTCAGCAGCAGCGTGTGGCAATTGCTCGTGCGTTAGTGCACAAACCAGCGTTGGTGATCGCTGATGAGCCAACCGCAAGTCTTGATAGCCAAACTGCCAACAAGGTCATCGACATTATGAAAGGGCTCGGACACGAGCTTGGCACCACTTTTATCGTCGCAACACACGACCCTCGTATGGCATCTCGCTGCGATCGAACCATTGAGTTGGTGGATGGCAAAATTACTCAAACGCACGCAAGTGTGGAGGAGGTTTCATGGGCAAGCTAATTCCCGTTTCGGTTCGCCTTGCTTGGTTGAACCTGCAACGCAATCGCCGTCGCAGTTTGTTGTCGATGTTGATCATTGCCATTGCCGTGTTTGCGTTAACCAGTGCGGGCGGTTTTGGTCTGTACACCTACGACAGTTTGAAAGAGTCGACAGCACGTGACACGGGGCATCTGACGTTAACCACGCCGGGTTATTTCGCCAAAGAAGAAGAGATGCCGCTGAGTAACGGTTTAACTCATGCCGACGACATCACCAAGCAATTGATTGGGTTGAATGAAGTGCGAGGTGTGCAGCCTCGAGTTGAGTTCAGTGGCTTGATTTCCAACGGCAACAAGTCGTCGATCTTTATCGGTATTGGCGTTAACGAACGCGAATTCGATATGAAAGGACCGTTTTTAGACGTGCGTGAAGGGCAGACGCTGTCCAACATTCATGCATCGCGTTATGACCCAGCAGAGCCGGAAGTGATGCTTGGCGTTGATTTGGCGAACAACTTAAGCGTACACGTTGGCGATTGGATTACCTTGCTGGCGACCACAACCGACGGTGCATTGAACGCGTATGACTTCAAAGTTCGTGGCATCTACTCAACTGGCGTGCCAGAGCTTGATAAACGCCAGCTTTACGTGCACATCAACAGCGCGCAATCGCTGCTCGGTTCAGACAAAGTCAGTGCGTTATCGGTCTTCCTGTTCGATACCAGTTTAACGAGCCAAGTCGAGCAACAAGTGGCTTCGGTTCTGAGTAAGCAAAAGCAGAACTTTGGTGATCAAGATATTGAGATTACGCCTTGGCAAGAACGTGCGTTCTTCTATCTCAAAGTGAAAGATTTGTACGACCGCATCTTCGGTATCATGGGCGCAGTAATGGCGTTGGTAGTCTTTGTCGCGCTGTTCAACACCATGACCATGTCGGTAACGGAACGCACACGTGAAATTGGCACCTTGTCAGCACTTGGTAGCTACCCTCGCGAAATTATTGCTGGGTTCTTGCGCGAAGCAGGGTTACTTGCCGTGATTGGCAGCTTAATCGGTGCTTTGTTTACGGCGCTAGTCACCGTCTTACTGATGGTCGTGGATGTGCAAATGCCGCCACCGCCAGGACGAACAGAAGGTTACCCATTAACGATTTACTTCTCTTGGGAGCTGGTGGCTATAGCTGGACTCGCAGTATTGATGATTTGTTTGGTTGCGGCGTTTTTCTCGGCACGCAAAGGGGTGAACAAGCCAATTACGGAGGCACTGATTTATGTTTAATTTCAAATCACTATTACCAATTGCATTGCTAACGGTAACTGGCGTTGCAAGCATGAATGTCAGTGCGAATGAAACAGCACTAGATGCACAGCAAGTTGCGCAATTGATTGAAAAAGCCGACAGCTACCGCTTGCAAGATGACTCCTCCAAAGTGGTGTCACTGGTGCGCTTATATCAAGACCAAGAATTAGATAAAACTCGCCTTTACCACGTGTACACGCGTCCAAATCGTGAATCGCTGGTGGTATTCAAATCGGCGGTTGAAGCAGGGCAAAAGATGTTGATGATGGGCGATAACTACTGGCTGCAAATGCCAAAGAGCCGCCGCCCGATTCGCATTACGCCAATGCAGAAGTTGCTTGGGGAAGCGTCTATCGGCGACATCTCAACCCTGACGTGGAGCCAAGATTATCAAGGTGAATGGAAAGCGACAGAAACCGTTTCGGTGAACGGGGAAAGTGTCGCAGCTTATCATCTTGCTTTAACCGCGAAAACCAAAGGGGCGAGTTATCAGAAGATCGACTTATGGTTGTCTGAGCAAGATGCGTTTCCAATTAAAGCTGATCTCTACTTGCGCTCTGGCAAACTCGCCAAGCAAGCGCAATACGGACGTGCAAGCGATAATGGCGAAGACTACGTCAGTGAGATGACCTTGCTTGATAGCATTCAGCCGAGCAAAAAGACCGTTATCGAGTATCAAGAAATCGTGCCTTGGCAACTGGATAACAAGTTTTACAACCCAAGCTATTTGCCGAAAGCCAACACGACTCAGCTTTAGTCTGAGCTTTGCAAATAGAAGCATGAAAACGAGCAAGGAAGTCACATGAAACCGCACCAGCCTAACCTTAACAAAAGCACCAGTTTGTTGATTGCAGCCTCATTGTGTGTGGGCGCAGCAGTCCCTGCTTTTGCCAATGATGAGCTGAGTTTTGAGTGGGATTGGGCTGTCAGTTACGAAAGGGCCAAGCAGCGTGATAGCGTGTTTATGCAGACGCAGGGCAGTTCTCGTGATTCACTTAATGCACTGTTGGATGTGCAGGTGAATTATCAGAACTTCAGCGGCTTGTTTGCTCTGTACAGCCAAGGGTTGTACCTCAACCAACAAGGAGAGAGTGACTGGTGGAGTGAAGCTGATAACCAACTGTTGATTCGAGAGCTTGCTTGGCTAGGAGAGTGGCAAGTCGGTGACACCACTCTTGATGTGAGTTTGGGTAAGTTGCGCGTGGATTGGGGAGTGGGTTATGGCTACCGACCTTTGGATCTGTTTAAGCCTTATCGACAAAATCCTGTTGGCTTAGTCGCAGAAGAGGGCGCGGGTGTGTTTTCACTTTCACACTACGATATGGCAGGCGAGTGGACGGTGATTGCGACGGATTCAAGCTGGGGGCAACAAGGCCAAAGTGCACTTGATCAAGCCGCAGAGCAACAAGGTGTTGGTATTCGTCATTATGCGCTGGTGGGTGACACCGAGTATCAACTTATTGGTTATTACGATGATGTGCGCCGAGGTTTACTCGGAGCCAGTGCCATTGCTGTGTGGGATGAATCCATCGCCATGCACAGTTCCATGCTGTGGCAAAAGCAAAGTGTTGGCTATCAGTTTCAGCAGGGTGATCTTTACCAACCCGTTTCGGTTGAGGAGCAGGGCAGCGCATTCCAAGCCTTAATTGGATTGAACTGGGCAAACCAAGCTGGACACAACGTGATTGCCGAATATTGGTACGACAGCCGTGCATGGTCGAAAAGCGAATGGCAACAAGCAATAGAGCGCGGCGAATTACTCTCTCAGATCCCTGATCCTAACAACTCTCTATTGGCTAGCAGCGCTCTACTTGCGACAAGCTACGCCCAAGGGTTTCAGCATGCCAATATCGTTCAGCATAGCCTAATACTGCACTGGAGTTGGGATTTGGAAGCATGGGCTGCATGGAACGGCAAAGCGGATATGGGCTGGTTAAGTGATGTAACCCCTACGTTGGATGTGATGCTGTCGCCGCAAGATGACGGTGTGATTGTCACGCAGTGGCTTAACTACCAATGGATTGATACCGGCGATCAAAATGTAGAAGTGGAAGTTGCCGCACGCTTTTTAACCGGAGACGACCAATCTGCTTACGCACAAATCAATGATAAGCATATGATTGTATTTAACATCAAAGGGAAATTCTAAATGTGTTCAGCAAAATCAGTGGTGAAAAGTGGATGGCCGCGTAGCTTATTAGTGACCACGGCATTTTGTCTCTTTATCGCAGCAATGACGCTCTCGGTTTGGGGCGGTCCATTTTACATTCATGTGGTGGTTAGCTTTGGATTTGGCTATTCGGCTATCTTCTTCTCATGGCTTGTCGACCGCCTGTTTCCTACCATTCCTCGTATGGCGGAAGTGGCTATCTCGCTGACGGCTTGCCTATTGTTTGGTGTGGTGAACGCCCAGCTTTGGCTTGGGGAATACTTCGGTATCTCAAGTATGCTGTCGGTTGGTCTCATGGGGTTGTTATTTAGCGCCATGTGCTTTTTCTATTTCTACTCACGCGAGCAACATGCGATCGCTCAACGAGAGTTGGAAGCCATCAAGCGCGAGAAAGCAGAGCAAGACCGTGCGCTGTTGCTGAGTCAGCTTAAGCAGATGCAAAGCCAGATTGAACCGCATTTCTTATTCAATACCTTGGCGAATATCAGTGCACTCATGTCGCAAGATGTCGATAAAGCCAAGCTGATGCTAGAGCAGTTAACCGCGCTGTTGCGTGCAACGCTAAAAAGCTCACGCGAAGAGCACACCACCATAGACAATGAAACGGCGTTAATTGAAGCTTACTTGGGTATTCAACAAACTCGTTTGGGTGAACGACTCAGTTACAAGATTGAGGTGGAAGAGGGGCTAGGCAGAACCGAGTTACCGCCGATGATGCTACAACCCTTAATCGAAAACGCCATCATCCATGGTATTGAGCCAAAGCGTGAAGGTGGCGAAGTGAGTTTGCAGATTAAGCGCGAACAACAGAACTTGCAGATTGAAGTCAGAGACACAGGTGTTGGCTTGAATCACGTTAGTGGGCACATGGGTTCTGGCGTGGGTCTAAGTAATCTCAAGCAGCGAGTTGAAGCTTTGTTCGCAGGTCAAGGAGAGGTTTCTATCAGTGAGTCTGCTCAGGGTGGCGTTTGTGTTCGCCTGAGTTGGCCAATGGAATCGTAACCAAGGAAGAAAGGAATGAATACAGGGTTTACTGCCATTATTGCTGATGATGAACCGCTATTGAGGCGTCATCTTGATAAAAGCCTAGCTGAAGTGTGGCCAGAGCTAGAGGTGATAGCCAAAGTCGCCGATGGTGAACAAGCGTTGCAAGCCATTGAGCAAAACCAACCTGACATTGCGTTTCTTGATATTCGTATGCCAGTTTTGGATGGTATGACCTTAGCGCAAAAACTCAATCAACTCGCCAATCCACCTTTGATTGTGTTTGTCACCGCGTACGATGATTACGCCATCAAAGCTTTTGAGCAAAATGCCGCCGATTATTTGCTCAAGCCTATCTCGGATGAGCGCCTTCTGACGACGTGTGAAAGAGTGAAAGCACGCCTTGCTAAGCGAGAGCAAGAAAGCAGCAATGTGCAGATGAGCAGCCTGTTAGAACAGTTACAACAATTATCCGCGCCACAAACGCCGCAATATCTTCAGTGGATCAAAGCGACGCAAGGGGAAGATATTCATCTGATTGCCACGTCTGATGTGTTGTATTTCAAAGCGGAAGAAAAATACGTTTCTGTGTATGCTCAACAAGGACTGGGCAAAGTGCAGGAGTATTTGATTCGCACATCGTTGAAAGAGTTGATAGGGCAGCTTAACCCAGAACAGTTCTGGCAAGTGCACCGTTCAAGCGTGGTGCAAGTGTGCAAAATTAGCAAAGTAAACAAAGACTTTGCTGGCAGAATGTTTGTGCACGTTGGAGAAACTAAGCTCCCTGTGAGCCGTGCATCTCAAAGTTTGTTCAAAGGGATGTAATTGCTAGAACTGCTCACTCTTTACACTGTAAACTCGCTGCTCATTTGTTTCAGCAACAAAAACAAAAAGCGCTTAAGTCATAAGACATTAGGCGCTTTTTTCGTTTTGTAGCGACGATTTCTACCAAGAGGCGAATGGGCTTATTCGCTGACTGTCACTTTCTCAATAATGATTGGATCGCATGGTACATCATCGTGACCAAGCTTAGAGGTCGTTTTTACTTTCGCGATGCGGTTTACGACATCCATACCCGCGGTCACTTTACCAAATACCGCGTAACCCCAGCCTAGGTTAGTGGTTGCGGTGTGGTCTAGGAAATCGTTGTCTTCCAGGTTAATGAAGAACTGTGCCGTTGCAGAGTGCGGTGCATCGGTACGCGCCATCGCGATAGTGCCAACAAGGTTCTTTAGACCACGGTTTGCTTCGTTTGCGATTGGGGCGCGTGTTGGCTTTTCTGCCATGTCTTCGGTATGACCGCCACCTTGGATCATAAAGCCGTCGATAACGCGGTGGAAAATGGTGCCGTCGTAAAAGCCATCTTCACAGTATTTTTTGAAGTTCTTTGAGCTAACTGGTGCTCGTTCTAGGTTCAGTTCAATCTCGATGTCACCGAAATTGGTGGTCATGGTAATCATCTGGTTTTGCCCTTGTGGGTGCTTAGTTGGCGGCATTATAGCTAAGTCGTATGAGGATAGCAGAAATAAAACAGCGACGTTTGGTGTCGCTGTTTGCATAGTGAATGGGTGAGGAAAGCGTTAAACCGTAAAGCGACCGACCAAGTCGTATAGCTCGTTAGCTTTGTGGTTTAGGTTGCCACTACCTGCGCGGTTTTGATTCGCAAGTTGCGCCGATTGGCTGCTTTGTTGAGAGATCACTTCAATACGTTGTGAAATCTCTTGCCCAACTTGGCTTTGCTCTTCGGTTGCCGTTGCGATCAGGGTGTTCATGTCCATGATGTTAGCAATTGCGGCTTGGATTTCTTGCAGTGCGGCAGAGGCAGCTCGTGCTTCCTCAACCGTTGCTTCACCACGCGCTTGGCTTGAGCCCATGGCTTTCACTGCCGCATCCGAGCCAGACTTCAATTGCTCAATCATTTGGTGAATTTCGCCTGTGCTGTCTTGAGTGCGACTTGCCAGTTTACGAACCTCATCGGCAACGACTGCGAAGCCGCGACCTTGTTCGCCTGCACGGGCTGCTTCAATGGCTGCGTTCAGTGCCAATAGGTTAGTTTGCTCGGCTATATCCTGAATCACTTCCAGAGAAGAAGAAATGTTTTTTACGTCGCTCTCTAAACGAGAAATCACCGTGCTGGCTTCCGACACCTCTAGCGCGAGTGCTTCGACAGAGTTCGCTGCCGAATCAACAATGTGTTTTGCTTGTTGTGAGTTTTCATCGGCGTCTCTGGCTGATTGCGCTGCTTGGTTAGCGTTGTTTGAAATCTCGTGCGCCGTTGCTGTCATCTCGGTCATTGCCGCTGCGACTTGTTCGGTCTCTTCACGTTGACCAGAAGCTAATTCATCCACTTGCGATGCACGCTGTGACATCTCGTTGGTCTCTGAAACCACTTCTTGTCCTAAGTGGCTAACGCTCTTAATGATGCCTTGCAGGCTTTCAACGAAGATATTGAAGTTACGGCTAAGTTGGGTGAACTCCGGCACGCTTGATTCTTCCATGCGCGCGGTTAAGTCGGCATCGCCTTGCGCGAAAGAGTGGATTGAGGCATCAAACTGCTCAATAGGCTTCATGATACTGCGGTTAACAAACACCGCGAAGACCGCGACGATCGCTGCAATCGAAACACAGAACAGAGCAATAGCCGTCAGTGTGGTGTTGAGGGCCTGATGCGCAGCTTCTTCCATGTTTGCCACAATGGCGTCGATATCATCAGTGTAGAAGCCTGTACCCAACATTAAATCCCATTCAGGAATAAAGACTGAGTAGCTGAGTTTCGGTAGTGCTTCACTCTGACCGAGTTTCGGGAAGTAATAAGTCGTGAACTCACCAGTTTTGGCATTTTTTAGCAAATCCTGAATCAGGTAATTGCCTTTCTTGTCCTGCAAGTTATAGAAGTTTTCCCCGATGCCTTTGGTGTTTTTACCCACCACGACGCGAACGCCTTTTGAATCATAACCAAAGATGTAGCCGGATTGACCAAACTCTAGTTGTTTCAAGATAGGCAGAGCCTCTTCCAGTGGGGCATTTTGTGCGAGTAGCGGCTCGACAGCGGAACGCGCCATTTGTACGTAACTTTTGAGTTCGGCTTTTTTCATCTCCATCATTCGACTTCGAGTTTGCTCAATCTCGTGCTCGTTGTAGGCTGTGGTTTGTGCGTAGGTGAACCACATCATGCCTATTGCCATAGTTAGAATTGGAATTATTGAAAGGATATATAGTCGTTTTCTGATCGTCAGATTCATAGAGACGTCCTTCTCTCGGCGCAGCGTTACAAGTGACAAGCTGAATAAGCTTGCCTGATAAAATTATTAATACTTATTGTTGTAATGCTTAGAGATTAACCGAGTTAATCAATCAGAAGTACTGGAAGTTTATAAATTTAGACTAAGGTCGTAGCATTTTTAAGCAGGATCACAATTAACGTGAACACGACCCACTATTGCAACGAGAAGTCCCTGTTAACCAATATGAGACGCGATACCTATTCTTTGCGAATTTGAGGTAAAGCCAGTCAGCAACAGGTTTAACGAGTCGCCAACGTAGTGGAGCGTAGAGCCAACCGCGACCAACTAATTGCCACGCACGATGAGTCACGTCCAACCCCAGCAGAAGTTCCCCCTTTTCGTTGAGGGCGTGCAAAATGGTGTTGGCTTGCTCCGGATCGATCTGAGGATAATCTGCGAATGCATCACTATAGATATCGACGGTTTTGATTTGCTGCTTGGCATCGCGTTGTTTTAGCGCCTTCATCTCTTTGGCACAAAGCGGGCAGGTTCCGTCATAAAATATGGTGAGTTTTGTCATTGCGGTTTTCTTGTTTGAGGTTTTCTAATCGCTTTTACGTGGCGAATTTTCTTTTGGTTCATTGTTTTGCAAGTAATGCAGCCAATTGTCGCGAATGTTGCCGTAATTGAATTGGCAGAACTCTTTGCGATCACGCAGGTAGTCTTTTTCTACTTCATCGAGTAAGGCTTTGTATTGCTCAGGATCACTACCGTACACCAAACATAACGTTGAAAAGTAACGCTGCAAATCAAAGCTGTGTTCGTCAATGTACTCGCCAAAATCGTAGTAGTCCGGTCTGTCGTCGGATTCGAATGCGAACATGTCGGCGGCGCTAATGGCCATATCTGCGCCATCTTCTAGGAAGTCAATCATTAAAATAGTGGCAAAATTATCGACCGCATCTTCTTCTTTTCCGAGAACAGGGATGCTTTGATCTTCGATGTAAGCATGTCCAGCTTCATGAAGTAAAGTGTGCAATAACGTATCTAGCGCCCCTGTTTTTGGGGATTTTCCGAAGCGTTCTTCATACTGATTATTGGAGAAGTAATTGAGCGACTCCAAATAAAAAGTGTAAGGAACGTATATTGTGTGTGTATCAGGGTCATACATTGGACCATCTTCTCCGCCGTAAACCAGCGTGAGAGCTTTATCAAATGGAAAGTAGGCCTGAGATAGCTCAGCAAAGATGGTGTTTACATCGCTGCTTTGAATCGATTGTTGGGCGATTTTTTCATGAGTTGTCTCTACGGGAGAATATTGAATACGAATGTTTTCAGCTGCTGTAGCTGATGAGACGACGCTGAGTAATAGCGCAGCGCAAAGCGAATGAATGTTCATGTGGGACTCTTGTTATTGAATAACTTGTATAAAAAATTATACATGTTTTTGCCTGATGCATAGTTGGGGTTGTACTCATTAGCCAAAGTCGGGACGTCGGTCTCGAAAAGCAATCATGATAACATCGCATATTTCGGCTGCTTGGTTCTCTAGGGCGTTTATCAAGACCTCTTGGATAAGAACGGCGGTGAAGTTATTAGCTATGCATCGTTTTCTAAGAAGCTTACTGAGTAACTGTGCTTCGATCTTTATCTGTGAAAATGATAATAGGCAGTTAATCATTGCAAGGTTTAACCATGGGGTTGGTGAATGTCACTGAATTGAAGAAAATTATCAGCGATATGTTATAATCCTGCTCCGTTGTGACGAAAACGTTTGTTGCAGCCTGAGAGTTTCCTTGGATTCGGCTCGTTTATACACCATGAGCCAGAGTTGAAAAGCTACGACAGGAACAGGCAAACCCAATTGTTTTGAACGCGCTCTCGGCGTTTAGCGGTTACAACGGGAAGGAACTTTGTTTGATAGTAATTGACACATTCTGTTTAAGTAAGGGAGCCCGAAGTGGTTCAGAAAGTGTCACCCAGAATTTACTCACAACACGACACCCCAAGCGATAACGCACAGGTATTGCGAGGGGCCATTTGAAGGAGCTGTATCAGCTCCTTTCACATTTAAGGGCTTGCTAACAGCGTAAAAACTGACACATCGCTTAAGGAGCGCCCCTTAAACTAGCCTAAGGCGCATCTACACCAACTTTTTGAGTATTTTCGAAACAATAAAGCGAGAAAATTTGCTATTGAACGAAGGTTAAACTAACACTCATTCATTACGGAGAATGAAGAGAACAATAATAAGAGGCGATATGAATCATTTAATATCTGTAGGTGCACTGGAGTCCTTCTTGGTCGCAATCAGTGTGCTTTTCCTGGGGCATTTTATTAATGCTAAGCTACCGATTTTAAAGAAATTCAACATACCTGAGCCGATTGTAGGTGGTCTTATTGTGGCCTGCATGATTACTGCTCTTCATTTCAACGGCATCGACTTAGAGTTCGACTTGCCATTACAAAATACGTTTATGTTAATGTTTTTTGCGACAGTTGGTTTGGCCGCAAATTACACTCAGTTGATGAAAGGAGGTGCGAAGGTTTTTATCTTCTTAGCTGTCGCATCGTTTTACATCATCATACAAAACGGCGTTGGCGTTTCACTTGCGGCGGCGCTCGGTTTAGATCCTTTGATGGGGTTAATTGCTGGCTCGATTACTCTGTCAGGTGGTCATGGTACAGGTGCTGCGTGGTCACAAACCTTTCAAGACGTGTATGGATTGGATAACGTCTTAGAAATTGCAATGGCATCAGCGACTTTTGGTTTGATCATCGGCGGTATCATTGGTAGCCCTGTAGCGCAGCGTCTGGTGGAAAAGAACAGCATAGAGTCTGAGTATGGTCGTGGTGGTCGAGATGCCAAAACTCACGAGAAATTCCCGGAGTTGGTGACTTACAATGAATACGAAGAAGATAAAGTAACGGCGAAAAAAGTGGTGGAGAAACTCTTCTTCCTACTGATTTGTGTTACTGGGGCCAAGTATGTCGAGCAATGGGTAAGCACGTATGAAATCTCATGGCTGATGATTCCAGACTTCGTATATGCGCTATTCATTGGTGTGATCATTACGAATTTCTTGGAAGTGACCAAAATTCGTAAGTTAGATGCCGAAACGGTCGATATGTTAGGTACGGTATCGCTATCTCTATTCCTAGCGATGGCTCTGATGAGCTTGAAGTTATGGAATATCTTTGATCTAGCGATTCCATTCTTGGTTATTTTAGCTGTGCAGTCTGTCGTCTTAGCTATCTTTACGTACTATGTTACGTTCAAAGTGATGGGAAGCAACTACGATGCTGCGGTTATTGCAGGGGGGCACTGCGGTTTTGGCTTGGGTGCAACCCCAACAGCCGTAATGAACATGGGTTCAATCGTTAACCGATTTGGCCCGTCGCCACAAGCATTTATGGTGGTGCCAATTGTGGGCGCTTTCTTTATCGACATCGTCAACTTAATTATCTTGCAAGGCTACATTTCATTCCTTGGTTAAAGTTAAGTGGATGAGCTCCTAGAGGCGAAATAAAACGGTCACAACACTGGTTGTGACCGTTTTTTTATGACTTGGTTTGGTCGTTTATCGGACGAAGCATTATTGGATAGTTCGGCTGAACTTGAGGCTAGCTGTCCAACCAAGAATACCAATGAAGGCGTAAATGCCGACGTTTAACCAACCCGCTTGAGGAATGGCATTGAATGGGTTTGGTGTAATAATGGCGTGCAGCGGAAGGTAAAGCACTTCGGAGAAAAACTGATCTAGCCCGTAGAAACCAAAAAGTGCGATAGGCATCCAACGCAGCGCATAAATGGCGATAAACAAAATGACCAGTGGTGAGTTCACTTTTTGTGAAATAGCCATCGCAGTTAATGCCAGCGGTAACAGCAGAATACCGGCGAAAAACATTCTGATTAAAAACTCTCCCCAATGCAGCAGCACGTAACCTAACGAGGCTTGGCGGTACAATAAAGCCAATTGGTGATCAGTAGAGATGTTCAGCAACCACAACATTAAATTTGCAGCGAGTACGAGCACCGAGCAGACGAGCGGAATCACCAATAAGCCAAATCCTAGCTTCACTAAATGGGTTTTTATGTCACTGACAGGCATACTGCGCCAAAACATAATGCTGCCTTCCGCCCGTTCTTTGCGTAGCGTTCTTGGGAAGTACTGAACGGCTAACAAGATAGACAGCAGTCCTGCTCCTCCGGAAATCAACATATTGACGTCATCACCAAGCTCTCTGTGAATGTCACTGACATCGCCACCAAAGCTCATTTGGAAAAACATATTGTGTTGTAGAGTGTCGTTACTCATTAAACTCACAAAGAGAATAACTCCACACGCCAACACAAACAGTGGAATACGTAAAACAAGAGGGTTCTCTAACCACTCTTTTTGCAACATCGCGACAACTGAACGCATTACGCTGCCTCCTTCTGCAATGCTAAAAATAGATCCGCTAACTTCACCCCATGGATGGAGCCCATTGTTTCTGCTTGTTGGGCATACTGGGCTTTGAGTAACCATTTCGTTGAACCGAGGCCTTTTTGTGACGAGAGTGGGTTCATCGCTTCAATTTGTGTGCGGTATTCGTCGCTGGCCTCAAGGATGAAGTAGTCTTCACTAATACTGTCCATCGAGGTTTGTAGTACAGGGCGGCCATGCTTGAGAATCAGCACATCAGTCAGTAAGTGCTCAATCTCTGATACTTCATGACTGGCGATGATCAACACGCGTTCGCCGTCGTGAAACCATTCCAACAAGTGACGATAAAACGTATCACGATAAACGAGATCTAACCCGAGTGTCGGTTCATCCAATATGAGGATTTGGGTGTTGGTCGCGATCACAATCGCGAGGTGTAATTGCACCTTCATCCCTTTGGATAAAGATTTGATGCGCGCACGAGGTTTGATGTCCGTTTGACGAAGTAGCGTATCTGCTTGGGCGCGATTGAACCCTGGGTGCACGCCCTCGGTATAGTTAAGCAGTTGAGCAACGGTCATCCAATCTGGCAGAACGTTGACATCCGAGATGTAGGATAAGCTCTGCATTATCTTGTCGCGTTGCATAATGGGTTCAAATCCGTTGATACGAATAGTGCCCTGATATTCATGTGCACCGAGTAGGGCATTAATAAGCGTTGATTTACCTGCGCCATTATGGCCGAGTAAGCCAAGTACTTGTCCTGCATGTAGGTCGAGACTCACTTCATGCAGTGCTTCTCCTTGTTGCTGATATTGCTTGGAGACGTTGTTTACACTGACTAATGCGCTCATTGGTCACCTTTCAAGTGTGGTTTTAGTTGTTGAATGAATTCGTCGAGTGACATATCCAGACGCTGTATTGTGTCGGCTATCTGCGGAATTTGTTGCTGAAGAAAACGTGCCTTCTCGTCTGCGAGTAATTTGAGCTTTGCTCCTGAAGCGACAAACATACCTTGACCGCGTTTTTTCTCCACTAGCCCGTCATCAACAAGCAATTGATAGCCTTTCATAACGGTGAGGTGGTTAATTTTCATATCTGCAGAGATGTTACGGACGGAGGGCAGAGCATCGCCTTCTTGCCAGACACCTTGCAGTATTTGCTGCGTGATCTGGTCTGCCAACTGTCGAAATATCGGTTGGCGATCATGCCAATTAGTCATGAGTGAATCTCTTGGTTGAGATAGTGTTATATATATGTATAACACCTAGTGCGTTAGAGAGAAAGTAATAATTTAAAACCTAGTGTATCCGCCTGTCTCATTCGCTCTAAATATCCACCTATGTGGTCGTTGTTTTGAGGTTTTGTTTTATATGGAAATTAATTGCTTCTCATAAGTTGAGAAGTGTTGTTTTTCTCTTCCCATCAATAAACTTATCGCCTGTTCTAAATGAATATTCTCACTGAATGATAATTAGCATGATTTTAGGTCTTCCTATTTCTTACTTGATGAGAATTGATGGTCAAAGAGGCCTAGAAAACAAAAGTTTCGAGAGGCAATCTGACTGGCTTAGGCACCTATCTCACGTTGAGCGCGTGCTCAATGAATGAGAAAGAGTAGAGTAAAGAGGTCTCATGAATCAGGTAATATCTATCGGCCCACAGGAGTCGTTCCTCGTCGCAATTTGCGTGTTGTTTTTAGGGCAGTTCATCAATACCAAGTTACCAACCTTAAAAAAATTTAATATTCCAGAGCCAATTGTTGGTGGCCTAGTGGTCGCTTGCGTAATCACGACGATGCACTTAAACGGTGTGGATGTATCCTTTGATTTACCACTGCAAAACGTCTTTATGCTGATGTTTTTTGCAACCGTTGGCTTAGCGGCAAATTACACCCAACTGATTAAAGGCGGTGCGAAGGTTTTCATCTTCCTAGTTGTGGCATCGGTCTACATTCTTATCCAAAATGCGGTCGGCGTGTCCTTAGCAACAGCGTTGGGGTTAGATCCACTCATGGGGTTGATCGCCGGATCCATTACGCTTTCTGGCGGACATGGAACTGGAGCTGCGTGGTCGCAAACTTTTCAAGAAATGTATGGTTTGCATAATGTTCTAGAGGTGGCAATGGCTTCTGCTACATTTGGCTTGGTGATGGGCGGGATTATTGGCAGCCCTGTTGCACAAAAGCTACTAAACAAACACAACTTGGAATCGGAATACGGACGCACCAATCAAAGTCATCAGAGTTTCCCTGAACTGGTGACGTACAACGAACATGAGGAAGATCGCGTCACAGCGAAAAGAGTCGTTGAAAGCTTATCCATCATTCTACTTTGCGTGACAGGCGCGAAGTATCTGGAGAGTTGGGTAAGCAGTTTTGACATCAAGTGGTTAATGATTCCCGATTTTGTGTATGCGCTGTTTATTGGTGTTGTTATCACTAACATCATGGAAGTGACGAAGGCGCGCAAGGTTGATTTAGAAACCGTTGATATTCTTGGCACGGTTGCACTATCTCTATTTCTTGCCATGGCCTTGATGAGTTTGAAATTGTGGAATATTTTCGATCTTGCGATCCCATTCCTTATTATTCTTGCTATTCAGTCGGCAGTGTTGGCGATGTTCACTTACTACGTAACATTCCGCATGATGGGAGGCAACTACGATGCGGCGGTGATCGCTAGCGGACACTGCGGTTTTGGGTTAGGTGCTACACCGACTGCGGTCATGAATATGGGCTCCATCGTGAGTCGATATGGTCCATCACCACAA
This sequence comes from Vibrio sp. D54, assembly GCF_021728075.1. NCBI lineage: Bacteria > Pseudomonadati > Pseudomonadota > Gammaproteobacteria > Vibrionales > Vibrionaceae > Vibrio > Vibrio sp. D54. The sequence continues at coordinate 76,724 of NZ_JAKKCS010000001.1, read as the reverse complement.
GCATTTATGGTGGTTCCAATTGTCGGTGCATTCTTCATCGACATTGTGAATTTAGTGATTTTGCAAGGATGCATCGCTTTTATTCGATAACATTCGCTTTTTTACCGAAATAACAAAGCCAGCACCTATACGCTGGCTTTGCTATTTGTAACACGAAATCTTGTTTGCCTGACTTCAAGCCGTGAAATCAATGCGTTACTATGACGACATAGTGTTCAATTTTGCAGCAGCATGAGGTACCCACATGTCTGAAAAAATATCGACGTCGGCATTAGCGAAAATGCGCAAGGTAGAAGCTAAGCTGCTGTTTGCCGATCTCAAACGTGCAGGCTACATCGTTCGCCAAGATGAAAAGTGGATTTTGACCGAAGAAGGGGCAAAGTTTGGCGGTGAGTATGTGGATCACCCTAAATTTGGCCAGTTCATCGTCTGGCCGACCAACTTACATATTGAGCTGACTCCCAGCTCAGGGAAAACATTGAGCGCGACACAACTGGGTGAAAAGCTGAAATTGAATGCGAAGCGCATGAACCAGCTTTTGAGTGAACTGGGTTGGTTGACCAAATCCGAAGAGGGATGGAGTGTCACAGAAGCTGGTGTGCGCGCTGGTGGGCAGCAAAGAACCGATAAAGAAACACAAAATACCTTTGTCGTATGGCACGATGTGGTGCTGCGTAACAAGCGTCTTAAGCAGTCTGTCATTGAGTTTTTAGGGCAAGACGCGGAGTCACATTCTACGGATAAATCGTACTCAAGCTTTCGCCAAAAATTTGAAGCCAAGCACCGAACATTAGATGGGCATTACGTGCGCTCTAAGGGGGAGTTGCTCATCGACAACTGGCTGTACTTGGCTGGTGTTGTGCACGCTTATGAGCGTCAGTTGCCGATTGACCAAGATGTCACTAGCGATTTTTACTTGCCAGGTGGCAAAGTCTATTTGCAATTTTGGGGAAGTGACGATGGGGAGATGGCTCAGGCCGACCGTGAGACCATTCGTACTGTTTATGAGCAGCATCATTTCAATCTTATCGAAGTCGAACCGAGTGAACTAGACAAGTTGGATGAAGTGCTTCCTAAGCGTCTTCGTCAGTTTGGTATTAAAGCTTATTGACGACTTAAGCCCGCTGTTCAGATAAGAAAAAACCCGTGTTCAACACGGGTTTTGTATTTTTAGTGTATTTCTAGGCTGCCATCCTATGGGTTAAAAGCCTTTGATGTTTTCTGCTTCTAGCTCAGAGAAGTACTTCACTGTCTTCACTTTCAGTTCTTGTTGAGCTGGTTCGTCGCATACGATCACCGCTTTAGGGTGAAGCTGAAGTGCAGAAACTGTCCATAGATGGTTTACACAACCTTCCACGGCTGCTTCAAGTGCCTGAGCTTTGTTATGACCAGTGACCAAGATCATCACTTCTTCTGAGTCTAGAAGCGTACCAACACCGATAGTCAGCGCGTATTTAGGCACTTGGTTGATATCGCCGTCAAAGAAGCGAGAGTTCGCAATGCGAGTGTCTTCAGTGAGGGTCTTGATGCGAGTACGAGAAGAAAGAGATGACGCTGGCTCGTTGAACGCGATGTGACCGTCGTTACCCACGCCGCCCATGAACAGGTTGATCTTGCCGTAAGACTTAATTTTGTCTTCGTAACGCTTACATTCTGCGTCGTGATCGTCTGTGTTACCGTTCAGTAGGTTGATATTTTCTTCTTGAATATCAATGTGATTAAAGAAGTTGTTGTACATGAATGAGCGGTAAGATTCTGGGTGATCCGCAGGGATGCCAATGTACTCATCCATGTTAAAAGTCACGACGTTTTTGAAGCTGACTTCGCCGGCTTGGTAAAGCTCGATTAGGGCTTTGTAGGTTGCTAGAGGAGTGCCACCAGTTGGTAGACCCAGAACGAATGGACGCTCAGCAGTAGGTTTAAAGTCGTTGATACGCTTAGCGATATGCGCAGCTGCCCACTTACCTACTTGTGCTGCTCGAGTTAACGGGATAAGTCTCATTTTGTGCCCCTAGTTATTGGAATTGACGATGTACTGAAACATTAATTCGCATTATAAAATAAGTAATGGCGAACTGCTATTGTTTTAGGTCAAAATTTTGCTTTTTCTTTAACCAATGTTGGTTTTGTCGACGATTTTTATATCTAAATGCTTTTATAAGACGATTTTTTACAAAGAAATTGCATTATGAAACTGACGAATCAATAGATAAAATTTATGATCTAAATTAAGTTCTGCCTTCGCACTTAACCTTGTTTTTTAACAACCTACAGAGTGCGAAATCGCACACGAACTTCAAATATTATGGGTTAGATATGGCATGGCGCTCATTCTTTAACCATAATTGAAATGTGTAAACCAGTGAGGAATTCGGTATGAAAAATGAGTTAGATCCGAGCAAAGTACTACAGGCTTACGAATGTGTGATGAACAACGGTACGCCAACCGAATTTGGTAAAATGTATGAAGGTGTAGAAGCGTTTTCTGACTACGATGGGTACAACGTTTTCTTGAGAGGGAATGGTGTTGAGCTAAAAATTGGCTTCCACAACACCTATCACTTGGAATATGACCAAGAGCATTTGAAAGAGAGCTTTCTGAAAAAGATTGCGACGCTCGCCAAGTAAACGGTCATCACCTAAATATTAAAAAAGCCCTTGGGAGAATGCCCCCTTGGGCTTTAGGAGAAGAAATGAGCTTGTCTTGCTCGCTCAGTAAAGTCAAACGAGCTTTCGCCTACTGCTAGAAAAAGGCGAGAACTAGGTTATTGGTTATTAATCGTCTTCAACCAAACTCTCTTCAATGTATTCTTCTGTGGCGTCAGGCTTGTTACGACCATTTAGCGTATGGAAGCGCTTGCGACCACGAGCAAGTTGGGTGTACTTTAGCCACGTACGCTCAAGTTTTGTTTTTGCTTTGCCCGGGTTTTCTAACACCTTGATGAAGTGTTTCTCTTCGCTGTTTTCAGGTGTTAATTCGCCTGACTCTAAGCCAAGCATTGTATCCCCATAAATTGTTAGGATTTCCTCTTCTGAAAGAGTAAAATCGCCAGACTTTGCAAAGCCGCGTGGGAATTTTACGTTATCGTAAAAACGTTTTTTGCCATGACGGAATTCAGTGTCAGACATGTCAACAGCCTCTGTAACCGTTATTGATGAATGTAGTGAACTTACGGCGAAAATTAGGCTTAAATCTAACAAAAGAAAAACAAAACTTTTTTGTCGTCATGATTTTAATTAGTTGTTAATCTGGTTTTATATTAACCAGGAGATGGTTTATGGATGTAAAAGTCTTTCGAACATTTTTAGAGCTGGCAAGAGTTCGTCACTTCGGACGTGCTGCTGAGAACCTTTATATTACCCAAGCCGCTGTGAGCGCACGTATCAAACAATTGGAAAGTTACTTCGATACGCAATTGTTTATTCGTGATCGAAATAACATAAAGTTGACCTCTGCAGGTGAGCGCTTAATCAGCTATGCCGAGGTAATGGTCACTACATTGCAACAAGCGAAGCTAGAATTATCGCTTGAAGATGGCAAAGCGCTGCAACTAACGTTAGGTGGCACGCCAAACATTTGGGACGCTTATTTACAGAATTGTTTAAGTGTCGTCACAGATTCGTTTGGTGGTTATGGCTTCATGGCAGAAGTGATGGGACGTGAGATGCTCAGTCGTAGCTTGCTAGAGCGCACGTTAGATATGGCATTTGCGTTCGATCAGATCAAAGCTGATGAGCTTAACTGTAAAAAAGTGGCGGATGTTGTTCTCGTTCTGGTATCAACTGAGAAAGATTCTTTAGACACCGTTTTCGAAAACAAATATGTGTACGTTGACTGGGGGACGCGTTTCTCCTCAGAGCATTCAGAGCGTCACCCTAAGATTCCGGCTCCATATTTACGCACTTCAACAGCGCGTATCGCATTGGACTTTATTTTAGAGAAGGGTGGAGCCGCGTACTTACCAATCTCTCTCGTGGAGCCATTTATCGCTAATGGGCAGCTTCACAAGGTGTCTGGAGTAGAAGATTGGTGTCGCCCTATCTATTTGAGCTATCGTAAAGCTAGCTCGTCTGTAGACGCGATTAAGCAAGTGGAAGAAATTGTCAAAGAGATCGATCCACTGACCGCTTACAGTTTTCAGCAAATTGGTTCTGGCACTTCCGACGAATAGCGTTGAATGAAAAGTCAGAAAAACGAAAAAGCCGCCTTGAGAAATCAAGGCGGCTTTGTTTTTATCTCGATGAATCGATAGTTATGGTAAGTCAAACAACAGGGCTGTTGTGCTTTCGTTTGATGTATTGCGCAAAACAACCTTACTCTGGTGTTCAACCTTCGCGCCGTCGCCAGCCGTCAAAGTGGTATTGTCGACACTAAGGCTCCCAGTCACTTGATGGATGAATAGATTTCGGCCCGACTCAATCTCAAAGTTTAGTTCGCTACTTGGCGCAAGAATTAACTGATGCAAAGTCGCATCTTGCTTAATAAGTAGCGTGCCGTTTTCTCCAGTTGGAGTTGCGATAGTCGTTAACCCAGGATTGCGACCAAAATCTTTTTGCTGATAACCTGGTTTGGTTCCAAATGTGTTCGGTTGAATCCAAATCTGTAGAAACCGCAGCGTATCTTGGTTCGATGCATTGTACTCACTGTGGTAAATCCCTTTCCCTGCCGACATGAGTTGGAATTCACCTGCAGGTAGTGTTTTGACGTTACCTTCACTGTCTTTGTGTGCGATAACACCTTCCAACACATAGCTGATGATCTCCATATCACGGTGGCCATGTGTATCAAAACCCGCGCCAGGCTTGACTACATCGTCATTAATGACTCTCAGCTCAGAAAAGCCCATATGTTGAGGATCGTAGTAGCTACCAAAAGAAAACGTATGTTTGCTATCAAGCCAGCCAAAGTTTGCTCGACCTCGGTCTGCTGCATGTCTTACCGTAATCATAAGGCCTCCTTAAGAGAGCTTTTTGTTTAAAAAGTTATCTAACGCTGCTTTACCTGCGCCAGAGAACGCCAGAGAAATGCTCGCTGCCAGTAATGCCAAGCCAAACTCGTAACCGTTGTTTGCCATGAATAGGCCATTTTCAAAGTGGACAGAGAATATCGCTACCACCATCGTGAACGCCAAAGCAACCGCTGCTGGTCGAGTTAGCAGACCAAGTAAAATGAACAAGCCGCCAAAGAACTCTGCGCTGCCCGCAAGTAACGCCATGAGCATGCCAGGACCTAAACCGATAGATGCCATCCACTGACCTGTGCCTTCTAGCCCGTAGCCACCAAACCAGCCAAATAGTTTTTGTGCGCCGTGCGCCATAAAGATAATGCCGATTGGAACGCGAAGTGATAGTGCGCTGTAACCTGCGTTTGATGTGGTAATTTTCTGTAATAGTGCTTTCATGATTCTGTCCTCTGACTCTTTTCAATGAGTGGGAAGCGTGTGCTCCCGTGCTGTTGAGAACAGTTTAGGTAGAGGCGAACATAAAAATAACGGGAGGATTTTGATAAACTCATTCTAAAAAATTGAATGAGTGGGTTTTATTAATTTAAATCAATATATTGCAATGTATTTTTGGGTTTTTTTTGCCTATTATGTTCTGTTTTAAATCAAGGTCTGTCATTATTTTCGATAAACATTTTTGCTGTTAAACAAAAAAAGAGCACATGTAATGTGCTCTATTGCTTTCGCTTTTAACAAGGGAGAAAGGTGTGTTAAAGAAAACCGTCAGAGGTTCATTAAGCTCTCTAATGACTCCTCTACATTGTTGTAGTGATAAGTTCGAATATTACGTCCATCCGTCGCATTAATCTGAATTTCTGAGATCTCGTTATCTGAGTCTCGTTCGATAATTCCAATAGAATGATCTACGGATTTACTGGTAATAACCTTTTGGTTTCTTAATACAATTACGCAAGTATGTAAGTCCATGCCAATTCCCTTTAGCCGACGTTGTTGTGATGTTCTGGATCTAACTTTAGTGTACAAAAGCGCTAATGCCAATAAATCTCAATATTGAGTTCCGAAAATGGCTAATTGTGGGCGCTTAAGCAAGCTACAATAACACTATATTGAACGATGCCTATGAACAATAAATGACAAAAGGCATGAGCAAGGAAAGCACTATGTTTATTCACCCCCATACCTCACTGACCTTCGAGCAGTGTCACAAGGCGCGAGTCGCGCGAGACAGTCGTTTTGATGGGCGATTTTATGTGGCGGTAAAAACAACGAGAATCTTTTGTCGTCCGATTTGCCCGGCAAATTTGCCTAAAGAAGAAAATGTTGAGTATTTCGCTGATAAGACGCAAGCCCTTCAAGCAGGGTACCGTCCGTGTTTACGCTGTCGACCTGATAGCGCGCCTGGATCTTGGGCATGGAAAGGTGTCGAGACGACCTTTCAACGAGCGATTTCGTTAATTGATAGAGGGGAGTTGCATCACCATTCGGTGTCTGAGTTGGCTGAGCGTGTTGGGATTTCTGACCGTTACTTACGTATGTTGTTTGAGCAGTATCTAGGTATGTCACCCAAGCAGTATGCGCAATATCAGCAACTAATGTTCGCCAAACAGTTGCTTCACTCCAGCTCTATGTCAGTCACCGACGTGGGGTTTGCGTCAGGTTTTAACAGTACGCGCCGCTTTAACGATGCTTTTCAAAAGTTTCTCAAACTAACGCCTTCTCAAGTACGCCGTAAAGAGTTTGATGGTGCGGTTTGCAATCGAATTGCCTTACCTTATCGAGGTGAGTTGAATTGGTCGCACATGTTGGACTTCTATCGTTTGCGAGCGGTTGAGGGAGTTGAGCTGGTGAGTGATGAGAGTTATCAGCGCAACGTTTTTTTGGATAACAGCAAAGCCTGGTTTAAAGCGACAAAAGGTGAAGGATACTTAGAACTGGCGTTTGAAATTGAAGACGTAACGAAGCTGCAAAACTTGGTGTCTGACATTCGTCGTATGTTCGATCTTGACGCTGATATTTGTACTGTTGAGCAGCATTTGGAGTATGTCGCGCCTGGGCTCGTGTCGAGTAAAGGTATTCGTATTCCTGGTGTATGGAGTGCATGGGAAGCAGGGGTTAGAGCGGTTTTAGGCCAGCAGGTGTCGGTTAAAGCGGCGATTGGTCAACTTAACTTATTGGTGGCCACACTTAGCGGAGAGTCAGAAAAACGTTTTTTCCCGACTCCCAGTGATATTGCGAACTCCGACGTGAGCTTTTTGCGCATGCCGCAAAGCCGTAAAGAGACGCTAGTGCGCTTCGCCCAGTTTATGCAGGACAACTCAGAAGCTGACCCCCAGCAGTGGCTAACTTTGAAAGGCATTGGACCTTGGACCGTCAGTTATGCTCAACTGCGAGGGCAATCTCAACCCGATTGCTTTCTAGATAAAGACTTAGTGGTGAAAAAGGCGATGCAGCGTTACCCATCACTGAATACGCACACTGCGGCCCCTTGGGGAAGCTACGCGACGTTTCACTTATGGAATCAATCATGAAAACATTTTATACCGAAATGCCGAGTCCACTAGGAACGGTGACTATCCAATCGAACGCTGAGGGCTTACTTGGCATTTGGTTTGAAACATGCACCACTAAGCCGAGTGAGCTGGGGGTGCGAGACGAGCAGCATCCGGTCTTGCGCCAAGCTATCACCCAACTGGATGAATACTTTGCTGGTCTGCGCAACGAATTCGATTTGCCCCTTGCAGCGACAGGCACTGATTTTCAAAATCAAGTTTGGCAGGCACTAACGACCATTCCATATGGGGAAACGTGGAGCTATCAAGATCTCGCGAATGCGATAGGTAACCCTAAAGCTGTGCGTGCTGTTGGGTTAGCAAACGGGAAGAATCCGATTTCTATCGTGGTGCCTTGTCATCGTGTTATTGGCAAAAGCGGAAAACTGACTGGGTATGCAGGTGGAGTGGAGCGCAAGCAACGTTTGCTTGCGTTGGAGCAAGGTACACCGCTTTAAGTGAGGCGATTCTCGTATTGGGATTAAGCGTGCTACACAGGGGTAACGATAGTGTAGAGTTTCATAATCGTTATACGAATAGAAGAAGGACAATAAGGACATGCCTTTCAAAACGGATTTTGATGCCTTCATGAGTGAGTGTTGGCAGCATCACGAGGAAAATCCCGAACAAGTTTATGCTCAGCTAGAAACGGCTCTGAGCGAGGTGGAAGACGTTACCCAAATCGAGCGAATATTCGCATTGATGCTGCATACCGCTATTGGGCACCTCCAGTGCCCAGAACAGTTTCTTACTTGTTTAGAGCACTTTGATGAACGCAAGGTTGCCGAGAGTTTGGCATTTCAACGCAGTATTGCCGTTGCGCGCTATTTCGTAGATGGCACTGACAATATGGAATTATTGGAAGAGCAAGAACAACGCCGAGTTTACGCTTTGATTTCGAATGAACTTTCTGCACTTGTTCAGCTTGAACTGGCGAGTCAATGGTTGGTGAAGGCAGCGTTAGGAATGACGCCGAACGATGCAGAAGGGCCATTAGCGCGCGCTATCGCGATCACTGCGAACAACTTAGCATGTCAGTACGAAGCGCTGGCTGAGCGCACGTGCATGGAAAAATCGAAGATGTTAGAAGCAGCGACACTCGCGCTAGACTATTGGAAAGTGGCAGGGGGGTGGATGCGAGAAGAGCGCGCAGAGTATCGCTTAGCGATGAGCTTGCTTAAAGCGGATAAACCGCAAGAAGCCAAAGTGCATGCTGAGCGCTGTGAGGCTATTTGTCAGCAAAATGGTAGCGACGCGTTTGAGCTGTTCCACGCACATGACTTGTTGATGCAAGTACACTTCCATCTTAGCCAGAAATATAAAGCTAAATTGGATGAAGAGATGCAGCAGCACTGCAAAACGAGCTCGTTGACGTGATCTTAGCGTTGAATGAAAAAGCCCCGAGCGACTGGCTGGGGCTTTAGGGTTGTTGACTATGCAGCGATGATTATGCTGCTTGCGCTTTTGCTTGGTATCGTCCTGGTTTATGGTTCATCGCCAAAATCAAGTTCGTTGCGATGGCACCTAGAACAGATAGAGCGATAAGGTGCACATCTACAATGAACAGTGACATCACCACGATGGCACAATCTAACGCCATTTGAACTTTACCCGCTCGAACTCCAAAACGTTCCTGAAGGTACAACGCTAGAATGTTAAAGCCACCCAAACTCATTTTGTGACGGAAAATTACCAACATACCGATTCCAATCAGCCCACCACCCAAAAGTGCCGCATAGAAAGGTTCGATTCGTGAAATCTCAATCACATGATGCAGATGATCGACCGCAAAAGAGACAATCGAAACCGCAATAAAGGTATTGATAGTGAAGCGCCAACCCATGCGCATCACAGATAAAATATAAAAAGGGAGGTTAAGAGCAAAAAATATCTGACCAAAACTGAAGTCACTCACTTTGGTTAGGAAGATCGCCAAACCAGCCGTACCACCAGTGAGCAATCCTACTTTGCTAAAAAATATCACCCCAAGTGACACCAACGCACTGCCGAGCGTCAGAGCCAAGAGGTTCTCTCTTAGGCTATGATCTTTGTCCATAAATTAATTTCCTTGGTTTAAAACCGCGCCGGAGATAACACGTCTCACGGACGCGATAGACAGTCGCCAAAATAGCAACTAACAAATCGGCCAATAAAATGTCGCGAAAAGTGATGGATGTCGAGTTTTTGGACGAGATTATGATGATATTAACCTGTTTAACATAATGTACACAGATAGAAAAACAACAAGGAAAAGTTATGATTAAGAAAGTTGGCAACACCCAAATCAACACATTACATCGACTGAGTTGTCACTGTGGAAAAGTTGAGTTGGAACTGGCGTTACCCAATGGTATTGAGAAACCGAGACGGTGTGACTGTTCTATGTGTCGACGTCGTGGCGCGATTGTCGCATCTGTACCTTTGAACGGTATTCGTATTGTGCAAGGCGAAGACGTCTTGAAGCAGTATCAATTTAATACACACACTGCGAAGCACTTTTTCTGTGGCGAGTGCGGTATTTATACGCACCATCAGCGTCGTTCTGACCCGAGTGAGTATGGCTATAATGTCGGTTGCTTAGAGGGCGTCAACCCATATGAGTTGGGAGCGATTGAAGTGATGGATGGCGTTAACCATCCATCCGACTGCTAGGTTATATTGCGATTTAAGTGCCTGATTATCGGTGCTTTTAAGTAAATAAGCCGCTATTCATCCACAAGTGTACCGCAATACTGGCGGCATAACCCAAGGCGATGACGGGAGCCCACTTTAGGTGGCCAAAGAAGGTGTATTGACCACGCGCGGCTCCCATTAAAGCGACGCCTGCCGCGGAGCCAATGGAAAGCAAACTGCCCCCGACACCTGCGGTTAATGTGACGAGTAGCCAGTTGCCCATCGACATGCTTGGTTCCATGGTCAGTACAGCAAACATAACCGGAATGTTATCGACAATTGCAGATAGGACACCAACCATTACGTTTGCCCAGACTGGGTTCCATTGCGTGTACATGACGTTTGAAACCAGTTCGAGGTAGCCAAGTAAACTTAAACCGCCAACACACATCACAACACCGTAGAAGAACAACAAGGTGTCCCATTCGGCTCGAGACACACGATGAAACACATCAAACGGAACCACTGAGCCTAAGCGCTTCAATGCCTGATCATCGCCATTGGCAATTGCCATAGCTGCTTTTTTTGCGAGTGAGTGTTTAAGAGTTTGACGCAAAAAATATCCGAAAAACTGTAAGTACGCCAAGCCCATCATCATGCCCATAACGGGTGGGAAGTGCAGCACAGCATGGAAAGAGACTGCGGTGGCAATCGTCAAAATGAACAACGCGACAATACGCCTTGCCCCGCGTTTTAGCTCAACGTGTTGGTGAATCGTATTCGGTTTTGTGTTTGGAACAAACAGTGACATCAAAAACGCGGGAACCAAGTAGTTCACCAATGACGGTACAAACAACGGAATGAACTCAGCAAAGCTGACATGACCGGCCTGCCACACCATCAGGGTTGTAATATCACCAAATGGGCTGAATGCACCGCCAGCGTTGGCTGCGATAACAATGTTGATACAAGCAAGATTGACGAACTTAGGATTATCACCAGAGACTTTCATCACTACAGCGCACATCAAAAGGGCCGTAGTTAAGTTATCGGCAATCGGTGAAATGACAAAAGCGAGAAACCCCGTCAGCCAGAACAACTTTTTGAATCCAAAACCTTTACCAACCATCCACGCCTGTAAGGCATCGAAGAGTTTGCGTTCTTCCATTGCGTTGATGTAGGTCATCGCCACGAGCAAAAACAGCAGCAACTCGGCATATTCCAACAAGTTGTGTTCTAGTGCGGATTTGGCGATTTCAGGCTGGTTGTGCTGAGCAAAGGTGTAGCCAATCAGAATCCAAATTAACCCTGCAGCGAGCAGCACTGGCTTGGATTTTCTCATTTTCAGATACTCTTCCAACATAACCAGTATGTAAGCGATCGAAAAGATAATCAGAGCCGCGTAACCGACACTAGAATTAACAAGATTCAGTTCATTGGTTGATGCAGCAAAGGTGGCGCTAGAGAACAACAAACAGCAGAAAGCCACAATTGGATAGATTGGCATAGACATTTCTCCTTTGTCTGGTTGGAGAAATATTAGCCACAAATGAATGAGTTAGTTGTGAGAGAGCTCGAATTAACAGTAGGAGTTAGGAAATGATAGTGTGCGCTACTATTTTCTGAGTGACGCAATGCTTGCTGCGCCGAATAAAACCACAGCGGCATATAAACCGTAAGTTAACCAGTGACTAATCTCTAAAAAAGGAACGAGTCCTTGACCTGCCCACATACAGCCTCCGTTTAATGAGCAATGTTGTAATAGTCGAGCCAATTTAAAGGAAATGAACAATGTTTTTTGTGAGTGAAAGCAAATTCTGAAGGATTAGAAAGTCAAAAATTGGTCAGTGAGAGAGAAATCTCATTTTTAACTGGCTAGCTCTAACCCTTTTGAGTTAAAGCTAGCTATATCTAGAGCTGAATGCATTTAGCGTAGGAGCCATTTTTTCAACGGTGAAGCGTCAATTGCTTTCACAAGCAGTATGGTTGCAACAATCGTTGCAGGATAAATAAACACATCTTTCGCGAGGTGTTGCAGGCCGATAAATCCAGCGACATTCATCATGACAATTATGATAAGCAGATGGCTAACATATATTCCTAACACGCTAGGAGATAGTTTGAAGACCCAGGGCATGTCGCCAAAATGAGGGTGAGCCAAAAGCCACATAAAGACACCTACAGCCCAGATAACGGTACCGAATAGGAAGTCGTGCGAGTTGAAAGCGATGTCATGTTGCATCAGCCAGTAAGCTTCACCAAAATGCAGTGCCATGCCAAGAATAATGCATCGAGCCGTATTGTTTCTCGACCACCGCCACTGCGCTTCTCGTGCGAAATAACCTAGAGCAACTAGCAACGTGCTGAAAAAAGGCCCGTTACGAGTAAAGAAAGGCGCTGGCAGGTCGGTAATGGTCGCATAACTGCCAGCAAAGACCCCGTATATGTATAGCAATACTGCGGTTGGCAGTATCAGTTGCACCATATTGATATGCACGAGAAAGGCAATTAACGCTACGGCAATGACCAGAGCCGGAATAAACCACAGATGAACGAGTCCGCCTTCGATGAGTGAATTGATCGGGGTTGACATTAAGTACCCCCAATAACCTTGCCTTTCGGCGAGATACCCTGCCTCAGCGACCGTCTGCCATTGGAATGGCATCAGTAAACTGATCATGCTCCAAATGAGCCAAACCTTCATTAACGGTTTGGCGTAGTTCTTAAGAGTATAGATAGGTGAGTGACTCAACTTCGGCTGGATTAGATAACCCGAGATGAGAAAGAACAGCGGAACAGCAAAACGAGCCAGTTGGTTGAGCATATAGCCAACCCATGGTATCCCATCCCACTGCCAGTACGTCAGTGCCATCTGGCAATGCAAACCCACAATCGCAAGCATCGCAATGATACGTGCAAACTCTAAGCTGGCTATTTTTTGTTTCTTTGCCATTACATTGTTTACCTAAATAAAAAACTTAGGTGAAAATAGCAGGTTGTTGAAGTAATACGTGAAAAAGTCAACAGACTTGCGCTTACATTGAAGCTGTTTCGAAAATTAAGACTTACTTCAAACTTCTTAATTATTAACCTATTAACGCAATCAATACCTGATTCGTGAGTCGAAAATAGCACTGAATAATGGTTAGACCAGTTAACTCTAGATTGCAAAAAAGAACGATCGTGCTAAAAATAAGATTATGCAAAAAGGAAAAGTGACAAAAGAGTTTATTCTGCAGCGGGCTTTTGAGATCGCCAGCGAAGACGGATTAGAAAGTCTTACGATTGGAGAGTTAGCCAAGCAATGCGGTATGTCGAAAAGTGGTCTGTTTGCCCACTTTAATTCGAAGTTGAATTTACAGCTATCGGTGCTTGATCACGCCAATAAAGTGTTCGCTGATCGGGTTATTGAGCCTGCTCGAGAACTCGGGGATGGCAATATCGAGCGTAAAATTCGAGGGTTGCTCGACTCTTGGATGACTTGGAATCACGCATTCCAAGGAAGTTGTATGTTTCTTGACGCTTGGAATGATACGGCAGATAAAGATTGCCCGCTTCAGGCCGGACTGCGTAAATCCATAGACACTTGGCTGAGTTATTTGGAGATCCAAATAGCGAAAGGCAAAGAGAAGCAAGAATTTGCAGCAGACTTAGATACACGCCAAGCAACGTTTGATTTGTACGGTCTCTATTTGAGTGCGCATGTTTTTTACTCAATTAAAGGTGAGCAAGAAAGCTTGCGTCTGTTTTGGCAAGGGATCGACAACTTATTTTCTCGCTGGAAAGACTAATATCGGTTAATCGCTTCCCAGATTCGTAGACATAAAATCACAAAGAGCGGCTGAGTTCGCTCTTTCTTATCAGTATAAAAAGCACGACCGTTCTATTTTGTGCAAAGCTGATAGTTAAGGACATGATTATGAGTGAAAAAATTTACTTTAATACATCGCAACGTTTCAGTATTAAGCGCAGTTTGGTGAACATTAGTACTCGGTTACACCATACACTGGCCCCGTCACATGCAAAGAAGACCGCGCGCAAGCTTCTTCTGACACCTGCTCGTACGCAACCTAAAAATATTGAGCCTCAAGGGCTTATCAAAGGTGAAATTAAAGGGCATGCAGGCATCATCAAAACCTATACTTTGGGCTCTGGACCTATTTGGGTGCTAACTCATGGTTGGTCTGGAACGGCAAGTCAGTTTTATCCACTGATGGAACATATTGCGTCGAAAGGGTTTACTGCTTTGGCGTACGATCATCCGGCACATGGTGAGAGTGAGGGGCAGTATGGGCACATTCCGGGGTTTGTCAGAGGATTAGAAGATGTGTTGGATACGGTCGAGGATATTGTTGGCCTAGTTGGGCACAGCATGGGCACCGCTTCTGCTCTTGAGTGTAGGCACAGTAAATTAGAAAACAAGCCTTTGCTGCTTATTGCTCCGGTATTAAATTACGTAGAGAACTTATTCGGTAGCATTGCACGTTCCGGTTACTCGATGAAGCTTTTTAATGCTGTGGTTTCAGAAGTTGAAGACCAATTTGGTTATCCGTTACAGTCCATTGATCCGATGAAGCGTTTGTCTGAGCGTCCGTCTCACACCATTATTATTCACGATGAGCAAGACAAGTTCACCAAATACAGTGTCTCGGCAAAAGCGGCTGAAGAGATTAAAAACGTTGAGTTAGTGACAACACAAGGTCAGGGGCATGGTCGAGTGATGAAGTGTGAGCAAGTCTTCAGTAGTTTTGACCGTTTGCTCGATAGTGCTTGGTAACCCTTACTTTTACTGATTGACTCGCTCCGTTTTGCGCTAATTCGATTTGAAAGTAACACCTCAGATTTTTTCGTCTCTGGTGTTGCTCTCCTCGTTAAGAGGTTAAATCCAAAAAGGACAGCCGAAGCTGTCCTTTGTTTATTTAGCAGAAAGTCTGCAAGGCTGAAATTAGTTACAGTTAGCTACGCCAACTTCTTTCCAAACGCCCCATTCGCCAGATTGGCTAGGATCGTCACCCTGAGTCCACCATTTCGCTTCCCACGTTTTACCTGCGTGAGTCACTTGGTTACCACCTGTGTACACTGCGCTCGCATCCCATGCGTTGTCACAAGTACCAGGGTTCGGATCGGTTGTGTGCTGTGCAACAACCACTGTCGCGTTTGCCGATGAAGACGCTTTACCGTCGCTCACACTTACAGTGAAGCTTAAGCTTGTGTCTTGCGGGTATTCCGCAGCAGTGAACGTGACTTTAGAGCCTTCAACCGTTGCATTCAGACCTTGAGGTAGAGTCCAGTTGAATGTCAGGGTATCGTTGTCTGCATCGCTAGACGCAGATGCATCTACAACCACAACGTCACCAGCGTTTGCTGTTGCTGGAGCAACAACTTGCGCTACTGGTGCGTTGTTCACTGGGTCAACAACACCTGCTGGTTTCACTGTTACTACAACGAGGTCAGATGCCGTTGCACCTTCGTTATCAGACACCGTCAGCTTGAAAGTTAATTGCTCTTCAACAGTAACTTCTGCTGCATCAAAGCTTGCTTTCGCTGAGTTTGCACCTGTTAGTACCACTGCTGTGCCAGATACTTGTTCCCAAGCGTAGCTTGCGATGGTGCCGTCAGAGTCGTTTGATAGGCTGCCATCTAGAACCACATTTGCAGGACCTGTTACCGATTGATCTGCGCCAGCGGCTGCGGTTGGTTTACGGTTTGGTTGAGGAACCACACCACCAGCCATACCTTCGTGCATCGCGTTTAGAATGTCACCGTTATCCGCGTCAATTTCCCAAGAGAATAGACCAGCAAGACCCAGAGATTTCGCGTAGCTACCTTTTGCTAGCACTGAACGGTGGTCATCAAATGTGATCAACTCGCCCGTAGTACGGTTCCATACCCATGGTGCTTCTGCTTGTGCATCGTAGCCGTACTCGAAGCCGTTAATACCAGTGTTGTTTGCACCTAGCATGAATGACTTAATGCCTTTGTAGTCAATTACGCCATCTTCCCAAACACCTTGCGCTGTGCTGCCCTTCAGTTTACCTGTAGCAGTACCTGTCATTGGGTCGTTTGGATCGGTTAGCGTATCTGGAGTTACGCCTTCCCAGCCACGACCGTACATTGCTGTACCAAGTACTAGCTTGTTCGCAGGAACGCCTTGAGCAAGAAGAAGTTGGATGCCGTTATCTGCTGTGTAAGCAGGACCTTTGTACGGTTCGCCGTTTTCATCAACGCCACTACCGTCACACTGACCAGGACGCATGAATGAACCACAGTAAAGCGCAGTCTGGTGACCAGGAACGTTGTTCCAACCGCCGTAGAAGTCGTAAGTCATTGCGAAGATGTAATCCATGTACTGAACCGCATCTGCGTAGTCTACGTCTTCAATCTTGTCGTAACCGACACCGATAGCGGACGTTAGCTCGTAAGTACGGCCTGTCTCAGCTTCTAATTCATCAAGCATTACGCGCAGTTCACGCATCAGTGCGATGTATGCTGGGCCATCGTTTACAGGGTCGCCCTTATCGGCTGCTGCACCGCCGCCGCCAGGGAATTCCCAGTCGATATCAACACCGTCGTAGAATTTCCAAGTTTTCAGGAACTTCTTAACTGATGCGACGAATGTGTCACGGTTTTTCTTGTCCACGAAATCGAAGAATGGGTCAGACAGTGTCCAACCACCGATCGATGGGATGATTTTTAGATCAGGGTTACGTTGTTTCAATGCCATTAGCATTGCGTAGTTACCCTTGATAGGCGTGCTGTATTCATGACCAGCTTGTGGGAAGCTCTTCTGATAAGCAGCCCAAGGGTCATGGATAACGACTTCATAATCAGGCACACCTGTACAAGCAGTTTGTAGCGCGTTGAAACTGTTGCCGCCAACAGACTTCACAGACTCATTTGGGCCACAAATTGGGATAAAACCGTAAAGGATGTGAGTCAAGTTGTCGACCGGCATATTATCGACTGTATAGTCACGGCCATAGATGCCCCATTCAACAAAATACGTACCCATCACGACGCTTGGATCGGTATTGTAGGTTTTGTTGTTTGGATCAACATTCATCGTTAGTGGCTTCAGGTGAGAACCATCGGTATCTGCAATTGTGATTTCAGCTGGTGCGCTTTTCGCACAACCTGTCGCATCACATGCTTCGATTTCCATTTGGTATAAGCCACCTTGGCCGTATTCAAACGAAGCTGTCGTTTGGCTACCAGTGATAGGGCCGCTTGCTACTTTTACACCATCAAAATAGACGTTGTAAGTGTCACCAGGTGTGCCACTCCACTGGTTAAATTTAACAGTAATCTTCGCTTGCTCATGGTATTTCACCATGTCGTAGTAGCCTGACGTGGTTTCCATCGCGAGTTCAATTTTAGAAAACTGAAGGTTGTTGGAACCGTACATATCGATACTTGGTGCGGTTGGAGCCGCAACTGCAGCGCCTGATAGCGCTAAAGCAACTCCAGCTGCACATAGGTTAAATCGAATCATAACTTCTCTCTCAATCCTTGGATTCATGTTCTACCTAGAACATAGGCTGCTCTTGCACCAGATAAGATGATTGGATTTACTCCACGTGCAAAAGCATCACACTCAGCATTTCAGAGAGTTTTTTTTCGTCAAAAAAAATTAAGACGGTTTTCGAGGCACTTGAGAGAACTTAACTAAAACTCGCACTCTGTTACACAGAAAGTGTCAGACTGAGTCAATAATTTATAAAATCTCAGCAGAAACTAAAATTATTGTTTACTCAGTAACGAGTTAGTTAAATGCGATGAAGGCCTTATTTTGTTGTTTATTAAGGTTTTGTTTCATTGATATAGAAAGAGAATTGAAAGGAAAAATAGCCGTGAAGACGTATTAGTCACGGCTGAAGTGTTCACTCAACGCGGCGCGACGTTTAGAGGCTGCACCGGTTTCTGAGCCCTGAACGGTATGCTCAAATCCTTTACGAATGAATCGCTGATCTGGAATAAGAGGCTCAATACGGCGTATTTGAGGTGAAAGATGAGAGCCCGAGATCTGATACGCTGTCTTTCCTAATCCGGTATTCAACGTGATGACCTTGCCATCGAATTCAAATTCCGTCGTAATAAGTCGATGGTTTCGGTATACCCCATCTTCAGTGAAAACGAGACGTTCTGTTTGGTAGGGTGGCGCGCCAATCTCAATCCATTCGCCGTACACCTTTTCCGGATCAATGTGGTCTTGATAGGAGAGGTGGATTTGATAGCCAAAAAACGTCAACAGACCCATCCCGAAGCAGACAAATGTACTCTTGAGGATTTTGGATTGGTGGCGAGCCAAAAATGAAAGTTTTGGTTCTTGTCGTGCTTTTCGCCTTCGGCGAGTCGAGTCCTTCATAGATCTAATTTTCTCCACTTTTTTAACATGGTGGAAACCTTCCTTTTTAAAAACAAACAATCCCGCCATTGAGACGACGAAACTATGATCTAATGTCCACTTTTACATTCAGATACACATCTTATTGATGGTTTTGTTGTTTGCTCACATTCATTACTTCGCAGGTTTTCTTGCTCGGTTTAGGTCGCCTGATTAATCCTCGCGAAAAGAGGTTCTCGCTCAGTAGCAAAGGATGTGCGTTATTACGTTGAGTTTAATGGCTTTCAAAGCTTGAGTAACGGAAAGAAACAAGGTAAAAAAGAGCGGACTTTTGATAAGGAAACCAATAATGAATATTAAGGAAAATAGCTATTTTGCTGGTAGTGTAAAATCACTAGGCTTTAACCAGAAAGATCAGGATGTTAGCGTTGGTGTGATGCTTCCTGGTGAGTACACGTTTGGTACTCAAGCACCAGAGCGTATGACGGTTGTAAAAGGTGCGCTTGTGGTCAAGCGTGTTGGCGAGAGCGATTGGACGACTTATCAAAGTGGTGAGTTTTTTGAAGTGGAAGGTAATTCTTCATTTGAGCTTCAAGTGAAAGAAGCGACTGCGTATTTATGTGAGTACTTCTAGCGTTCATTTGTTGCTCGTCATAAAACCACCTTCGGGTGGTTTTTTCGTCTATGTGCTTCACTTATAACGCATCTTTTTGGTTATTTGGGTATATACTTAATAAAAATGTACCCATCGACCAGGGAGGAAGTGATGGCAGTACAACGCAAGCATTCTGATCTCCCTCCTCGTTACGAGGACAAAGATCTCACCAATGAGCAAAGACAGCGCTTTACCGAAGTTGCCAATGCCGCTCATAAGAGACGTGAATTTTATCGACGTGCTCTAGGAAAGAGCTTAATGGGCAAAATGAAGGGCCGTGCGTTTAAAGATTACCCCACTCGTCAGCAAGACAAGCCGAACAGAACGTTGCAAGTAGTGTGGTTAATCGTATTCCTCGTTGTGGGGCTTTGGGTGATGCATGTGTTCGCTTAGTCATTAGCAAGCTTCTGGTACAGCTGGTGCATCAGATGTTGACTGTTCTTCCGTATTGCAGTGCTCATAAAAGGCGTACTGGTTTTTACCAGTATGTTTAGCTGCGTACATTGCTTTATCTGCACATCGAGTCAATTCAGACAAATCCTTTGCATCTTGCTTATAGATAGCAGCACCTACACTCATCGTTAACTCGTTAATCATATCGTAGCTTCGGTAACCTGTCGGAAACAGATTTACGATCCGTTTTAGGATGCTGTCGAGGTCATCTTTACTTTTTACATCGTAAAGCATGATTACAAACTCGTCGCCCGCAAATCGAGCGATGGAGTAGTCGTGTTTATCGGTTTTTCTGTCTTTGTTGCGAATGTTATTTTTTAATCGAGTTGCGAAGGCTTGAAGTACTTGGTCACCAATATCGTGCCCGTAGGTGTCGTTGATGTGCTTGAAGTTATCGATATCGAGAAAGACCAATGCGGTGATGCTGTCATCAGATGAGTGCTTGATTTCATCGAGCTTTGCGCGCGCCCAAGTCTCAAAGCTCCAGCGATTGGCAAGCCCAGTGAGCTGGTCAAAATATGCTAACTCCTCAATCCCCTCACGATACAGTGTTTGAATGTAATTGAGGACTTTCGTGTAGTAATACGAGAACGTGTGACACACAAACGCGGTCGCTATCAGGGTCAGCATCAATCTCTGCTCTATGATTTCTGTGGCTGTTGGCAGTCGATCTAAAAAAGCGACCCCAAAAAAGATCAGTAAAATGTAGGTGCCACTGAACAACAGACCGACCTTAAACTCATTAATTAATACCAGAGTGGCGACAATAGGATATAGCCATAGCATCTTGCCTGACGGAGCGTCGTTATACAGAAGTAACAATAACCCTTCGAACATTAAGACAGCACTTAGCCATAAGTCGGCGTATTGATGGTGCCGCTGGACTTTTATTACATAACTGATTGCTAAGCATGCCAAGGCACACAAAGCATGGAAAAAGCTTAAACCCCAGTTATTCTCAAGTGATTGAGCAATGGAACCATAAGTTAAACAGGCAGCGGCGATACTGGAGCATAAAAAGACAATTTTCTTTTTTCTTGTTGAGCGGATGTCCGCCATTTCTTCTAAGCGCGCCCCAGCCAATGTCGACATTACGTATCCTTGCTTAATTAACGTGTACGCTTATTCTAGGCGGTATTTTCGCGATAAATAGAACAACAAAGTTTCCAAATGTGATATCAGTCATTTTTAGTGCAAAGCCATCAGTGTGATTTGGTGCGAGTGTTCAAAGAGGAATGGTGGCGCATGCAGGTTTTCATGACGGTTCTTCATGGCTCTATATGGTTGGACTGATAACTCAAAGTAATGTATCTAGCTGGAGATATTTCTATTGATTATCCTGATTCTGTTCGGTGCTCGTTGATTGAGAGTATTGTTCACCAATCTCTGCTCTACGTATCGTCAAGGCATATGTCGTTTCGAAAATGCATTAGAAATATTTTTCCGAAACAGGGCGAAATATTGTTGTCGTTATGACCAATATGCGACTAGAATCCGCGCTAAATCACAACCTCATATCGAGCTTCGTTCGAGTCACTATTTTTAAACTGCTTCACAAATATTGTGAGGCAGTTTTTAGTTGTAGGAAAGGTTACAAGCATGCCTAAAAGCCAAAACATCAACCAACGAATGTCCATCGTGGCATTAGCTTGGCCAATTCTTGTCGAAATTTTGCTACGGACGGCTTTAGGAACCAGTGACGTGTTCATGCTGAGTAGCTACTCAGACAAAGCCGTATCCGCTGTTGGTGTGATCACGCAGATTACCTTCTTTTTAATCATCGTTTCGACCTTTGTCAGTAGCGGTACGGGGATTTTGATTGCCCAATACAATGGCGCTGGACGCGAGCAAGAGTCAGTGAGCGTTGGTGTTGCGAGTATTGCGTTGTCTGTGCTCGTCGGTGTGCTATTGAGTGTGATTGCCGTGCTTGGTGCGATATATCTACTCCCATATTACGGCTTGGAAGCGCAAGTCGAGCAGTACGCTCATGAATATCTGCTGATAAGCGGTGCGATGACGTTTAACGTTACGATTGGCGTTGTTTTTACAACTATTCTGCGTAGTCATGGTTATTCACGTTCCCCAATGGTGGTGAATTTGATCTCGGGTGTGTTCAACATCATTGGTAACTATATTGCGCTTTACCAGCCATTTGGTTTACCTGTGTATGGCGTGCAAGGCGTGGCAATAGCAACCGTCGTCAGCCAAGTCATCGGTACGTTAATGTTATGGTTTATTCTCGCGCGCAGCAGCATTGAGCTACCAATGTCGACCATGAAACAAGTGCCCGTAGAGATTTACAAAAAGATCTTAAAAATCGGCGGCATGAACGCGGGTGAGGTGCTGTCTTACAACGTGGCGCAAATCTGCATTGTGTATTTTGTGGTGCAAATGGGGACGGCATCGTTAGCGGCTTTCACTTATGCGCAAAACATTGCCCGTTTCTCGTTTGCTTTCGCGCTGGCAATTGGTCAGGCAGCGCAAATTCAGACTGGTTACTACATCGGTAAAGGTTGGGTGAGCAGCATTTTAAAACGCGTACAAATCTACTTCTTAGTAGGATTTGTGGCATCAACGGCGGCAACCACACTGATTTACCTGTTTAGAGAAGAGATTCTGCGCGTATTTACCGATCAACCAGAGATACTCGCATTGGCAGGTTCGTTAGTCATGGGCTCAATTTTGCTCGAGGCCGGACGTGTGTTTAACCTGATTTTTATCGCGGGGCTCAAAGGCGCGGGTGACATCAAGTTCCCAGTGCAAATGGGGATTTTGAGTATGTGGGGACTAGGCGTGCTTTTCTCTTACATCTTTGGCATCCACTTGGGTTATGGCGTTTTAGGGGCTTGGATGGCAATCGCTCTCGATGAATGGGTACGTGGTATCATCATGGCAAGACGTTGGCGCTCTCAGGTGTGGACCAAGTTTAAGGTGAGCTAACGGTTTTCGGTATCGCGCATCACGCTTATTCTGTTGTTAGAAAACAAAAAAAGGCACTGATAGTCAGTGCCTTTTTGTTATTTAAAATCGGGAAGACGTTAGAATTCGCACTCAGCTTTGAACACCATGCGCTCTTTGCTGTATGGATGATCCAGCTCTAGCATCTCAGCATGCAGGTGTAAGCGATTCGCTTTTTCGCCGTATAAACCATCACCAACCATCGGCATGTTTAACCCCATGTGATGAGCACTGTGTACACGTAGTTGGTGAGTTCGCCCGGTTTTCGGATACATGTATACCTTGCTGCGTCCATCTTTGACTTCAATCAGTTGCCAGTAGGTTTCTGCATGTTTCCCGTGTTCAAAACACACCAGTTGACGTGGGCGGTCGTCGGGGTCACCACGCATTGGCAGTGAAATTTCCCCTTCTGGCGCGTTCAATACGCCTTCGAGCAGTGCCATATAACGTTTTTGTGCGCCGCGAGACATAAACTGTTTTTGCAGACTTTTGTTCGCGCGCTTAGTTAAGGCAAACACCAAAATGCCAGAGGTCGCCATGTCGAGGCGATGAATCACAAACGGCCCTTCCACATCAGGGTACATCGCTTGTAGGCGCGTATAAGCAGAGTCCTTGATAGTTTTACCAGGCACTGAAAGTAAGCCCGAAGGCTTGTTGACGACGACCATAGCGTCGTCTTGGTAGATTATCTCTAGTTCTTTGTCTTCTGCCCAATTCTCCGCCAATGGATTAGGTTCGACATCCAGCCCTTGCATCATATGGCCCAAAATCGGCTGACATTTGCTGTTGCACGATGGGTAGAATTTTTTGTGTTGGCGAACTTCAGACTTTGGCGACACACCCCACCAAAATTCTGCCAGCGCCAGCGGTTTGAATCCGTGTTTAAACGCGTATTGAAGCAGTTTTGGCGCAGCACATTCCCCCGCACCTGCTGGTGGAACTGGGTTTGTGGTGTCCGCAAAAATGTCCACCAAGTCGCGTGTTTTGCCATGGTTGTTTAGGAAGCGGTATTGTTTATGCAATTTGTGCTGCAAAGCGTTGGAGAGCGTTTTGCGCTGTTCTTTCAGATGAGCAAGTTGCTGCTCTAACTCAGCCAAGCGCGCTTCTTTGATTGCAAGCTTTTCATCCCACGCTTGCTTTAAGTATTTGAGAACATTTTTCTCGGCGACACTTTGCTTACCCAACTCATCCAATAAGATTTTGAGGTCATCGGCATTGAGTGTTTGCTCGCCCTGTTGACGCTGTCGTTTGCGTGCGGCGCGGCCGTCAATCATTACTTGGCGCTGTGTTTGCTCTTCTTGTTGATAAGCGGCTCGGTCGGCTTGTATTTGCGCTTTAAGATCTGCCAATTCCGGATTCGCGGCACAGGTTTTGTACTCCGCATTGGCGGCGTTGATGGCATCCGTTTCTGCGCGGAAGAAGCCTTCATCGGTCAGCATGTCGTACACAGGAGGGACAAATCCTGGAATCAAGTTTTGGTCAGCAATTTTGCCAGAAAACGCACTTAAAAAGCCGAGCTCGCCTTGAGGGCTTTTTACCAGCAATACGCCAAACATTTTGCCTCGCCCCGTTTCTTCATTAACCAAACCAAAATCGTGTTCGAAGTCGGTTTGCGCTAATAAATGCTGTTGCAATTGCTTTGCGGCTATAACGCAAAGAGGATGCGGCGTGTAGTAGAACGGAAACGTAAACTGCGTTGGTAATTCATAACCAGAAGTATCAGCAGTAAAACGAGTAAAACAATGTTCAGGCGAGTGCATGGTGGGTATCCGCGCGAGTAAAAATTCGAGCGAGGATTGTACCTGTTTGAGTCAGGATTGCCATGTCAGTGTTGGCAATCGCTCTTGGATTAAGAACAAGAGCGAGTGGGGAAGAGCTTATTGCAGTTTTTGTAATGCAAGCTTCCACTGTGCCGGTTTGTCGTAGTAGGTCGAGTGCGGCAAGGTCAAGTACTCGCCATTTACTTCTGCAATCATGGTTGGATAACCACCAACGTGTAACTGGCGCATCAACTGTCGGCTAGAGTGAATTCTCTCGTTTAGCTCGGCTTCGCTTAACGTCATGTTTTGCTCCCACGCATCACTTGCTAAACCTAGCGATTCTGCAATGGCTTTGAGTGTCGATGCTTCATTCACTTTTAACCCGAGTTGATAATGCGCAGATTGGATGGCCTTTAGCATGTTCCATGGATTCAGCCCCATTTTCTCCGCACTCAAGATCGCTTGTGTGGGTAGATAAGAATCAAGAACAAACGCATCTTCGCTTTTCACGCGTTGCAGATATGCTTCACCAAACGTTGCTCCGGTTTCGGTTGCGATACGAGCGTCACTGTTGATGATGTGCTGACGAAATTCAGATTCAATCGCGCGTTTCTCAATCATACCGCCGGGATGAAGCTCTACCTTAAATTGAGAGGTGTCCATCAAGGCTTCGATGAGTGGTGATGCCCCGTAGCACCAACCACACATGGGATCGAAGAAGTAATGCACGGTTACCATGACATTTCACCAGTATGCACTTTTGCACCGATTTCTAGCGCGATTGGCAATTGAGCTTCTGGGTATTTCGCTGACATGGTGTCAATGAGTTGAGCGCTGTTATTGCTGTGTTTTTTCGCTTGCTGAAAATCCTGCAAGTATTGTTGCGAGTAGCGAATGGTGTCTGCGTTCAGCTTTGTGCCTGCTTTCATGTGACCAGGAATGACCACTTGAGGTTTAAGCGCAAGCATCTCGCTAAGTTGCTGCTCCCAAGCATTGATGGCGGTTTGGTCTGCGGCATCTGCCATCCACAAATGTACGTTTGAGTACACGGCTACGTTACCTAGAATCGCTTTGTTATCTGGAATCCATAGGTAAGGGCGGTGTGCTGATGTGCCATGGTTACCACGGATTTCAATCTTATGACCTTCTAGCTCTAATGATGCATTATCGTACGCGACAGGGATCACTGGTTTTACCGGTGCGTTTGCGCCAAGCTTTGGTCCCCAGTACGCCAGCTTTCCAGCCAATTTCTCTTTAATAATTTTTTGAACCGCAGGCGTTGTGATGATCTGCGCATCAGGGAACTGTTGGTGTAAGGCCTCTGCGCCAAAGTAGTAGTCTGGGTCCGCTTGGCTGATAAAAATGGTTTTAAGTGTTTTGCCTGAGTCCAGCACTTTAGCGGCAATGCGCATCGCGTCAGCTTTGGTGAAGCCAGTGTCGATAACCATGGCGTCAGTCTCACCGTATACCAAGGTTGAGTTTACGTGGAAGCTGTTACCGTCGGCGTTGTAAACCTCAAGAGTAAGGGGAGAGGCTAGGACAGGGCTTGCCATTAATATGGATGCAGCAATCAAAGTGAATTTTTTCATAATAAGCTCCTAAAGAATTTGGGGCCAAGCGACCATGGCTTGGGAACGGGAGCTATATTAGGAAATTGATACGCTCGGAAAAATACACAATAATGTGCATCACTATTTCTTATTTCGAGCAAATGTATGGACAGAGTAACGGCAGCAAAAGTATTTGTGGATGTGGTGTATTCTGGCAGTTTTACCGCGACCGCAGAACGGTTAGACATGTCTCGGCCAATGGTGACTCGTTACGTAGAGGCGATGGAGAACTGGTTGCAAACTCGTTTGTTGCACCGCACTACGCGCAAGGTGTCGCTCACCACCGCAGGGGAGCGCAGCTTGCCTCAGATTGAGCGCTGGTTAAAACAGGCCGATACATTAACGTCGAACATTGCCGCTGATGGTGAGCTGTCCGGAAAAATCCGTCTTGCGTCTAGTACTTCATTTGGATTCTCACAGTTGATCCCCGTAGTAAACAGTTTTATGCAAAAGCACCCCAAAGTGCATATCGACATAGATCTGCAAGATTCAGTGAGTGATCTAACCGAACAACGTATCGATCTGGCAATCCGAATTGCGTCAGATCCCGATCCTTCTTTGATTGGTAAGCCGATTGCGGTGTGTGAATCGGTGTTGGTGGCATCGCCGCAATACTTGCAAACTCACCACGCGATCACGCATCCGCGAGATTTATCTTCACACGACTGTTTGGGATACAAAAACTTTGAGCGTCACGTGTGGCATTTGTCTCAGGGCGACCAGTTCGAATCGGTGGGAATTGAGTGTCGCCTAACCAGCAATGAGGCCACGGCGTTATTGCATGGCGCTTTACAAGGCATGGGTATTTCGATGTTGCCAACTTACTTGAGCAATATCTATCTCAAATCGGGTCAGCTTGAGTCGGTGTTGCCGGATTGGAAGCCAAATGATCTCAACATTTACGCGCTGTATTCATCACGTAAACACTTGTCTCCTGCGGTGAGAGCTTTCATCGATCACAGTGAAGATTACTTTAAACAGCATCCTTGGTAATAGCGAAAGGCGTCGTCATCCCGACTTGAGATTCATACAAGATCCTGTACCTTACATGGATATATTTTCGCAGCGTCATTTAGAGTTTTAGTTAATGTCACAAGTTCGCATCAAATTTATTGCTTCCGATATGGATGGCACATTGCTTGACCAATACGGTCGTTTGGATCCGGAGTTTTTCGATCTGTTTTTGCAACTGGAAGAGCAAGGTATTTTGTTCTCCGCTGCGTCTGGTCGTCAGTATTACAGCCTGCGAGACACGTTCGCGCCAATCAAAGACAGACTGTTGTATGTGGCTGAAAACGGCACCTTGGTGATGTTCCAAGACAAAGAGCTCTACAGTTGCACCATTCCTAAAGCGGAAGTGGCGGAGATTGTGAAAGCGGCTCGTGAAATTGACGGAGCGAACATCGTATTGTGTGGCAAGCGCTCGGCGTACATCGAAACGCATGATCAGCAATCGCTGGAAGAATTTCAAAAGTACTACCACCGCTGTGAATATGTGCCGGATTTGCTTGAGGTCGAAGACGAGTTCATTAAGGTGGCAATTTGTCACTTTGGCGGTTCGGAAGAGCTCTTGTTCCCGACCATGAATACGAAGTTTGGCGCAACGCATAAAGTCGTGGTGAGTGCAAAAATCTGGCTGGATGTGATGAATGCCGAGGCCTCTAAAGGTGCGGCCATTCAGCATCTTCAAGAGACGATGAATTTTACTCCGGCAGAAACCATGACGTTTGGTGATTACCTCAATGACCTCGAAATGCTGCAAGTCAGTGAGCATTCGTACGCGGTTGCCAACGCGCACGAAGAGATTAAGAAAATTGCTCGTTATTCTGCGCCAAGCAACCAAGAGGCTGGGGTACTCAAAGTGATTAAAGAGAAAGTGTTAGCGAAGTAACGCTCATTTTTTCGATGTTATTTTCTTCTTCACGTAAAAAGCCCCGCATACACTGCGGGGCTTTGTTTTTTTGGGGGGGAGTAAGGTTCCCGTTTTAGCGTACGTACTTGGCGGTTGCGCTGACTAAAAAGTGCTGCAATTTCCCGTCTGATTTTGGCACCCACAAGTCGTTATGATAATGGTAAATACGGCCATTGATGGTCACAGACAAGGTATTATCACCCGTTTGCTCCATGCGAATAAACTGATCCGAAGTGACCAAAAACGGCTCTTGCTCTTCAATGCTCTGGCCCGTTGCCAATACGAAGTAGCCGAATCGGTTGCCAGCATCCGGATCGGTTGAGTAGATTCGATGTCCAACGAGGCTGTAGTCGTCGTTGAGTGCCTGCTCAAGCGTTTTTTGCCCGATGGTTTCGTGCGATGGAATAAATACCCAAGCCAACACACCTGCCGCAATGACTGCCAGTAGAAGCAGTACTTGCATGAACTTTCTCATCATATATACCGTTTAACGTTGAAATTTCATTTTGTACATGCGCTTATCCGCTATGCTGATAAGAAAGTCAACATTGTCACTGTCTTTAGGGTATTGCGCTAAGCCCATGCTTGTTGAAAGTGTTGAGACTTTATCGGAGTTTAATATTTGTGCATCAAAGACGGTATTTATCTGCTCACGTACGTTCTCTTCATTGAGATGTTCACCTTCAAGGATAACCGCGAACTCATCTCCTCCCATGCGATAAACAGTAAAATCATTGAGTGCCATAGAATTAAGCCGCCTAGCGATTTCCCGCAGTACAGTGTCGCCAACTTGGTGTCCGTGTGTGTCGTTGACTTCTTTAAAACCATTTAAATCTAGAATCCAGAGAGAAAAGGGCCTTTTTTCTTGAGTAAATTTGTTTAGGGTAATGAATAGTGCATTGCGGTTCCCTAGGTTCGTTAAAGGGTCGCTGAGCGCCAATTTTCTATGAAAATGGGATTCACGATAAAAGAAATAAGTTAGAGAGATAATCGACAAAACGAACGTCGCAAACAACATATATTGTGCTTGCATTAAGCGCTGGGTTTGACCTTTTTGTGCTTCATAAGCTTTACTGCTTAGGCGGAAGTTTTGATTAACGAAGTCTATTAAGCCTAAATATAGTGTTTGAGTTGAACGATAAAATGCAGCAGCAGCTTGGCTATCACCTGTTCTAGCTTCTACTAGTTGTTTTTCTAGCTCTTTGAACTCTTCAAAAAGATTAATGAAGTAAAGGTGCATGTTGTTCCGAGAAAAGAACTTATTGGCTTTCGTGCTACTGGTCAATAAGTCAAAGCGACTCCACGCTAACTCGTATTGAAGCTCTGCACCATCAATATTCAATACGTTTTCATCTAACCGTCTGGCCTCGCCGACAAGTTCTGATAGTTCTTTGGAGAGTTGGAATAAAAACCAAGTCGCTTGTTTTTGTTCGTTATTAAAATTTTGTGAGAGTGAACGTGTTTGCTGTAAAAGCACGACATTCGCGAGAAGCAAAGAAACGGCAAACACCACCAGCAGCATTTTGCTGGTGGTAGAATATTGCAATATTCTTTGTTTCTTAGAATAGGGTTCTGATAACTTCATTCTTATTATTTTTCTTTTATTTCATTTACTTGCCATACCATTTGCGCATGATATTTATTGTAGTTTAGCTCTGGATAGAGATTGAGTGGATATATCACCCAGAAAGGGCCTTTATTCCTGACTTTTATGTAATTCTGATCTTGTTGATAAGCCAGTATTGGTTGATATCGAAGAATATCTTGTCGGGACAATGTCGAGTGATAGTCGTTTAAGCTGCTGATATCAACCTGCTCTGGTACCTTTCCGTAGACGTGTGTAAGAAGCGTGCTGAGTTTAACGCCTAAAAACTCTGACGAAGCAGGAAGCCAAGGCAATGTCATCGTGTAGCTAGTGGTAGGTAAAGCTTGGATCTCTTCCAGTTCCAGTATGACACTAGGCTGCTGGCTACTACTAAATACGATCGTATTTGCAGACAAGAATGGCGCAACAAAAAACAGACCTAGCGCGACTATCTTTTTCATCATATGCCCTTTTGAGTTTTATTCTTTTTTCTTAGCTAGGACAAAGGTGCTAGCGGTAATTTATTTATAATTATAGAGCCAACCGGATGAGATTTTATAATACGTTATGTTTCAAAAATAACTGTCGGTTTACGTCACGTCAAGGTTATTAAGTTGCTTCTTAATTAAAAGCTCAGAGTATTGGGATGATGGTAGAGTTTCGTAATGATTTCGCGGTATTTAATTGGTTTTTAGTGCAACTTTGTGTCATTTTTAATAAAGATACTGTGTCGGAAATGAGAATTTAATAAGGCGAGAAATGGATGTCGAATTTGTTCTTAAGTTACATTATTTTACATATTTAAATCATCGATATTCAGATATGTATTTGTTAGTACGTAAAGAAAATAAAGTCACCTAGTTTTGGTGACTTTATTTTTTATTTCATGAGCTTACTTAAATTAACTATGCAAACAAATATTTTGCATGGAAGTTGAGGTGCTCTTCAATAAAGCTTGAGATGAAGTAATAGCTATGGTCATAGCCTGGTTGCATTCTCAAGGTTAGGTTTGAATCGTGTATTTTTGCCGCAGCAATCAGCGCTTCCGGTCTAAGCTGCTCATTTAAGAAGCCATCAGCATCACCTTGATCAACCAAAATTGGTAATGGTGATTGTTGTTGTTTTAGAAGTTCACTTGCATCGTATTGCTTCCAGCTTTCAAGCTCCTTGCCTAAGTAAGCAGTAAAGGCTTTTTGTCCCCAAGGGCATTGCATTGGGTTACTGATTGGACTGAACGCTGAAATAGAACGGTACTGTTCTGAATTTTTCAGACCAATGGTGAGCGCTCCGTGGCCGCCCATACTGTGACCGGAAATTGACTTCACGTCAGAGACTGGGAAGTTACTTTCGATGATCGCAGGCAACTCCTCAGTCACATAGTCGTACATACAGTAATGCAGTGACCAAGGTGCTTGCGTCGCATTAAGGTAAAAGCCAGCTCCTTTTCCTAGGTCATAGCTTTCGTCGTCAGCGATACCTTCGCCTCTCGGACTTGTGTCTGGTGCAATGATCGCAATGCCAAGCTCGGCCGCCATACGAAATGCGCCCGCTTTCTGCATAAAGTTCTCATCGGTACACGTTAAACCAGAGAGCCAGTATAGCGCGGGTACGGGATTTGATTTCGTTGCGTTAGGTGGCAAGAATATCGCGAAGCGCATGGTGCAGTTTAGGGCATTGGATTCGTGTGTATATTGCTTGTGCCAACCGCCAAACACTTTAGCTTGGCTTACATTTTCAATGGTCATGAATAAACTCTCTAATTAGCAGAAGGAATTCAGGCTCCCCAAAAGGAGAGCCTGAGGCAGCATTATTGATCCATATGGATAACTGTTCGGATGCTCTTACCTTCATGCATCAGATCAAACGCTTTGTTGACATCTGCTAATCCCATTGTGTGGGTAATGAACTCCTGTAAGCCGAATTCACCAGCCATGTAACGGTTTACGATTTCTGGAAGCTCAGAGCGACCTTTAACGCCACCGAAAGCGCTGCCACGCCATACACGACCAGTTACCAGTTGGAATGGACGAGTTGAGATCTCTTGACCTGCACCAGCAACACCAATGATGACTGACTCACCCCAACCTTTGTGACAGCACTCAAGTGCTTGGCGCATCACGTTTACGTTACCGATACATTCGAATGAGTAGTCAACACCACCGTCTGTCATTTCAACAATCACTTCTTGAATTGGCTTGTCGAATTTTTGTGGGTTGGTGCAATCAGTTGCACCCAGTTGTTTCGCTAGGTCGAATTTGCTTTCGTTGATGTCTACACCGATGATGCGGCTGGCACCAGCCATGCGAGCACCGATGATTGCAGAAAGACCGATACCGCCTAGACCAAAGATTGCCACTGTGTCGCCTTTTTCAACTTTAGCTGTGTTTAATACCGCACCCATACCAGTGGTTACGCCACAACCTAGAAGACAAACTTCTTCAAGTGGTGCTTCTTTGTTTACTTTCGCTAGTGAGATTTCTGGAAGAACCGTGTACTCAGAGAAAGTAGAACAACCCATGTAGTGGAAGATAGTTTCGCCGTTGATAGAGAATCGGCTTGTGCCATCTGGCATTAGGCCTTTACCTTGCGTTTCACGAACGGCCTGACATAGGTTCGTTTTGCCAGACTTACAGAACTTACACTCACCACATTCAGCAGTGTAAAGTGGGATAACGTGGTCGCCAACTTCAACGCTTGTTACGCCTTCGCCAACCATTTCAACGATACCGCCACCTTCGTGACCAAGGATTGAAGGGAAGATACCTTCTGGATCGTCACCTGATAGTGTGAATGCGTCAGTGTGACAAACACCAGTTGCTACGATGCGTACTAGCACTTCGCCGGCTTTTGGAAGTTGTACATCCACTTCTTCCATTTTAAGCGGCTCACCTGCAGCCCAAGCGACCATTGCTTTTGATTTTATGTGAGTTTGACCAGGTTTGATTTCAAGCGACATTGGATGTTTCCTTTATATTTTCAGTATATGGAGTGACGTAATAAGCGTAGTTAAGGTTTGCTTACCGCGCTTCGTCGTTTTGTTGGTGCTCATTTTAGGTGTTTCAGTAAAAATGATAATCCGTCCATTTTGAAAATGATTTTTACATATGCGTAATAATGATAAGGTGAGCGTGTAAAAAGAGTGCGATGCCTCCTTAAAGCGGAAGGGAAATGGAAAAGGTGATTGACCTGAAGTTAGATAGAGGGGCTAAAGTAGAAAACTGTCAAACCATCAGCTAAGTAAGAGTGATTATGAATAAGACGGATCTGAGTGCCTATTTAACCAAGCTAGGCTTGCCTAGTGAATTGCCTGCCGATTTGGGGTCATTGCACAGAATTCACGTGGCGCAGCATCGTTGCCTGCCGTTTGAGAATTTTGACATCGCATTGCAGCGAGGCGTCTCTGTTGAGATTGAAGATATTATTCAAAAAACCGTGTACCACTCTCGCGGTGGTTACTGCTTTGAATTAAATGGTTTAATGCTTGATGTGCTCAACACTCTTGGGTTTGAAGCGCGAAGTTTGCTAGGGCGTGTACATGTGTCTGGTACACCAACAGGTCGTAGTCATCAAATCACGTTAGTGACGTTAGAGGAACAAACATGGATTGTCGATGTGGGTTTTGGCTCCAATACCCCTCGAGCGCCATTGCCATTTATCCTTGACCAAGTGATTCAGACGGATTTACAAACCTTCCGTTTTGTCAAAGATGCTCAGTTTGGTTATTTCCTCCAAGTGCTTTCAACCGATGGAACGGACACGTGGAACAATCTATACAGCTTTGACCTAGAGTTTGTGTTTGCTGGTGACATTGCATGTAGCAACTTCTTTACCTCGACTTCGCCTAATTCACGTTTTACTAGCGCAAGAGTCGCTGCTAGAGCGACAGAAAGTGGGTTGGTGACGCT
The DNA here is from genome assembly GCF_021728075.1 of Vibrio sp. D54. Taxonomy (NCBI): domain Bacteria; kingdom Pseudomonadati; phylum Pseudomonadota; class Gammaproteobacteria; order Vibrionales; family Vibrionaceae; genus Vibrio; species Vibrio sp. D54. The sequence continues at coordinate 43,416 of NZ_JAKKCS010000001.1, read as the reverse complement.
GCTTAACTACACACTCAGATGCACCAATCATGAAGAGCTAACAGAAATAGAGCTAGAGCCAGGTCAAACCTACCTGGATGCGTTGAAAGAATATTTTGGCATTGAGCTTGATGCGCAATACGACGATCTTCGTCCGTTACCTGACGCGTAAAGTTTTCCAGTTTTCAAAGCGTAGCGCGACGAGAACAATGTAATCACTATTTGTCTAGAAGAGGTCGACAGGAATACAGCATGGCGAATTGGGAAGGAGTCAGCGAGTTTGTTGCCGTAGCGGAAACTAACAGCTTTACAGCTGCCGCGGCTAAACTGAAAACGTCAGTGGCACAAATCAGTCGCCGCGTATCGGCACTTGAAGAGCGTCTTGCGGTTAAGTTACTGCATCGCACGACGCGAAAAGTTTCTCTGTCTGAAGCTGGACAGCTTTATTATCAGCAGTGCAAACACTTGGTCGAAGGGCTAGAACTAGCTGAGCTTGCTGTAACGCAAATGCAAACCGAACCGCGAGGTTTGCTGCGTGTGACAGCGCCTGTGACCTATGGGGAAATGAACCTCGCACCGCTCTTGCATCAGTTTTTGGAGAAGTACCCGCGTGTGGATCTCGATTTAGTTCTGACCAATCAAAAACTGGATTTGATAGAGCAAGGGGTAGACGTGGCGATTCGTCTTGGCCGCCTGCAAGATTCCAGCATGATCGCAAAGCGTCTTTCGTCGCGTCAAAATTACGTGTGTGCTAGCCCTATGTATTTGGAGCGATTTGGCGAGCCTCACACATTATCCGAACTGGCTCGACATCAGTGCCTAGTTGGTTCGGTCGATTATTGGCATTTTAAGGAAAATAAACGCGATAAGTCTTTGCGCGTATCGGGGAGAATTAAATGCAATAGTGGTTTTGCGCTAATGGGCGCCGCCAAACGTGGTTTGGGTTTAGTGCAGTTGCCGGACTATTACGTTCAAGAAGCTCTAGATAACGGTGAGCTAGTCGAGGTGCTGACCGGTTACCGAGACGACCGTGAAGGCATTTGGGCACTGTATCCACAAAGCCGAAATTTATCGCCCAAAGTGAGGTTGTTGATCGACTTTTTAGCGCAGGAACTAGCGGATTAGAGTTTTCATGAACTTTAATACAACTGAAGTTGCTAAAACGCCCGGTGATGCCGGGCGTTTTTATTAGGATGAGAGCTGGAATCGAAAAGACATGAATCACTATTGGTTGGATTCCGCGTCTTCACGTTTAATCACTTTGTGCCCATCTTCAGACACGCCTTGCTTCCAATAGCTGCTGATGTAGATGTTCTCGCGATCGACTTCTTTCTCATTGCGGAAATATTGGCGCAGCGCGCGCATTGAATCGAACTCACACGCACACCATACCGAAGCGTTACCGTCTAACCACTCGAGTTCGCGAACGCTATCAGCCAAGGTTTGCTGTTCAGTTAGCCAAATCAACTCCATACCGGCTGGCGTGTTTAGGGGTTGAATGTCGGCTGGAGACATCACGCTGATCACAGCGTAGCCTTTGGCCTCTTCTGGCAGCGTACGAATTTTCGCAGAAAGTGCTGGAAGTGCTGTCATATCGGCAGCCATGAAGAACCAATCCGCCTCAGTATTTAAGTTGGAGATGCTACCTGGCCCAACAATGCTGATCGTGTCGCCTTTTTGCGCGGCCATTGCCCAACGCGCTGCAAATCCGCATTGCAGATCTTGCGTTACGTGTCGGACGAAATCCACTTCGATTGAACTGGTTTCTGGATGAAAGCGTCGGATAGTGTAGGTGCGCATGATTGGTCGGTCGTCTTCTGGCAGGATGCTCAGATCCGCGCCGCCCATATCGTTAAACAGTAATTTGATGTAACTGCCTTCGCAGTCACGAGGAAAGTGGCTCAGCGCCTCACCTTGCAAGGTAATGCGCTGCATGTTTGGAGTGATGGTTTCTGTGTCTGTGACAACAAGCGTTTTAGGTTGAGGCTTCTTTTTCATTGTTACTTTACTCGATAATTATTCTCTTTCTCATTTAAAGATTATCAAGTTCCCTAACAAGAGGGTAGCGTCTTTAAACAAATTTACACTGTGAATTAACGCCAAAGCCTCAAGAAAAATATTACCTCTATCCTTTCTCTAACCACGTAAAGTGAGTCGTTTTTTAACCATAAATGGACTTATATCATTGGAATCGTAGACAAAAGCAACAGCGCAGACATGCTGTAGTTGAACCCCTTAACGCGTTTATCGGTGGTCAACCAACGCTGCAATTGCATACCTGCCGCCGTCCAAAATGTCACCGATGGCAAGTTGGCTAAACAGAAGATACCGGCGATAAAAGTCAGTTCGAGCCAAGAACCGCCACTGGTGTATACCGTAATGGCCGTCAACGCCATCGACCAACCTTTTGGGTTCACCCATTGGAATGCAACAGCCCCTAAAAAAGACATCGGGCGAAAATCGTGTTTTGCTTCGGTTTTGTCGCTGGTGGCGATTTTGTACGTCAAGTACAGCAAATAACTCAAGCTCAATACTTTTAAAATGGAGTGTGTAATTGGATATGCGTGGAACAGGCTCATCAAGCCAATGCCCACCAAAATTAGCATGGCACCAAAGCCAAAGGTAATGCCCAACATATGTGGGATAGTGCGTTTAAAGCCGACATTTGCCCCTGAGGTCATCAACATAATGTTATTGGGACCCGGCGTAAAAGTGGAGACAAAAGCGAACAACGCCAAAGCGCCCAGTTGATGATATTCCATAGATTGTTCCTTGAATCAGTTCTCGATAAGTTGAGAACAACTATAAGTAGAACTGAGGTCAATATTGTGCTTTTATTTGATGATTAGAAACTAAATAAGCAATGAAACATCATCATGGATAGATTTGACGAAAGAATATTGCAAGTGCTCAAACGAGACGGAAGAATCTCCAATGTGGAGCTGTCGGAACGCGTTGGTTTATCTCCGTCTGCAACCTTACGCCGAGTGCAAGATTTAGAGCGTAAAGGCGTGATCAAAGGCTACCGAGCAGTACTGGATAATCAGCAACTTGGCGTGGGTTTTGTCGCTTATGTGTCGATTGGTTTGGCCTCGCACTCTAAGCAGGCACAGCTGGGTTTCGAAGAGCATGTGCGTTTTGTAAACGAGGTGGTGGAATGTCACAACATTACGGGATCTAACGAATATCTCATACGCGTAGAGACGCAAAATCTCGCCGCTTATAAAGCGTTCCATGCTGATGTGTTGGGTGAGTGCGAACACGTCAAGTCGATCACAACGATGGTGGTGATGGACACACCAAAAGACGAGCGATAGCCAAACGAGGGTGACAGTTTTTGTGGCACATGAATTTGAAGTGACTCGAAAGAGTCAGTCGAGTATGAGAATGGTTCACAACAAATGCTGGAAAGCAGATGGCACTCTTACAATTTCCATATTTATTCTCACCTTCTAAATAATCCCATCCTGCTAGTTTTGCTTAAACCGCTTGTGTTTCAGAGCGGCGAGTCAGCAAAATTAAGGATGAACGATGAAATCACATGTAACACTTCCTCTTTTGAGCTTAAGCGCTGTTGCCGCATTGAGCTCATTTAACGTCAACGCCCACGGCTGGGTAGAATTTCCAAGTGCTCGTCAGAATACGTGTTATTTAGACGGTGGTTTTTGGACCAACGAGATCCCTAACCAAGCGTGTAAAGCGGCTTTTGAAGAATCTGGCGCGTATCCGTTTGTGCAGCGTAGCGAAATTGCAGCAAACGTACCAAATTACCGAGATATGGAGCATGTGAAAGCCGTGGTTCGCGACGGTGAGCTATGTTCTGCTGGCGATGCAGCTAAGAAAGGCTTGAACATTCCTTCTCCAAACTGGCAGCGCACCAATGTTACGCCAGATGCAAATAACCAGATTGAACTGGTGTTTTACGGCAAAGCGCCGCACAACCCATCGTACTGGGAATTCTATCTCACCAAGCCAACTTATGATGATTCAAAACCTCTTACTTGGAGTGATTTAGAGCTGATCGACACCGCAGGTGATGTGTATGTTGATGCGGAAAAACGCTACCGTATTCAGGTGACTTTCCCTGCTGATCGTTCCGGCGATGCGGTGCTCTATACTCGTTGGCAGCGTGTTGATGTTGCTGGTGAAGGTTTCTATAACTGTAGTGACATTACGTTAAACGGAACAGGCACGACGCCACCGACTGACCCTGTTGATCCAACCGAACCGGGCAATAATCTGACATCTCTAGGCTACTTTGTTCAGCAAGGTTTTGGGCCAGTAGAAGCGGGTGACACCATTCGTTTCCGTACGTTTAATGCGACAGGCAATGAAATTGTCGATATTTCACTACCAATCAGTGCAAACAATACGGCGACTTGGGCGGCAGAAATTGCGGATCAATTTAATGCGCAGCAAACGGGCGATTGGTATGTGGGCATTTGGCATCAAGAGATGAACCACTACATGTTCGATAGTAAGAACGTGAATGCAAACCAAGTATTAGCGCCAAGTGCAGACTTCAGTTATGCGTTGTCACTGATCAAAGCGGATGTACCGCCACCAGTTGAACCAACCAACTTGTGGGACAAGACGGCCGTTTACAACCAAGGTGATGTGGTGACGCACAACGGCAAAGAATGGACTGCCCAGTGGTGGACCTCTGGTGAGGAACCAGGCACAACGGGTCAATGGGGTGTATGGCGTTAAGCCAGTTATTTGGGCCCTGAACAGTAAAACCCTTCTCATGTGAGAAGGGTTTGTTTTTTCAGTCTAAAACGATCACTTTGGTTGAGTGGTTGTCTTGAAAATCAGAGCACATATCGTTATTCGCTTGCTCTCCACTCGCTCCAGTTGAGCATCGCGTAGTCTGCCAGTTTGAGCATCGGAATGTCTTCGTGTGTATCACCGTAGGCATAAACAGACGCAAACTCGTCGAGCGAAAACGCCGCTTTCACGCGTGAGACTTTTCTTTCTAAACTGCAATCACCTTGCTGGTAAAAGCCACTCAGTTTTGGCTGTTCTGAGATCAGTTCACTGCACAGCAAGTGGTAACCGTTCGCCTCACACCAAGGCTTGAGATACGCATTGAGTGATGCCGACACCACTACGATGGTATCGCCTCGGTGTTGATGCCAAGCAAGCCTTTCCATCGCTTCTGGCCGTAAGTACAGCGGGATCACTTCATGGGCAAACTGAGTGCCAATCGCTTCAATTTTCTGCGTTTCTTTCCCTGAAAATGCAATAAAACTGCTGAGAGGGCGCATAACACGAGCGGGTAACACTCCGAGTTTGTACAGCGCATAAAATGGCATGATAGCGACCTTTCCTACTCGTTTGCGCAGGCCATAAGCAGAATAGTGGAGGAAAAGGCTAAACATATCCTCTCGGGTGATGGTGCCATCAAAATCAAACAGTGCCAGTGACGGCTTAGTAGTATCGAGCAAACTCGCGCCTATTTTTTGGTTTAAGATCGTTTTGTGTTTATTGATAAAACACCGCCAACCAGATGGTTTCTTGCGTTGGGTCAGTCCAGCTCACTTTGTGTTTGGTATGAGCTGGAATCGTAACGTGATCGCCTGCCTCAAGTCGTTGCACTACATCTGATTCAAAAGTCAGCTCTCCAGCTCCTTTAAGAACCAAGACCCATTCATGTTCTTCTTGATCGTACCAGCCACTTTCGGGCGAGGTTTGCCCCGTTGAGACAATGCGTTCTATACGCAGGTTTTTGTGGGTCAGCAGGTCTTCGAACACTTCCTCGTCGAGGTTATTCGGTAAGTCTTTAAAAAGATTCATGGCCTTTCCTTAGAGAATGATCAGTCCAAAAGGCGCAAGTAATTGCTCTTGTTGCCAATCACAAATCTTAACACCAAACAGAGAAACGCGGCGCACATCCAGCCCGTCTAGTTCGACATGAGTCAGATCACATTGCTCAACGTTAAAGGTTCCCCATTGTTCTGGCGAGAATTCGCAGCGAGATAAATCCGAGCCTTTGAGAGTTGCCCCTGCGAGGTTCGCACCGTTCCAACGGTTTTCAAAGAGGTCACATTTTTCTAGTAACACTCGCTCGAAGTTACAGTAGGTGAGGTTGCAGCCAGTAATAAAAGCAGAACAGAAAAACATGGTGTTACTGACGCGATTAGCAAAGTTCGCACCTTGGAAGTTTGCCCCTTTGAGATCGCACTTACGTAGCTCCAAGCCCATACAATTTGCGCCGTTAAACAGGCTCATCGCCAACATGCAGTTCGTAAAGCTAGCGTCTTTTAAGTTCGCGAAGCGAAAACTACACCCTTCTAGCGCTTTGGATTCGATAAAGCGACAGTCGATGAACTTAGCATCGCGCAGATCGGCATGGTCGAAACAGCACATATAAAAGTGGCAGTTTTTAAAGGTAGCATTCTGAAAATCGTGATGAGAAAAGTTTTCTCGTTCAAAAATGAGATCGGTTTTTAACATGTCTTCTCCTTAGCTGCGAGCAGACTAGCACTCCAAGTGACTGATTTTCCAGAAAAATAACTTCTTGTATTTCAGTGCTTTACAAACCCCTCAAATCGCGATTTTAAGGGGGCAAACGAGCGTTTTAAGTGGGTTGTTTTTTGAAAATAGAAGACGTAGAGGACGAAAAAAGTTTTTGCTGGCTACGAGCCTTAACGAGAGGATTCGCATTTATGGGTATGCATGGCAACTCACACGCACAGTTTGCATTACAGAATTGTATCCTATTTGCATAATTTGTTGATCAATATGGCGTTTCTCCATACAAAAAACCTATATTTTTCACAAATTGATTTCCATCAAAATAGTAGGGTTTCTATGTGCTAGATTGCGCACAGCTCAAAAAGATATAGATACCCGTGTGCTTCAAGGCGCTGAGTTTACTTGAAATCTCAGATCAGTTAGCAGGCACCCCTTTGGGTACGACATAACGAAGCCCTACGAAAGGAAATAAAAATGAAAAAAACAATCTGCAGTCTAGCAGTGGTTGCTGCACTCGTGTCACCAAGTGTTTTCGCTCATAAACAAGGTGACTTCGTTCTTCGTGTTGGTGCGGCGTCTGTCGTTCCAAACGACAGCAGCGATAAGATTCTTGGTTCTCAAGAAGAATTGAAAGTGGATTCAAATACGCAGCTTGGTTTGACGTTTGGCTACATGTTTACAGACAACATCAGTTTAGAGCTTCTAGCAGCAACACCATTCAGCCACGATATTTCAACAGACTTGTTAGGTCTTGGTGATATCGCGGACACCAAACACCTTCCACCAACGCTTATGGTGCAGTACTACTTTGGCGAGCCACAAAGTAAGTTCCGTCCATACGTGGGTGCAGGTCTCAACTACACCATGTTCTTTGATGAGGGCTTCAATAGCACGGGTAAAGGCGCTGGTCTTTCAGATCTTAAGTTGGATGACTCATTCGGTCTAGCAGCGAATATTGGTGTGGACTACATGATCAACGATCAATGGTTCCTCAACGCTGCTGCGTGGTACGCAAACATTGAAACAGAAGCAACTTACAAAGCAGGTGGAGAGAAGCAAAAAACCGACGTCAAAATTAACCCTTGGGTATTTATGATCAGCGGCGGTTACAAGTTCTAAGAAAAACCAGTAGTTACACGCACATTACTATTATTGGCATGACTTTGGGGGCGGTTACGGGGACTGCCCCTCTTTTTTATCCTCGTTTTGATTGCACATCATTTACTCCACTTAGCAACATGCAAAATTGGATCTTTACCTTGCAGATCATTTTATTGTCGGAAGATCGAAAAGTCCTACACTGATCACATAATTGAACAAGTGGACAATATAAATGAGCGACGACATCGCAAAGCATTCCTCCTCCAGATCTAAGCTGGTAAAAACTCTTTTCTTTACTCTCTGTGTTATCGCATTTGGTGCGATGTATTGGTCTTGGCAGTATTCAGACAGTCACCCAAGCACGGAAGATGCCTACGTTAGGGCAAAAATTTTGTCGGTAGCGCCTCAGGTAAAAGGCCAAGTGGTTTCTGTGGATGTCAAAGACTTCCAATCTATTAACAAAGGTGACCTACTGCTGAAGATAGATTCACGCCCATATTTGTTGGCAGTGAAGCAAGCAAAAGCGGCATACCAATTGGCGGTCCAGCAACATGACGTTGCCGATAAGCAGGTAACTGAAGCCGTTGCGGGCTTAGATGCGGCGCGCTCTAACCTGACAGAAGCGCAAGTGGAGTACAAACGTACGGATTCCTTGGTGAAACGCAAACTGGCGTCGGACCAAGATTTAGATACGGCAAAAAACAAACTAGCCAATGCCCAAGCGAGCCTGGAGCAAGCGCGCGCGACGGTAGAAAAAGCCATTGCGAACCGTGGTGAAGAAGGCGCAGAGGCTGCGGTTGTTCAACAAGCGGGAGCACAGTTAGCGCAAGCAGAGCTGAACTTGAGCTACACCGACATTACGTCACCAGTGGATGGCATTGCCGGTGAGATCAATACGCACGTAGGCTCGGTCGTTAGCGTGGGTCAAACGTTGTTCCCTGTGATTTTAAAAGACAGCTATTGGGTACGCGCGAACTTTAAAGAAACCGATCTTACTCATATTAAACCTGGCATGCATGCGGATGTGGTGATTGATATGTACCCAGACGTGGTGTGGAAAGCAACGGTAGAACAACTATCGCCTGCGAGTGGTACATCGTTCTCCTTGATGCCACCAGAAAACGCAACGGGTAACTGGGTTAAAATCAAACAGCGTTTCCCTGTACGTTTGGCATTAGAAGTACCGGCCGATGCGCCGCAACTTCGCGTGGGTGCGAGCTCAGAAGTCACCATTGATTTGCAAAGTAGCGTGCAATGAGCCATCAAATTACGGCAGACAAACGGGGGATTGCCACCGTCGCCGTGATGCTTTCTGCCATCATGGTGTTAATCGATATGACCGTTGCGAACGTGTCGCTATCGCACATGATGGGCGCGTTGGGCGCAACGGCAGACCAAATTACGTGGGTGTTGACGGGTTACAGCATGGCGGAAGCGATCTTCATTCCGATGACCAGTTTCTGGGTGTCGCGTTTTGGTGAACGCAAAGTCATGTTGGTTGCTGTGATCGGTTTTGTGATTGCCAGTGCGCTTTGTGGGCAAGCACAGTCTCTTGAAGAGATGGTGCTATTTCGCATTATCCAAGGCGCTTTCGGCGCGTCGGTGATTCCATTGGCGCAGTCGACGTTAGTGCAGATCTATCCGTATGAGCAAAAAGGCAAAGCGATGGCGATTTTCTCGATCGGCATTTTGCTTGGTCCTATTTTGGGCCCAGTTGTAGGTGGTGTGATCACCGACAACATTAACTGGCGCTGGATTTTTTACATCAACTTGCCATTCGGTTTGATCTGTACCTCTCTGATTTATCGCTATATCCATATCGACAACAAATCCAAACCTAACTTTGACTGGTGGATCATCGGTTACATGGCGTTAGGTGTGGGCGCGTTGCAGTTTGTGTTGGATAAAGGGAATGAAGACGACTGGCTCGACTCACGTATGATTCAGACCGCGATATTGCTCGCAGTCATGGGATTGGTGATGTGGATCTATCGCAGTTGGAAAACCAAAAGTCCAATAGCGCCATTGTGGCTACTGAAAGACCGAAACCTTATGGTCTCGTCATTGATGATTGCCGTGGTGTCGATGGCGATGTTTGGTCTGACGACTCAACAACCAATGCTGTTGGAAAGCTTGCTGGATTATCCGGTCTCAACCACTGGTTTATTAATGGCACCGCGTGGGTTGGCGTCAGCGGCGATGTTGATTTTGGTGATTAAGCTCAATCCGCAATTCGATCCCAGAATCAAAATAGTCTTTGGCTTAAGCTGCATCGGGATTGGTAGTTATTTGATGACGCAATACTCACTGCAGATCGATACATTTTGGATTGTGATGCCGAGTATGATTCAGGGGATGGGGCTTGGTTTAACCTTCTCGACGCTATCCACCTTGGCGTATTTAACGATTCCGAAAGAGCAATCTGTTGCGGCGGCGAGTATTTACAATCTGTTCCGTACCATTGGTAGCTCGTTTGGTATTTCTATCGCCACCACGTTCCAATATCGTGATAGTCAGCAGCAATGGCATGCACTGGGAGAGGGTATTAATCCTTATAATCCTAACTTGCATGACTGGGCGGCCAATCAGGGGCTTTCTATTACCGACCCGGTTGCGTTAGACCAATACCAACAGATGTTGCAGCAGCAATCGCAAATGGTCGCGTTTGTGCACACCTTCCAGCTTGTGGGAGTGATGTTCGTGATCATGATGCCGATGCTGGTTTTCATTCGGTCGCGTGAATAACATGAAGTTCCGGTGAATAGTGTAAGAGAACGCCTCTCAAGTTGTGTCAGCTTGAGAGGCGTTTTTTATTGGACGGTGCCAGTGAAAGAAGGACGTTTACTCAAACGTCACTTCGTCAAAATGCGGATTGGTTTTGAGCGCGCGCATTGCGACTAATTGTTCAGTCGGGAAAGCGGTGTGCTCACCATCCATATCTAAAAACAAGCACTCTTGTCGCTGCATGTCGTAGCCTGTGTCGAACGCGTTGCCCTGATGAGTTTCACCATTTTTTAGTGTGATCTCGATAGGGAGCTTAAACATACAGGCGATTTCAATAAAATCGTATTGGCTGCAAGTCACCATAGTTTTCTCCTTTCAAACCGACGCAGTATTCAGAAGGTTTGAGAACCGTATCCTTAAATAGGAGACGTTTGATTGAAACTGAATCTTCATCTTACACCTCATTTTGGTCACGAAATAGACATACACGCACGTTTTAATAAACCTACTGTTGAGCGTTCACAAGCGAGACAAAACTACGATATGTCTGAGACGATACTTAAGCGCACATACCTAACGAGTGAACAAAAGACACAAAAGCCAAGTTCACTGATTTCCCCTCAAACCTACCATGAGCAGTTGGCGCACCGTGTTCACCACTCGCCTCAATTTGAAAACGGCCGCGTTAAAAACGAGATGCCAAATGTCCCTAGCCCGCAATCATTCTGGCAGGTGTGTTGGAGCTATCTTGGTGGTAGAACGCCATTGAGTCCTAACGAACATCTGCCACATTTCCCAATTCAACCTACGCAGTTTGCGCAGCGAAGTGAATCGATGCGCGTTACTTGGCTGGGCCATTCCACCATGCTGGTGGAGGTCGATGGCATTCGAATTCTGACCGATCCGGTATTTGATTACGCTTCTCCGTTCATCGCAAAAGCGTGGTTTGAACGCAATATTCCCAATACCCATGCCAGAGATTGTTTGCCGATTCCTGAAATTATCGTGATTTCGCACGATCATTACGACCATTTAGAAGCATCGACCATACGTTTCTACGCCGATAAACCCGTGACGTTTTATGTACCCTTAGGGGTTGGCAAGCATCTGATAAAGTGGGGCGTTTGCGCAGACAACATCGTGGAATTCGATTGGTGGGATAGCGTGCACTATGCCGGAATCGAACTGATTTGTACGCCCGCTAACCATAATTCGGGTCGTACTTATTTCGATAAAAACTCGACCTTGTGGGCCTCTTGGGTCATCAAAGGTAAAGAAGATACGCTCTATTTTAGTGGCGATTCAGCTTACGATTCGCACTTTTCCGAGATCGCAAAGCGATGTGGGCCAATCGACATTGCCTGTTTGGAAGTGGCTGCCGATGTGAAAGGCCAAGGTTATCCGGTCGAAAACTGGGGGCACATGCAGGCTCACCATACCGTGCAAGCGTTTCACGATTTAAATGCGAAAAAACTGTTGCCCGTGCATTGGGCTACATACGAGCTATTTACTCACCGTTGGGACGAACCGATTTTAGATTTGCTTGCCCATTGTCAAAAAGAACATATAACGCTGCTGACGCCAATGCCGGGGGAGAGTTTTTACGTTCATAAAAAACAGATAAATAAACAATGGTGGCGAGAAAAAGAAACAGGTGAGCCAGCTAGAATTTTGACTTAATAATATGTTCTTACTTCAATAATTATTTTAGAAGTTAACCTTGTTATTTTCAGAATATAACAAGGTTTTTTACTCGCTTACTCATCAATCACTTGAGGTTTTAACTCGACGACATTTCCTTCCGGATCATGAATATAGAGTGAGCGACCGAATCCTTGTGCGCCGTAGCGTTTCGCAAACTCTTCGGTTTCAATGCCGTTCGAACGCAGATATTCCAGTAATTCATCCTCGGAAAAAGGCGCCAATTGCAGGCAAAAATGATCAATATTACGACCATTTTGAACAGGTGGCTTTCCGCCGAGTTGACCCAATTCGCTGTCTACCGTCACTACATCAATCAATGCGTTACCTGCCCTAAGTTGAGTTAAACCAAGTTCCGTTACTTCGCGTTCGACAGGGCAGCCCAAAATGTCTCGATAGAAATGCAACATAGCATCGAGGTTACAGGTCCTTAAAACAACATGATCAAGCGCTTTGATGGCGATTGGATTTTTGGTGGGCATGCTTCACTCCTTTTTGCATTGTGTTGAGGTAAGTATAAAGTGACCTTAAAAGTGGTGAGAGAAATGATCAAATTCCAGATGTTTTTTTGCTAGAGCGAGTGCAGAAACACTGCAACTCAAAGCAAACAAAAAAGGCTAGCGTATTGCTAGCCTTTTGGAATATGGATGGGGCTATTACTCGTAATCAGAAGCGTAAGTTTCTTCGTAAGTGTGTGAGTAAAGCTCGAATAGGTTGCCGAATGGGTCTTCTAGGTAAACCATTTTCGCAGGCTTATTATCGTCTTCTGGGTGGTAACGCATGATGTCCATGCGAACTTTGCCACCTAGTGCTTCGGTGCGTTTGATAGCACCTTCAAAATCGTCTGTCTGTAAACAGAAATGGAAGATACCGATGCGAGAAAAATCCACTTCATGGCGCTCTTGACGCTCTTTCATTTCGAATAACTCAAGGCCGATGCCATCACTTGTCACAAGGTGCGCAATGTTGAAGCCTTTAAAGCCCTCACCAAAGACCGCAATACACATTCTGCCAATTGCCGTTTCGCGTTCTTCAATCACTTTCGTGTTGCCCATAACGACTTTTAAACCTAGCGCTTGCGTGTAAAACTCAACTGCTTTGTCCATATCTCCGACCATAATACCGACATGATTCATTTTCATTTGTTTGCTCCCAACATGTGTGTTTGAACGTTGTCTTGTTTCGATGTGGGAGAGTATATGGCGTGATGTTAATTACATGAAATTATCATAAATTATAAAAATGATAATTTTATTTAATGATTTGCATGTTGGGATTGATTTAGTGAGCTAAGGCCTCAACAGCTTGCCTCACCGAGGTGAAATGAATCTTGATAATGCACCGTTGCGCGAGGCTGAATTCATGCGATTGGATTAATGACGTAACCTCTTCTACGGACAGCGTTCGTTCTTTTAGATGTAAAAGAGTGGTGTTCGAGCCATTGTTTTTCAATTCAAACGTGTTGCCATTTGAGTCGATAACGTAATCATCTTGCCCAAAAATGAGGGCTTCGCATTCAGAGTCTAAGTCGGACTGGGAATGCGTGTAGATCAGCTCATCGTCGCCGTCTAGTTTTAGCAAGCATGGCCAACATACTGCGTGGTCTCTCATGGTTAACTCATTATTCATTGTTATTTAGAAACTTGACCCAGGTTGTTGCAAAAACGCTAACTCTTCGGGAGTGCTCTTTCTTCCCAGTATCGCATTGCGATGAGGATAGCGCCCAAACTGGTCGATGATGGCTTTGTGTTTTAGCTCAAAATCGTAGTTATTTTCAAGCCCTGATGCGCGAAACAATTTTTCAGCTTGGACATGAATGAGGCGAGATTCGCTGTGCATAAACGGCATGTACAAAAAGCTTAGCTGCTCGGGCGCTAATTCTTTGTCGTGACCTAACCGAATTGCCTCTTGAGCCAATGCTAATGCGAGTGGGTCTTGTGCAAACGCTTTTGGGGTGTTGCGATACACATTACGTGAAAACTGGTCGAGGACGATGATTTCGGCCAATCGTCCTTGTGCGCTGTCACGCCAATTAAACAGTTCACAACGAGCGGCTTGTTCTAATACCGAGGCAAATCGCGATGTAATACGCTTGTCCAGTTCTGGGTTGTTTTCAAACCAATTTTGGGGCGATAGCTCCTCGAACCAAAATTTGATGACTTCTTGGTACATGGATCTTCCTTCCTATTGCATTAGCTAAAGAATAAAAAGCCAGAAGGCGAGCTCCTGGCTTTCTGCGTGTTATCGACCGTAAGTCTCTACGATGTAACGTTCAAAATCGTCACACATTTGTTCGTCAGAGATGGTGTTGCTTGCCAGCTCTTTACTGCCGTCGACGACTTTAATCGCGGCGTTCAGTGAAGCGACTGATGCTCGCTCTCGCGTCGCAAGTGAGTCGATTTTCTTCTGCTGCACTTCCCATGCCTGTTCTGGCGACAGGTTACACACGTCTGCAAGGTATTTGGCATTGAAGCCTTCGCCAGTCAGGCTGACAATGGTTTCGTTGTGCGACAAGTGATTGCCTGCGTGCCAGTAGTGTTTTGCCAGCAGTGGGCCAATTTCTGGGTTATCCGTCAGGTAACCAAACTTCTCAAGGAAGTATGCACGGGTCTGATACACCGCCATGTGCGCGAGTAGATAACCTTGATACGCACAAGCTGCTTCGTCGGATAGCAAATGTGGAATCGCCATCAGTGGGCGAGGGCTGCATTCCAAACCAAGGATCTGTTTTTCACAATCGCGAGCGAGCTTAGTGATGCGCTCTGGCGTTAACTCGTCATCGCTCAATTGATACAACGCGCGCTCAAAATATGGCACAACCAAGATGCTACGTTCTTCATAAGCTTTGAATGGCTGACGACTGTTGATCATCGCTTGAATGATCTCATTAGGAACCGAATTCCCTTCATCATCCAGTGCGTACTGTTTTAGCCAATCGGCATCGGTTAACAGGCTGTCACAGAACATCGACTGAGTTTCTGCATAAGCCATCGACGTCGGCGCAAACTCCTGCGAAAAACAAGGCGCGTTCATTTTTACGTTCGCAAAGTGTGCTGCGTGACCACCTTCGTGGAACAGCGTGTTTATGCCATCGTAGCCGCTGCCCACTTGGTCTGGTTTGGCATTGCTGGTGAAGTTCACCTGTGCTGCGACCCATTCGCCTTGATTGTAGAATGAAGGGATAGGGCCGTGGCAGAACCCGTTCGGGTACTTACCTTTGCGGTCTAACAAATCCAGCGTTAGCGTCGCGCCAGAGTAATCAATATTCAGACGACCAAACGATTCTACCCAGCGTCTCAGAGATTTAGAGAACGGCACGTATGGGTCAAGGTCACGCATGACGTCACCCGCGAACGAGTAAACAAAGTTGAAGCCGGTGAGTGCGCTTGCGCCTTTCTCTTTCGCCAAGTTTTCTAAGCTGTTGAGGTGCGCATCTCGCGTGCGTTGTTCGAAATCTTCCAAAATCTCGAATAGCTGCTCAGAGCTCATCTTTTCCGTTTTTTGCACGGAGTAATCAAAGAAGGTCGCATAACCCAGTGAGCGAGCGAACTGGTTGCGTAGTTTGATCAGTTCTATAAAGCCGTTTTGCAGTAGCCATTGTTCAAGGTTCAGCAACGCTTGATGAGCCGATTGGCGAACTTCTTCATGATTGTTGGTGCGAATGGTTGAGCTCAATACTGGCAGTGAACCTTCCACTTGCTCGCCGTTTTCATCGGTAAACGTTTGTACGTGGTTCTGTTTTTTCTCGAACAGCTCAGCTTCAAAGGCAATGAGCTGATTTTTCAACGCTTGTGCTTTTTCGCCCTCGATAGCGTGAGATTCAAACATCGCCAGCCAACCAGATAGACCCGTCATGGTTTGTTGTTTCTCTTGTGGGTCGGTAATTGAGTCCGCGGCTTCAAGCTGTTGTTTGATGGCAGTAATTTGCTCGGCGTTGCTTAAAAAGCTTGTCCATGCCGTTTGTGCTTGCGTCGAGTCATCATGGTCATCGCTGATCCCCATGTAAGTTTCCCAAAAGAAATCTTCTTTGGTGCGGTGAATCGCAAGGTAACGTTGATTGAGGTCGTTGAGGTAATCCGTTGCGGTCATTTTGATCCTTCAAATGGTTTCGTTATGTAGACAGTTGATTATTGCACGCTTGGTCGCGAGAAAGGAACGCTAATCTCATTTGTCGATTTTGCATCGCGTAAAGGTGATTTTACTATTTGTTTACCTTTGGGTGAGTTAATAGGAGTTCTGAGCTTGCAGTATTAAGACTGGTATGGAGTTTACAGTTTATTAAGTAATTAATCCGCGATGCGCTATCGATGATCCTTATCAGGTGTAATAAGATTTCCATATCGTGGCGATACAGTTGGAAACAATATGATAAATAAAACAAAAGTTACGTTATTGGCGGTAGGTACGATTTTAGTTGGATGTTCTACAGTCGCGCCACCAAGAAATGATGCGGTTGAAAGCATTCAACAAAAGTGTTCTGTGATTTTAAGCAATGATGTTGCTGGCGACCAGCGCTGGCAGACTTATAACGGCTTGCTTGTAGAATATGCCGTGCATGGCGTTAAGAGTCAGGCGCAACTGGAACGTTTTGAAGCGTTTGTGCAGAGAGTGCAAGATGATGAGTCTGGACAGTTAGTTACAGAGTTGATTGAGGTCACCGACTGGGGATGCTCAAACGGCAACTATCTTGAAGAGATGAGCTTGTTTATTCAAGAAGTTCAGAAGTAAAAAACCGAGCGTTAAGTCGCTCGGCTTTTCTGTTTGTGGAGCGCTTTTTTGCGCTGGTTCGTCAGGACGTTTACTCCTCTGGATACTCGCCCATACCTTGCGTTTTACCTTCCGCTTTCCAATGCTCTCCAGGAGCAAATGCTTCATCGCATAAATCTACGGTGTAGCCCATTTCTGTGATTTCCTTCAAAGTGAGGTTATCAGCAATATTTGCAACTTCCCCCGATTTATTCCGTAACTCCATGTTGATCTCTCCTCTGTAGGTAGACGAGTGGCATCAATGCACAGTGAAGAATGCATTGGTAACCTTTGTTCTAAGTATATAACCCGCTGCTAAAAATGAAGGTTAATCCACTTTTTAAATATGGGTAATTGGATAATGCTTTGAGCTGCTTCCGTTATTTAGAACCGCAGCATCGCGATAGTTTGCCATTTGTGATTTATTGAGTGATTAAACGGTCAATTTGGAAACTCGAAATGGTGATTCTCGACCACGCTTTAGCACAACAAATTGTTGATCGAACCATGTCCATCATTGGTCACAATGTGAATGTGATGAACTCGGCAGGCATCATCATTGGCAGTGGCGACCCTAAACGTGTTGGGCAAGTGCATGATGGCGCGGTACTGGCGCTGAATAATGGCGATTCGCTAGAGCTTAATGAGCAGCAATGTTTGACGTTGCAGGGTGTCAAACCCGGTATCAATATGTTGTTGAAATTACATGGCGACGTGGTCGGTATTGTTGGCGTCACAGGAGAGCCGGAGAAAATCCGAGATTTTGCAAAACTGGTTAAAATGACCGCTGAACTAACAATCGAGCAAGCTGCGCTGGTGGAAAAATTTCAGTGGGACAGACGTCATCGTGAAGAGTTTATTCTGGCTTGGATCAATGGCAAATTGACCGATGAAGAGCTGAAAGATTGGGCGATGCGTCTTTCTATCGATGTTACTCAACCACGGGTGGCAACGGTGATTGAAGTCTCGACGCCGTCCGCCTCGAAAAGCATGAAGAGTGTGCGCAATATTGTTGAGCTGCTTGAATACCCAGAGCGTAACAACCTGGTTGCGATTGTCTCGGTGAATGAAATTGTGGTGTTGAAACCGTGTCATTCCGCCAAGCAGTGGGATAGCCAAGTTGAAAGTGAACGCATTGATAAGTTGATGTCGCGTTTAAGCGATCACGATTCACATACGTTTCACATTGCGCTAGGGCAGCTGTTTAATGAACCTAAAGATGTCGCGTTGTCATACCAAAGCGCGAAACAGGTATTAGCCATTGGCAAGCAGTTCTACCCAGAGAAACGTAAGTACCTGTTCGATGAACTTCGTTTGCCTGTGCTGTTAGCGCCGTTGGCGGATATTTGGCAAGGTGAACAAATTATTGATGGTGTGAAACGGTTGAAAGAGAAAGACAAATCTGGGCAATTATTGAAAACCCTAGATGCACTGTTTGAATGCAATGGCAACGTAACAGAATGCTCTAAAATGCTGTTTATTCACCGGAACACTCTGCGCTATCGGTTAGAGAAAATCACCGAGATAACAGGGCTACCAACTACCAATTTTGTGGGGTTAGCGGAGCTTTATATTGCGACTCGGCTCTCAAAAATGTCGTGATATTGTGCATCTGCACAATACGCGTCATTTTTTGACCACATCATTTGTCACTCCGCCTAAAGGAATTCTAAAGCAAACGATTAATAATTCATGCGTCCCTACATGTTGAGTGAGCCAACACGGACTCGCTCAGCAAAATAAGAATAAATGGAGTTATCATGAACCTTATATTAATCCTGCTCGGGGTGATCGCATTTATTGTGCTCACGACCACCAAATTCAAATTACATCCCTTTTTAGCGCTGATCATCGCGGCGTTCCTTGCGGCATTTGCTTACGGCTTACCGGCAGATAGCATTGCCAAAACCATTGCTTCTGGCTTTGGCGGCATCCTTGGTTACATTGGTTTGGTTATCGTTTTAGGTACTATCATTGGTGTTATTTTGGAAAAAAGTGGTGCGGCGATCACCATGGCCGATACGGTCATCAAAGTGTTGGGTGAGCGTTTCCCAACATTGACCATGAGTATCATAGGTTACATCGTTTCTGTTCCGGTATTTTGTGATTCAGGCTTTGTCATTCTGAACTCGCTCAAAGAATCACTCGCGAAGCGTTTAAAAACCTCAAGCGTTGCGATGAGTGTGGCGTTGGCAACTGGCCTATACGCAACGCACACGTTTGTGCCGCCAACTCCTGGCCCGATTGCCGCTGCGGGTAACTTAGGCCTGGAATCTAACCTTGGTTTAGTGATTGGTGTGGGTGTGTTTGTTGCAGCGGTTGCGGCGTTAGCGGGTATGTTGTGGGCGAACCGATTCCAACATGTTGAACCAGATGGCATTGAAGCCGTAGAAGAAATTCAGCAAGACTGGCAAGCACTCAAAGCGTCTTACGGCAAATTGCCAACGGCGAGCCAAGCATTCGCTCCTATTTTTGTTCCTATCTTATTGATCTGTTTTGGCTCTATCGCGAAATTCCCAAGCCTACCGCTGGGCGAAGGTTTTGTGTTTGATGTTCTGACTTTCTTAGGACAGCCACTAACGGCATTGGTGATTGGCCTGTTCCTTTCTGTTCGCCTACTCAAGTCAGACAACAAGATTGAAGAATTTGGCGAGCGAATCAGCCAAGGTATTACGGCTGCTGCGCCTATTCTTTTGATTACCGGTGCGGGTGGTGCTTTTGGCGCGGTATTAAAAGCAACGCCGCTAGGTGAATACTTAGGTACGACGTTATCGGCGCTGGGCGTGGGTATTTTCATGCCATTTATCGTTGCGGCTGCGCTAAAATCGGCGCAAGGTTCATCAACGGTTGCGCTGGTGACCACATCAGCTTTGGTTGCGCCTATGCTTACGCAATTGGGGCTCGATTCAGAAATGGGCCGCGTATTAACGGTGATGGCGATCGGTGCAGGTGCGATGACGGTTTCTCATGCAAACGACAGTTTCTTCTGGGTAGTTTCGCAGTTTAGTCGCATGTCGGTGGGCTTAGCGTACCGCGCGCAAACCATGGCTACGCTCGTTCAAGGTGTCACGGCAATGGCATTGGTGTACATTTTGAGCCTCGTTCTCTTATAAGTCTCTGGAAATACGTATGAAAGTGGTAATTGCACCTGATTCATTTAAAGAAAGCTTAACCGCCAAACAAGTGAGCGAGGCGATCAAAACGGGTCTTGCTCGCGTATGGCATGATGCCGAGTTTGTTACGGTTCCGGTCGCAGACGGTGGCGAAGGCACGGTTCAATCTTTGATAGATGCAACTCAAGGCGAACAAGTCTTCACAACGGTGACCGCGCCATTAGGGAATGATGTTGAAGCGTTTTATGGCATCCTCGGCGACGGCGAAACCGCGGTTATTGAAATGGCGGAGGCCAGTGGTCTGCACCTTGTGCCGAGTGATGCTCGCGACCCAAAACTGACCAGTAGCATTGGTACTGGACAGCTGATCAAACACGCGCTAGATAGAGGTATTCAACGCTTAATCATTGGTTTGGGCGGCAGCGCTACCAATGATGGTGGCGTGGGCATGTTGACCGCGTTGGGGGTGGCGTTTCTTGATGAGTCTGGTCATGCAATTACCCCAAATGGAGGCGGGTTAGCGGCGCTTGCGTCCATCGATATTTCTGGTCTTGACCCTCGTTTAGCAACTTGCGAAGTGTTGGTAGCGTGCGATGTTGATAACCCACTCTGTGGTGACAAAGGCGCGTCGGTTATCTTTGGCCCTCAAAAGGGAGCGACCGTATCAGACGTCACTCTGCTCGATAACGCATTGCGCAAGTTTGGCGAGTTGACGGAACAAGCGACGGGTAAGCATGTACTGACTCGTGAAGGGGCGGGTGCTGCTGGTGGTATGGGCGCAGCCTTGCTTGGGTACACGCCAGCACGTTTGCAACCGGGAATTGAGATTGTGCTTGAAACGGTCAAACTTGCTCAGCATGTTGCGGATGCGGATATCGTATTTACAGGCGAGGGTCGAATCGATCATCAAACCGCACATGGCAAAACGCCGATGGGCGTTGCTCAGGTGGCCAAGCAGTGTAATTTACCAGTCATTGCATTAGCAGGCTGTGTGGGTGACAACTATCAGGCGGTTTATGAGTGCGGTATTGATGCGGTGTTTGCTTGTGTACCAAGGGCGATGAGCTTACCTGAGGCCATGAAAGAGGCCGACGTCAACGTTGCTAATTTAGCCGAAAACGTCGCGAGAATGTGGCAAATTAAGTCGCACTGAGGGCGATAACGATACGAGAAAACTCCACCTTTGCGTGGAGTTTTTTGTTGTTACCTGTTTGCGTGTGTGGGCATAAGTTCATTTATTAAGAGCGAGTTAACAGACATGCTTTGCTATCAATTTTGCCAGTGTTTGCATCGCGTGACTCCAATCGGTTTCATGACCAAAGTTTGCCACGCTGAGGCGTACGCAATGCCGATATTGCCCTTGAGTGCCAAATACGGTGCCGGGAAGTAGGCTGATTCTGTACTTATTGCATGCTTGATACAACGCATAGCTGTCCGTGTCTTCGGGCAGTCGCAACCAAAGCAAGAACGAACCTTGCACGGCGTTGATCTGGTATCGATTTTTTAGAGGTTCGTATTCATCCAAGTATTGATGAAGCATCTGGATAAATCGTCGCATGTTGTTTTGATAAACCCGACCCATTCGTGCAGTATGCGTTCGATACTTGCCTGACGTTAGAAACGTTGCCACGGCGGATTGCATCAGGTTCAAACTGCCCATGTTCTCACACAGTAGATATTGTTCAATTTGGTCTCGATATCGCCCCGCCAACATCCAACCAATTCTCAAACGCGAATCGAGCGTTTTGGATAACGAATTCACGTAAATTACGCGTTGCTTGTCATCGAGCAATCTCAAGCTTGGCAACGGCTTATCATAACTTAACCCGCCAAACACATCGTCTTCGATAATAGGAATATTGCCGGACGCCAATAGTAATTGTTGACGCTTTTCTAGCGGCATCATGGCACCAGTTGGATTGGTGAAGTTTGGCGTTACGATGATCGCTTTTATGTCCCATGTCGCCATTGCTTTTGCTAAGGCTTCGGGGCACATACCGTCGCGTGGGCAACTCGGAATTTCCACCACTTTGAGGCCGAGTGATTCTAGCATCAATAAGTTGCCAAAATAGCAAGGGGACTCCACCGCGACGATATCGCCTTTTTGTGTCGTTGCGCGCAGCGCTAGGCTAATGGCTTGTTGCGCGCCGTGCGTCACCATGATCTCATCCAACTTGGCTGGCGTGCCCAAATCTTGTGTGATTTTCGCTAGTTGTTTGATTAAGAGGTGATCACCGGGTGGTAATTGGTAATGGCTCGGTACATGCGTTTGCTGGCGGCTGTGGCGGCCGATCTCGGCGTACAAGCTTTTGATCGCGGGGGAGTCAATGTTTGGGTGGGCAGAACCGGTAGGCAAACGCTCTTGGTATTCAGGATAAGTAAGGATTTCTTTGCAGATCGAGAGCAAATCCACGCGAGTCGGATCCGGAATTGAGCGAGAGGTCGGCAAGGCGATTTTCACTCGATAACCCGATTTGGGAACCGAGTAAACCAAGTTTTGTGCTTCCAGCTCTTGATACGCACGAATCACGGTATTTTTACTGACGTTTAATTCTTGGCTCAACGAGCGAATGGAGGGCAGTCGATCATCCGCCTGATAAACGCCACCATTGATGGCTTGTTTGAGGTGTTTTTCCACCACGAGGTACTTATTCCCTTCACCGCTTCCCAATAAATCTGTACCCATAAAAACACTTCCATCTGTCACTTTTTGAAAACACTGTACCTAATTACATTAGCAGTATCTCAAAACATAAAACAAGCGTGAGTGAGGCGATCATGTTAATCCGAGCCATCCCTTTTGTATTTGTCATCCTTTGGGCTTCTGGATTCGTTGGTGCGCGTTTTGGTTTGCAATATGCCGAGCCAGCGACACTACTTTCTATCCGTATGGCATTCAATGTCTTATTGTTTTTGGTTCTTGTGGCGGTATTGCGTAGAAGGTTGCCGACAGGAAAAGATTTTTGGCACAGCTGTGTAGTTGGTGCGTTGATCCACGGTTTCTATCTGGGCGGTACTTATTTCGCTATCGCCTTGGGTATGCCTGCTGGGTTGAGTTCGTTGCTGGTGGGTATTCAACCGATTTTAACCGCGGCTTTGTTGGTGGCGTTTGTTCGTGAGGAATTTAAACCCTCGCAATGGTTGGGTTTGGCTCTTGGTTTTGTCGGTATCGCTATGGTGTTGATGGGCAAAATGGAGTGGCAATCCGAGCAGCATAAAGTGTTGGCCATTGGTTTGTGTTTATTGGCTTTGGTTGGTATCACGCTAGGGACGCTTTATCAGAAAAAACATTGCCAACAAGTGGATATGGTGGGTGGTGCGACGGTGCAATATTTGGCCGCTCTCGTCATGTTTCTGCCCGTTGCGATGCAGTTTGAAACCATGCAAGTGCAGTGGGAACTGGAGTTTATTTTGACTGTGTTGTGGTTGGTCGTCGTGCTCTCTTGTGTAGCTATTCTACTGCTGCTGTACATGGTTAAGAACGGTGCTGCATCGAGCGTAGCTTCTGTATTCTACCTGGTGCCGCCAACGACGGCGATTCAGGCTTGGCTCGCGTTTGGAGAGTCATTTGATTGGATGGGGATTTCTGGTTTCGTACTGGCAGCTACGGCGGTGTATTTGGTGGTTAAAAAGCCGGATCTGACGATAAAGAAATCGATTCAAACAGAATATACCTAAATTGGGTAGGGACATTTGCGTATCAGTGGGTACAATCTGCTTCATCTTAATCCGTGGAGCAGAATGATGAAGGTAAAGCCAGATCGAATGACCGCCATGCGTAGCATCATCGAGCAAGTAAAAGCGGAACTACCAATTTATGAACCAGAAACGTTTGTATGTGGACCAGAAGGGCAGTGCATTGGCTGTCCGAAGAAATTGTTGGAAATGGTCGATTCAGAAGTCACTTATTGGGAGTCAGCCATGGAGCGCGGCATTGTTCCGCAGTTCGATGAGATTCGTCGTTTTGGCAAAATGTGCACGAATGTTCGTCGTGGTCTGGTGCGAAATAATGTGCCTTTACTCAGTAACTAGAGAGTAAAAATCGTCTAATATCTGACACATAGCGTCGTTTTGTTACACTGCTCTTTGGGTGCTGTTCTCAAGTTTGCGTGGTGTTTGTCTCTTCTTACCCCTTAAGCCTTTAATCGTAAGAAATTGGCGATATATTGGCTCGGTCTCACATGGATGTGGGGCTATTGTCTTGGGCTAGTTGAGATAAGAAACGTGAAATCAAAGGGATTTACGCTGATGGAAATCACCATAGTGCTTACCACTTTGGCTTTCATCGCATTAGCTGCTTTACCAGTACTACTCGATATTCATCGCCAAGCATACGCTGCGATGCTGCACAGTTCTCAGTCTTCTTTGGGTACGGCTCTCAAGTTCTTCCATGCTCAATCAGTGATTGATAACGCTTACGGCCAAGAGCACGTTCACTACATTGACCAACAAGTCAAAACACGCAAAGGCATGCCAGAAGCGAGTGCCGATAGTATTCGAGCTTTGTTAGAAATCGATCTACCAGCTAGAGGTTACTCGAAAATTGACGTGCCGTGCAAAGGCAGTGATTTTTGTATCATCGGTCAGCAGCACCCGAACAGCGCTCATTTTGTCGCGATTCCTGATTATCAGTTCTTAGATAAATCGGGCGTTGATCGCGTGGTGTACATTTGGCCGCAGGGTTACACATTGGCAGAAGAAGCGTGCTATTTCTACTACGTGAATCAAGCCTCTAACGATTCAATTGTTCGAGGGCATGTGACGCAAGGGTGTTAACCCCGAATAAGTGTTGCGAACAACGGTTATCGTGACTCTACAAATCGGGGTTTTTCGAACGGCTTTGCGCTTTATACAATACCATTTTTTGACTCATCAAGACTTTACCATTTGGCAAGGTCACTTCCCCAAGTTCCCCCTGATGTTCAAATCCAAACCGTTCATACAAAGCAATCGCTGGTGTGTTGGTTGTGTATACGTAGAGTGCGATTTGGTCGTAACCAAATTCCCAACCACGTGCGATCGCGACTGCCAACAGTTTCCGCCCCAATCCTTTGCCTCGGTAGTTTTTGTCGATGTGAATACCAAGAATACCGACGCGAAGGCGTTGCCCTCTTTCGTAACCGCACATCTCAGCTGGGTAGATTTCAACACTACCGATAAGTTTTTGGCGGTCAAACGCGACAAACTGAGGGATGGACTCGTTTTCCACACGTTGCAGGATTCTGCGAAGCGTTGCGTTATCGGGTGCAGGAGAAATCAAAAATTCCCCTTCGGAGTACACTCGATTCCAAAGCGCGGTGAAGCGCGCGATATCGCTCACCTTGATGGATCTGATTTGCATTCATCTTCCTTGATTAGTGCAGGTTAGTAACGGTTAGGGGATAAGCTCAGATAAACAACGAATTTGGTTAGGAATGGCTTCGGCTGGTGCATCAGCGCCCGTTGGGTTAAACCAAATTGTGTTTACGCCCGCTTTCATCGCAGGGTAAATATCTTTGTGAGGTAAATCGCCAACCATGGTTATTCCACTCACGTTAACCCCTAACTGTTTTGCGATGGCGAGGTAAAACTCAGGTTGGTTTTTAGCGATGCCGAGGTTGGCAAAACAAAAATAGCCATTTAAGTATTGGTCTAAGTCGACGCGAACAAATGCACGCTGAACCTCTTCCATGTTGGAATCAGATGCACTGGTCGCAATGTAGATGGGATGATTTTGGGAAAGTATTGCCAGTGTTTCTCTGGCTTGAGGAACTGCTTCTACGTGTTCCCAATCGCACATTTTTCCTTGTGCGTGAGGGAAATCTACCATCAAGGTGTTCCCCCAATCGAAAAGATAAATCATGTTCGAATCTCCTTATCCGCACATCATATCGTCTTTTTCTAAAATCAGGGGGGTAAATTGCATCGATAAATGCGATTTAGGTGGGTTTAGTCGTGAAAAGCGCTTAATTGTCGTTATCGTTACAAATGTTTCAGCATAATGCGTGAGTTAGTTTTAAAACCTTGATTATCGTAAAAGCGCTGTGCTGGCTGATTGAATTCCATCACTTCCAATCGAACTTGTGTGGCATTGGCATCGCGCGCCCATTGCTCACAGGCTTGGAGCAGTTGGCGGCCGATTCCTTGCTGCTTTTGCGCTTCATCGACAACAATTGTTCCCACGCGACAAATTGGGTCTTTGATCAGAAAACTGATGGTGTCGTTTTGGGTGATCATCGCGGTTAAGAAGCCGAGAATTTGCTCTTCGCGTTCGGCAATCAAAAAGAGTCGCTCTTTGTTCTCTAGTGCTTGTGCAAGAAATTCACGGTCAGCTTCTGAAGGCGCAACAAAGGCTTCTGGCGCATTCGCAAAATGCAGTGAATTAATTTGAAAATTAAGCTGAAAAATTCCGTCTAAATCATCGGGAATCGCTTGTCGGATATGGACTTGCATTCTATCTGCCCCCTGCAATATCGATAAATGATCCTGTGACATAAGAGGCTTCGTCACTTAATAGCCAAGCGATCGCATTTGCCACTTCTTCTACCGTGCCACCGCGTTTAAGAGGAATTTGAGGGCTGAGTCTATCTACTCGGTTTGGTTCTCCGCCGTCGGCATGCATATCAGTGTAAATGAAACCAGGTCGAACGCCATTGACGCGAATATTGCGCTCTGCCAACTCTAGCGAGAGCCCTTTAGTTAAGGTATCCATCGCGCCTTTTGATGTGGCGTAATCGACATACTCAAATGGCGCTCCTGAGCGCGACGCTCCAGAGGAGACATTCACAATTGCACCGCCTGCACTGAATCGCCTCGCCGCTTCTCGACAGCAGAGAAAACAGCTATTCACATTGGTGTTCATTACTTTCTGAAAGCGTTCCAAGCTGATTTCTGACAAAGGCGATTGAGTAAATAGGATGCCAACGTTGTTGACCAAGTGCGTCACTGCACCAAATTCACGTTCTGTTTCATCAAACAAGGAGAGCACTTGCTTCTCATCGGCTACGTCTGCGGCGATGGCAATCGCTTTGCCACCGTTTGCTTGTATTTCTGCCACAACTTGGTCGGCGGCCTCTTGCTGAGTGCGGTAATTAACGCAAACGCGATAGCCTTGCTCGGCCAGCTTTTTCGCCGCTGCGGCTCCAATGCCTCGGCTTGCGCCGGTAATGATGACTACTTTATTCAAAATACGTCCTTATTTTTGTAGTGAGTAGATTTTATCGGCGTAGGGTTTGCCACCAATTTGGTATGCGTCTGGAATGACCTCAATGAGTTCGAAACCACATTTTATCAGGACACGCTCTGACGCAATATTGCCTTCAGTGACCGTCGCGGAAAAGTGGTTGATGTTATGTGTCGAGGTTGCCCAGTATAGAAGCGCTTGAAGAGTTTCTGTTCCAAACTGTTGGCCATGAAATTCCGGCAAAAGTAAGTAACCTACCTCTGCCTTACCGTTTTCAATAGCAAAGCCAGTGATGCCGATGGGTTGCTCAGATTGCCTATCGAGTATTACAAGGCAAAGCCAATGCTGACAATTTGGGGTCCATGGTAATAATCGCGAAGCAAATTTTTCTCTTATTTCTGTTTCGCTGGGACGATCGAAACAGAGTGCAATAACCTCTTGTTCGGAGAGTAATCGTTGAAAGAGTTCCCAGTCACTGGCTTTGATGGGTCTTAATTGGCTTCTGTGCGTCTCGATATAAACTGACATGCGTGTCCTTACTGCATCAATGTGGAGATTTAGTCTCTCATCCTCTTATCTGTTTAATCAAATAGTTGCATTCAGAAAAGTGATTTATGTGGTGAATGGTTGGCTGGGTAATGGATTATTGCCATATATTCATCTTTGAGATGCAAATAACAAAATTTCATACTTGAGGCATACAGAGCAACACGGAAATGATGTGGATCAAGAGAGGGCTACCTATAAAGTAGTAATTCGCGACCTATAATTACATTTTATTTGGAAGTGTTGCTAATTATGTCAATAAAAAAACGATATGTTGCACTGCTGGTTGCTGCCGGCATTGGTGTGGGCTGGTTAACTTTGGGGGGGAGTGCGGCAGTAATGCATTACACCTCAGATACTGAATTTTGTCTCTCGTGCCACTCTATGGAAACCCCTTACAAAGAGTACCAAGGCTCAGTGCACTTCAGTAATGCGAAAGGCATTCGCGCGGAATGTTCTGACTGTCATATTCCTCAAGAACCAATGGATTACCTGATCACCAAAATTCGCGCGTCGAAAGACATCTACCATGAATTTGTGACAGGTAAGATCGACACGCCAGAGAAATATGAAGCACATCGTAAAGATATGGCTGAAACGGTATGGGCTCAGTTCCGTGAAAATGATTCAGCGACGTGTCGTTCGTGTCATGATTTCGATGCAATGGAAGAGTTTGAGCAATCACGTGATTCGGCGAAGATGCACGCTTACGCGAAAGCAAACGATCAAACGTGTATCGATTGTCATAAAGGTGTGGCGCACTTTGCACCAGAAGCAGAGCTAGACAGCAAGGCATTTGAAACGTTGATGAGCTTCACCACAAAAACATCACCTGGTGCCAAAGTCGTTTACCCTGTGACTGAAATCGCAATGGGTGAGATGGGTAAAATTAACCCAACGACGAAGTTGGAAGTAATCAGCTCTGAAGGCGACAACCGCACTGTTAAGTTGAACGCATTCCAAATGAAAGGCGCAGAGCAAGTGCTTTACATGGGAGAAGGTCAACGTGCCATCGTAGCAACGCTAACAGAGCAAGGCCAACAAGCGCTTGAAACTGGTGAATTTGAGGCAGATGTTTACGGCAACGAATGGCGCGCGGTTTCTCTAACAGGTGCTATTGATTCTCCAGTTGTAGACACGCTTGAACCCGTATGGTCATACGCAGAAGAATTGGACAACGTTTACTGTGCAACTTGTCACGCGAAAATTCCTTCAAATCACTTCACAGTGAATGCATGGGGACCGGTAGCGAAAAGTATGGGTGATCGAACTGATATTTCAGCCGAGAACCTAGAAATTCTAACCAAGTTCTTCCAGCACCACGCGAAAGATGTGGTTGGTCACTAACGATAAATAGAAGGATAAGATTATGACTAATATGACCCGTCGCGGATTTCTAAAAGGCACTGGTATGGCGGCTGGTGCAATGGCATTCACTTCATTTGCACCTATGTCTGTTGCTTCTTCTAATGCTCGCGGCAAAGGCATTCTAACGGCGGGCCGCATGGGCCCAATGCTGTGTGAAGTGCAAGACGGTAAGTTGGTTTCGACTACTAATGCTCTTCCACAAACTGTACCAAATAGTCTACAAACTACTGGGCCTGACCAAGTGCATACCAAGGCGCGTGTGAAGTACCCAATGGTACGTAAAGGCTACTTGGCAAACCCATCGTCGCCAGAAGGTGTGCGCGGTAGTGATGAGTTTGTGCGTGTGTCTTGGGATGAGGCTTACAAGCTGATCCACGAACAGCACATGCGAATTCGCAAAGAATATGGCCCGGCTTCTGTGTTTGCAGGCTCTTACGGCTGGCGTTCAAGTGGCGTGCTGCACAAAGCACAAACCTTGCTGCAACGTTACATGAGCATGGCGGGTGGCTATTCAGGCCACTTGGGTGACTACTCAACGGGTGCTGCGCAGATCATCATGCCGCACGTTGTGGGCTCTATCGAAGTGTACGAGCAACAAACCACGTACCCAGTGGTATTAGAGCACAGCGATGTGGTTGTGCTTTGGGGCTTAAACCCAATCAACACTCTAAAAATCGCGTGGAGCTCAACAGACTGTGCTGGTCTTGAATTCTTCCATCAATTGAAAAAATCAGGCAAGACGGTTATTGCGATTGACCCAATTCGTTCTGAAACCATCGAGTTCTTTGGCGAGAATGCGGAGTGGATTGCTCCTCACCCAATGACCGACGTGGCAATGATGATGGGTATCGCACACACCTTGGTGAAACAAGGTAAGCACGATAAAGCCTTCCTCGATAAATACACCGCAGGTTACGACAAGTTTGAAGCGTACCTGATGGGCGAAGAAGACGGCGTAGAAAAATCAGCAGAATGGGCATCACAAATCTGTGGCGTACCTGCGAAGCAACTTGAGCTACTGGCTGACATCTTCAGTAAAAACCGCACCATGCTGATGGCGGGTTGGGGCATGCAGCGCCAACAATACGGTGAGCAGCGTCACTGGATGCTGGTTACACTGGCAACGATGTTGGGTCAGATCGGTTTACCGGGCGGTGGTTTTGGTTTCTCTTACCACTACTCAAACGGTGGTAACCCTGCTCGTGATGCTGGAGTACTTCCTGCGATTTCGGCATCGCTGGGTGGCGGCTCTTCTGCGGGGAACGACTGGGCGGTGTCTGGCGCGGTGCAAAGCTTCCCTGTGGCACGTATTGTTGAGGCGTTGGAAAACCCAGGTCAATCCTACCATCACAACGGTCATGAACTGACGTTCCCGGACATTAAGATGATTTGGTGGGCTGGCGGTGCGAACTTTACTCACCACCAAGACACCAACCGCTTGATTAAAGCGTGGCAAAAGCCTGAGCTGATCGTGATTTCAGAGCCTTACTGGACGGCGGCTGCGAAGCACGCGGACATTGTTCTGCCAATCACCACATCGTTCGAGCGTAACGACTTAACGATGACGGGTGACTACAGTAACCAACACTTGGTGCCAATGAAGCAAGTGGTTGAGCCGCAAGGTGAAGCGCGTAATGACTTCGATGTATTCGCGGACATGGCAGAGATGCTAGCTCCGGGTGGCCGTGACGTATACACCGAAGGCAAAACCGAAATGGAATGGCTGTACGGCTTCTACAAGGCGGCGCAACAAGGTGGCCGTGGCTCTCGCGTAGCAATGCCGAACTTCAGCAAGTTCTGGGAAGATAACCAACTGATCGAGATGAAGTGGAACGAGAAGAACGCACAGTTTGTTCGTTACGCAGATTTCCGTGAAGACCCGATCATGAACCCGCTAGGTACGCCAAGTGGTAAGATTGAAATCTTCTCGAAAACCATTGAAGGTTATCAGTTGGAAGACTGTCCTCCACACCCAACGTGGATGGCACCAACCGAGTACACTGGCAATGCAAAAGACGGCGAGTTGCAGCTAATGACCGCGCACGCAGCGCATCGTCTACACAGCCAGTTTAACTACGCGAAGATTCGCGAAGAGTACGCAATTGCAAACCGTGAACCTATTTGGATTCACCCTGAAGATGCGAAAGCGCGTGGTATTAAAACGGGCGATTTAGTTCGTGCGTTTAACAACCGTGGCCAAGTATTGGTTGGTGCAGAAGTGACTGACCGAATCAAGCAAGGTTCAGTGTGTATTCATGAAGGCGGCTGGCCGGATCTGGATCCGAAAACCGGCATTTGTAAGAACGGCGGTTGTAACGTGTTAACGTTGGATATTCCGACCTCTCGACTTGCAAACGGCTGTGCGGCGAACTCGGCACTGGTTCGTATTGAAAAATACACTGGCCCAGAATTAGAACTAACAGCGTTTGAACCACCAAAAAATGGCTAGAAAAAAGTAGCGTTTTAAAGCAAGAAGCCAGCGAATCGCTGGCTTCTTTTTTATCTAGTAATCGTTCACATTAGCGCGAAGCGAGAGAAACAAATGGCATCTGTTTCTTAATCTGAAATGTCGGGAGTAAAGTAAATACAATCGCGACAAACAAGACTGAGCCTATTAAATCTTCAGGGCGATGCATCCCCAGCCATAAGCGGCTATATGCGACGCTCATTCCCCACATCCATAATGACAGTGCAGAGATATAGCACTTGTTCTGTAAGAACAACCCGCCAAAGAAAGCCAAACAAATCGAAACGAAAATCGTATGGCCGGATGGGAAAGAATAGTCTTTCTCGCCTTGCCAATGGCGCGTTCGCCAATCACTGACGTGTTCAGAAATCTGGTTAATTACGTTGGCTTGCTGCTTTGTATCCAACTGATAAAACGCTTCTGGGTGCTCAATCAATTGCTCTGCAGCAAGCAGTTCGGCGTAGGGACGCGGGCTTTCTGTCATCAGTTTTAGCCCCGTTTTGCTGGCAAAACCAATCACAAGTAACAACCCTAACATTGAGAGTCTTTGTATCCACTCAATGCGACTTGGTTTAAAGCGAAATAAAGAAAGCAGTAGCAGTGTTAACGTAATTAAAAAGCCTTTGCTACCAGCAGAATCTGTGAGCAAAGTAAAAGTAATACCCAGACTTTCAGGCACCTGTGAAGTGAGATTGTGATAAGAGCCAAACAGCGACATTGGGATGATGCCAAGAACAAACAAGGCGAGCATCATCAATCCATATTTTTTGGTTTTCATTGAGAGCGTTTTGTTTTTATTGAGGGTTATTCAACCACGTGAAAATAAGGGGCTTATCTTACGTTATCTGGCGTGAAAAACTTATCAACGCTCTGTCAATTCGAGCGTGAAAGTGACATTGCAGCTCTTCGTTGTGAAAGGAGAGGTTGTTGAAAGTACTGAAAGGCAAACGCGCTCATCCATAAGCGCTTTGGTCAGGCGTGAGCAAGGTTAGCTCATCAACCCTAATAAATATTCCGATGCGGCTTTTGGATCTTCTGCGTGGCAAATCGCTGAAACCAAAGCTAAGCCGTGAACACCAGTGGCGCTAAGCTGTGGAATGTTACTTTCGTTAATGCCGCCAATGGCAACAATCGGCAGTGAAGTCGTCTCTAACGCCATCTTCAAACCATCAATACCCCAATGTTTTTTTGTGTTGGTTTTGGTCGGCGTCGCGAAGATTGCGCTCAAGCCGATGTAATCAATCGGAAGAGAGTTCGCTTGTGCAAGCTGTTCTTCATTTTCGATGGATAAGCCGAGGATTTTGTTTGGTCCAATCAACTCACGAGCGATAGTTGCGGGCATGTCTGATTGCCCGAGGTGAACCCCATCGGCATCAACTGCCAGTGCAACATCAACGCGGTCATTGATGATCAAAGGCACATTGGTATCTTTAAGGATGTCTTTCACGGCTTGAGCACGTTCGATAAACGCACGCACATCGCCGTGTTTTTCGCGGACTTGTACCATGGTCACGCCACCTTCCACGGCTTTTCTCACAACACGCTTTAGTGTGGCTAAATCTTGTTGGTCATCGGTGACCAAATATAAACGATAGGCGTTCATTTTGTTTCCTTTGGGCCTCTCATCTACAGGGAATGAGAGGCCGGTATTTGTTAGAGAAAGCTTAACTCACTTGGAGTTTTAGGCGTTTTGCCAGTGTTTCTTCATCCAGTTGGTAAAGCTCATCCAACAGGTTCATTTGCAGACTGCCTGGCCCTCGCGCTTGCTCAGCCGCAATTTCACCCACAACGCCCAGTACCGCCGCGGCAGCAAGTCCGGAGTGATCACCAACAGCAGCGAAAGCACCCGTCAGTGCCGTTAGTGTGCAGCCCATTCCGGTTACGTATGGCATCATCTCGTGACCGTTGTTTAGCTGCACAGTTTGCTCTTTCGTGATGATGTAATCAGTCTCGCCAGAAATCACCACACTTGCACCATACTCTGAAACTAAGAAGTTCGCTGCGCCAAGTGCTGCGTCGCTGCTGTCTAACGCATCGACGCCTTTGCTTTGTGCTTGTTCGCCAGCGAGACCGATGATTTCTGAGGCGTTACCACGAATGATCAACTTGTCGGCAAGGCGTGCGATCTCACGTGATGTCTCGGTACGTAGTGAGCTTGCTCCGCAACCGACAGGGTCGAGTACAACGATTTTACCGTTGGCATTGGCTTGCTCTACGGCATAGCTCATACGTGGTGTCCAAACGCTGTCTAGGGTACCGATGTTGATAACCAATGCGCCAGCGAACGACATTATCTCTGTCATCTCTTGTTTGGAGTGCGCCATGATTGGAGAAGCGCCGATAGCCAATAGCGCGTTTGCCGTGTTGTTCATCACCACGTAGTTAGTGATGTTGACGACTAATGGCTTTTGCTGGCGTACTGCGGTTAATGCTTGGGTGATTTGTTCAATTAACATGAGACTCTCCGATTAATCTTGCTGAGCGTTTAGACCTTGTTGCCAGAATGCCACTTCCATACGCGTTGCAGTTTTGAATACCTGAATCAGGTTTTGACCACGCTGACTATTGATATCGATTTCCGCCAATAACTGATTAAAGTGTTCTGCACCTTTTGCGACACCAGATTGGAATTCCTCACCACCGTAGAGGTTGATCCAACTTGCGTATGGGTTACCTTCGAGCACAGTGCTTTCGTCTTCAATCAGCATCTTACCGATTACGGCATAACCGATAGAGCATGGTGCTAGTGCCGCGTATAGATCAACAAGATCGCCCGTCATGCCAGCATCTAATACGTAACGGGTGTAAGCCACAGTGCCGAAATCTTCTGGCTCGTTTTCTAAGTCGGATTCTGTCAGTCCCCATTGCTCACAGTAAGTCACGTGGTGGGCGATTTCAGAATCGAGCAATGCGTGTACGCTTGGTAGGGCACGGCGCATGTCATCCAAAGTACGTGCTTTGTAGATCGCTAATGCGTAAGCTCGTGCGTACTGCTTTAGGAAAAGAAAATCCTGCTTTAGGTAATGCAGAAAACAAGGCTGAGCCAGAGTGCCTTGCGCCAATTGCTGCACGAAAGCATGCTCAGTGTATTCTTGCCAATCTTGGCGGCAAGCGTCGATCAAATCTTGGTATTTCATTATGAGTATCTCGTTATCAAAAGACCCTAGGCTTAGATCCTAAGGTCAGTAGAATTAGTCAAAGCTCGGTACGTAATCTTTCGCTTTTGGCAGTGTTTCGATGATGTTTTGTGAATACATGAACTGCGCATAATCATCGTAGCGTTTCAGATCTACTGCGGATGGACGAAGAGCGAAACGAGTTAGCGTGTCGTTCCAAGCGCGTTGGTTAAGCTCGTTGTTGAGCGTGTCTGGTGAATAAGCCACGAACTCTTTCCACGACTCTTTTGGATGGTTAACGATGTAAGTGGTCGCTTGCTCTAGTGCTTTGTTGAATGCCTTGATGGCTTCTTTGTCGTAGTTTTTTGCATTGGCTACGAAGACTAACTCGTCATACGCTGGCACGCCGTGTTCTTCAGGGAAGAAGGCCTTAGCTTTATAACCTTCTAGTGCCAGTTGGTTGGTTTCGAAGTTACGTAGACCGCCCCAAATCGCATCCACCTTGCCAGACGCAAGAGACGAAGACAGCGCCCAACCTACGTTGATGATTTGTACGTCAGAAAACTTCACGTTCTCTTGAGCTAGCATGGTGCCGATTGTTGCTTCTTCGTTGCCTGCGATCGCAATACCGATCTTCTTGCCTTTTAAGTCGCCAAGGTTTTCATTCTTACCGTTGTCTAACACCATCAACGTGTTGAGTGGCGTAGCAATCAAAGTCGCAGAGCGGATTAATGGCAAACCAGCCGCGACATCGATAGTTAGGCTTGGCTGGTAAGAAATCGCCATGTCGACTTTACCTGCCGCGACCAACTTAGGTGGTGTGCTTGGATCTGCAGGCTCTTGAATATTGACCTTCAAACCTTGTTCTTTGAAGTAACCACGCTCTTTGGCAATCACGATAGGACCATGGTTTGGGTTGACGAACCAATCCAGCATCAGCGTCATCTCTTTTTCAGCAGCGAGTACGTTGGTTGATACCACTGAAGCGAGTAGAGCAGCAGCGCTCATAAGTTTGTTTTTATTCACGGGGTTCTTCCTTTTCTTTCCCAATTTTCTTTGGTTATTTTCTGTAATTATTTGCTTTCCCAAGGGATGGCTTTTTTCAATAACTTATCGGTGATGAAGTAGAGTGAGATAGACAGTACGGCGAGGATAAACAGCGCCGCAAACATCTCGTCAATGATCATGCGAGCATTAGCTTGGAGCATCAGATAACCCAAGCCTTCACTTGAACCTACCCACTCACCGACCACTGCTCCAATCGGCGCAATAACGACGGCAACACGAATGCCTGAGGCTAAAGTTGGTAGGGCGGCTGGCAATTGAATATGACGAAGTAACTGCCATTTAGACGCGCCCATGGTCTTGGCAAGGTCGAGGTAACCTGTTGGCGTATTGCGCAAGCCGTCATAGCAACATGTCGTGACAGGGAAAAAGATGATGATCGCCGCCATGACTACTTTTGATGCAATGCCGTAACCCAGCCAAAGCATGAGCACTGGCGCGATGGCGAACACAGGGATCGCTTGGCTAGCAATCAGAATAGGCAATAACCAACGCTTCAGCGGCTCGAACATCAGCATTTGCAATGCGAACAGCAAACCCATCGATAATCCAAGCGCCAAGCCAAATAAGATCTCTTGCGCGGTAACCCAAGTATGTTTGAGCAGGACATCGTAACGAGTGACCAATCTATCCAGCACTTCAATTGGTGAAGGTAAGATGAAGTTTGGCATGTCGAATATCACCACGACCAACTGCCACAATCCCAAGATCACCGCTGTGCTGATAACTAAGCGCAGAGCCGGATGGGTCACGCGTTCTTTTTTACTAATACGTGCCGAAACGGAGTTGTACTGAGTCATATCACTCATAGTCTTTCTCCAATTGATCCAAAATCGCTTGTTGAAGCGCGGCGCACTCTCCATCGAGAACTCGTGGCGGCTTGGAGTCTGGAACGACCAAGTGCTGAGCTTGCGCAGGTGTGCCTTGCAACACATAGAGTTGGTGCGCTAATCGCACCGCTTCTTGTGGATCGTGGGTAATCAGAACAACCGTCTTATTTTTCAATAATTCGGCAGACAAGGTTTGCAACTTATGGCGAGTAACCGCGTCCAGCGCAGAGAAGGGCTCATCCATCAGAACCAGAGGCTTGTCTTGCATCAGAGTACGAGCAAGGGCAACACGTTGTCTCATGCCGCCAGAGAGCTGAGCTGGCTTAGCATCCGCGTAATCGGCGAGTCCCACTTGGCTTAGTAAAGTCAGTGCACGTTGTCTATTTTGCTCTGGTGCTTGCTCTTGAGAAAATCGAGAACTGAGGCAGACGTTGTCTAACACATTCAACCACGGTAGCAATAAATCCTGTTGAGCCATGTAAGCGATACGGTCATGCAGTGCAGCGCCATCGGTTGTGATGAGTTCGCCATGCCAGTCAACTTGGTCATCCAGTAGGCCAGCTAAGTAACGCAATATTGTGGTTTTCCCGCAGCCACTTCGTCCGAGTAATACCGTCCATTTACCGACGGGAATGGTCATGTTCATTCCTGCTAAAGTCGGTGTTTGGCTATCTTTGTATCGCAGGCTAGCATCGGAAAGCTGAATGCCAATCGCGTTAGCGAACATAAGTATGACCCGCAAAAAAGTGGTTCACAGGGCCATGGCCTTTACCTACATCCAATTCATCAGCGTGTGCGATAGCTTGGCTGATGTACTGCTTACCCAGGTGCACCGCTTTGTGTAGGTTGTTGCCTTGGCCAAGATAAGACGCAATGGCGGAAGAAAGTGTACAGCCTGTGCCATGGGTGTTTTTGGTTGGAAATCGCTTGGCGCTAATTAACTCGGCACTGTCTTGCATGATAAGCAGATCGTTGCTGTTTTCATTTTCTTCAAGGTGACCGCCTTTGAGCAGAATAGCTTTGGCGCCAAGCGCACGAAGGTCGGTAATCATATCGTTCATTTCAGATTCTGATTGAGGCATTGGCTTACCCGTCAATGCTGCGCCTTCGGGTAGGTTAGGGGTAATGATGTCTGCGAGCGGAATCAATTCTTCTTTTAAAGTACTGATTGCCGACTGTTCCAGTAATAGATCGCCGCTGGTGGCCACCATTACAGGGTCAATCACGAGGTGTTTTGGCTGGTATTGTTTAATTTTGTCTGCAACGACTTTGATGATGTTGGAATCTGCCAGCATGCCCACTTTGACTGCAACGATGTTGAGGTCGGTAAATACTGCATCAAGTTGGCTCTCTACATGGTCGAGAGGAATGGGGAAAATCGCAGAAACGCCTTGGGTATTTTGCGAAGTAATCGCCGTGATTACCGAGCAAGCAAAACTGCCGGTTGCGGACATCGCTTTGATGTCGGCTTGAATACCTGCACCGCCACCACTGTCTGAGCCCGCGATGGTCAATACGATAGGGGTAGGCAAGGCTGGCGTGTGATGTGAATGAGGTTGTGATTGCTGCGTCATGGTCGCTCCTACTACAAGACGTATAGGAACTGACTTTGACCGTTGCAGATAGATCGATTTTTCGATCGCTATCGCTTACCTAAGAGGGGCGACGAAAGGCAAAGTGTGCATAGTTCCCTACGTCAGTGCTAACTGAATCAGGTTCAACGGGTCTCGAATTTCGATCTCAGCCAACACTTGTCGTGTGGCCCCCCGACTATTTCGTTCGGATGATAGCAGGACCATTGCGGAAGGGATACGTTTTTTGAGCGTAATTATAATGAGTACTCAATTATGCGAGGTGAGTGATAAAGTAAGCACCTAAATGGTTTGCTGGGTGGAATTTACTAGTGCAACGCTCTGGTGAATGAGCAGAACCTGGAATATTTAATAAATAATCGTGGTCTCGTTAAGCAAGGATTAGCACAAAACAAGGTTGAAAAACTGTTAAAATTTAACGTGTTGCCAATTTAACTTTGTTGAACTTTTTCACAGTTAATTAGGATGGCTAAGACGATCATCGAGCAAGGAGACTTCATGCTTAATTCTGTAACAGCGAAGTCAGTGATCGATCATGCGCTCTTTTTGGGGGCTGATTTCGCTGAACTATTCGTTGAACATCACCAAACCAACACTGTCCAGATCGCATCTGGTGAAGTGGATAAGGTTAACTCAGGTATCGATTTTGGTATCGGTATTCGTCTTTTTTTCGGTCATAAGGTGCTTTACGGTTACACCAACAGCACAGATGAAGCCGAACTAAAGCGCGTAACCTCGCTGCTTGCTGCAAAAGACAAGCGTGAGCAAATCGCGTCAGCGGGTTCTTTGAATTTGAACCGCTACCCAATTCAACATGGTTGTCGTATGCCACTTGGCAAAGACGCTAACCTAGATTCTAAAATTGCTTTCCTGTTGCAAGTTGACCAAGCCGCACGCGCAGAGAGTGAACATATCAGCCAGTTCATTGGCAGTGTGCTTCAGCGTGAACAGCAAGTGTCTATCTTCAACTCAGAAGGTCTACACGTTGACGATACCCGTCACTACATACGAGTTGCTGGTAATACTGTCGCGCAAAAAGGTAATGAGCAGTCTTCTGGTATGGAAGGTCCTGGCGCTCTTGCTGGTTGGGAATTCAGTGAACAGCTTGATGCCAAAGAGCTAGGTCAAACTATCGCGCAGCAAGCGTTAGTAAAACTTGGCGCGGATGCTTGTCCATCGGGTGAAATGCCGGTGGTGATTGGTAACGGCTTTGGCGGCGTTATCTTCCATGAAGCATGTGGTCACTTGCTAGAAACCACTTCCGTTGCGAAGAAAGCATCAGTCTTCCACGACAAGATGGGCGAAATGGTTGCTCACACCGCAGTGAATGCAGTCGATGATGGCACCATGACCAACGAATGGGGCTCGATTCACATTGATGATGAAGGTATGAAGACTCAGCGCACTCAACTGATCAAAGACGGTAAGCTAACCAGCTTCATGGTCGATAAAATGGGTGGCATGAAGACAGGTTATGAGCCTACGGGTTCTGGTCGTCGTCAAAACTACAAGTTCGCACCAACCTCGCGCATGCGTAACACCTTTATCGAAGAGGGCGAGCATTCACTTAATGACATGCTTGCAGGCATTGAACGTGGTATCTATGCGAAGAAGATGGGCGGCGGCTCGGTTCAACCGGGTACGGGTGAGTTTAACTTTGCTGTTCGTGAAGCTTATCTCATTGAAAATGGCAAAATCACCAAGCCTCTGAAAACAGCAACGCTGATCAGCACGGGTCCAAAAGTGTTAAAAGAAATCAGCATGGTCGGCAAAGACATGGCGCTTGCGCCGGGCATGTGTGGTTCCGTAAGTGGTTCAGTGCCAACAACAGTCGGTCAGCCAACGCTGAAAGTCGATAACATTCTGGTAGGAGGCGGTAACTAATGAGCCAAGAACAACAACTTCTTAACGCGGTTGATTACGTCCTGTCAGAAGCCAAACGGCAAGGTGCGGAAGCGGATGTGATTGTGAACCGTAACAGCAGCTTTTCGCTGAAAGCAAACCAAGGCAAGCTGGATGAGTACAAAGTCAGCTCAAGCCAAGTGCTGGGTGTTCGTGTTGTGAAAGATGCGCGCGTTGCGACAAGCTACTCTGAGTCGTTAGAGCAACCAAGCTTGGATTTAATGCTAACTAATGCACTGCAAAGTGCTCGCTTTTCCAAGCAAGATGAACATCAGACTATTAGTTGCGTTAACAGCCAAATCACGACTGATGTTGCTGAGATAGCGCAAGAAGATACCACTTCTGTTGACGAAAAAATCGAACTGTCTCTCGCACTTGAGCAAGGCGTAGTGGCTCTGCCTCACGCTTCTAGCGCACCTTACAATGGTTACAGCGATGGCGAAACACAACTGATCATTGCCAATACTCAAGGCACATTGTGTCAACACTTCGAGCGCTCGTTCACTTGTTACGCGTATACCTTGTTTGAAAAAAATGGCAAACAGTCAATGGCGGGCAGAATGTCACTTGGTCGCCGTTTTGATGAGTTGAATCCAGCTTACTGTATAGAAGGTGGCTACAACCTTGCTCGTGATCTTCTGGAAGGTGCTCCGGTTGCGACAGGTAACTACCCTGCTATTTTCCACATCAATGCGCTAGCAAGTTTATTCGGTGCTTTCGGCAGTGCTTTCTCTGGCGTAAGCGCGATGAAAGGCATTACGCCACTGGGTGACAAGCTTGGTCAACGTGTTGCGAGTGATTTAATTACCTTTACTGATACGGCTTACATGCCAAATGGTATGGCAATCGCGAGTTTTGATAGTGAAGGCTTCGCTACTCAAGATAATGTCATGATTGCTAATGGTGAGTTGAAAACCTTGCTACACAACAGCCAGACCGCAAGTTACTTGGGCGCAGTCTCGACAGCAAGTGCCGCTCGCGGTGCAAAATCGAGCCTAGACGTATCAGCGAATCACAAAGTGATTGCGACAGGCAACAGCAGTGCATCAGAAGTAAAAGCGGGAGAGTACCTAGAGTTAGTCGAGCTTCAAGGTGTCCATTCTGGTGCGGATGCAGTGAGTGGTGATTTCTCATTTGGGGCGAGTGGCTTCTTGTGCCGTGATGGTGAGCGCATTCAACCAGTACGTGGTATTACAGTAGCGGGTAACTTCTACAAGATGCTGCAAGAAGTTGAGGCAGTGGGTGATACTCAGTTAATTAACGATAGCCGCACTTTCTTCTCGCCAGACGTTCGCTTTGCACGCTTGAGCATTGGTGGTAAGTAAACGTAGCATTCCTATAGAAACAAAAAGAGGACTCAATGGAGTCCTCTTTCTTTTATAGAGTGATTAACTCGCGAGAATTAAAATTCGCGAATGTCCAACTCATTGTGGATCAATACCACACACTGAGAAGCGAAAAGCATCTTAGGACCTAAGCTGATTTTCTCTGTGCCAAGGCGCTTCAAGCTGTTAAAAGACTTCTTCGGCATCGGTATATGGTCAGTTAGCAAGAAACATGGATTTTCACCAATTTCTGCATCACGAACAAATTCGCCTTTCTTATCCAGCATATATAGTTGGTGATCTTCTGCCAGCTCTTGTACTAGGCGTTCAAAGCTCACTGTACGAACGGTAATACCAGGTTCGACTTCACGAAGTTGCTCTTTGCCCATACCAACCGAAGCATCCAAAGCGCGAGCCACTGCTGCAATCAAGGTTGACTCATGGAAGCCGCCAATGTTGGTGATGTCGTTAGAGCGAATAGTAATGGTGCGTGAGAAATCTTTTGTGCTTTCTAAAACCAAGTGAACAACCACATCTTCACGGTGTGATTGAGCAACGAACATCGTGTTCATCATGGTATGAGCAAGAATCTCTGTATGCGCTTCATTACCAACACCTTCTAACAGTGCTTTGCTGGTGGTTGGCGCCGCGCGAGCTCGTAAAACAAAAGAGCGCATGAATTTAGCCTCTATATAGGAAGAGTGAATGCGCGGAAGTATATACCCAAGCAGGGAAGGGATGCGAGTTTAATAGCAAATGTGAACTTACTTACAAAGCTTCGATTGTGGAGCTGGGTGTGCTGGTTAGAATAGGAGGCAACCCTGTTAGGAGTGGTATATGGAAATCAAACAGATAAATAAAGACATTTATAAAAAGAAAGTAAACCTTGTGATTGGCGGTTTTGTTGCGTTGCTCGCCATCTCCTCTCTTGCCTTTAGTACCTTGTTGATTGTTTTGTTCGGCAACACTGAAGTCGTACCAGAACAATCAACGGGCAATTTCCATTGGAATTTGATTGGTGTCGTTCTCGCAGTTGCAACTTCCCTCTCTTTATTGAATCAAATTAAAACTCGACCATACATGGAAGAAGTGCTGTACGTTTGGAAACTCAAGCAGCTGCACAACAAGATCTTTCGTAAACTAAGAAGCATTAAAGCAGCCGCGAACAATGGCGATGTAAAAGCGCTGACGATCCTTAAGTTCTACTATACGACTCAAAGTCAGGTGTTTGAGCTAGACAACAACACACTGACGATGAGCAGTGTAAATAAAGAATTGGAGGCTATCGAGCAAATCGAAGCGGCGCAATCAATGAGTCTCGATATCACAGGCTTTGAAGAGTCTTGGCTAGACACATATTGATTGCCTATTTGCTACTTGAAGTTAACAACTGAGTGCTAAAATTAAGCGTTTGAGTGAGATTTAATCATTCGACGCTTTTTTTTGATTTTTTTTCTGAAAAGGGGTTGCCAAGAAAAATCATCTCCCTATAATGCGCCTCCGTTGTCAGGGCAAAGCGGAAACGCAAAAGCGGTTGGCAAGAAGGCGAAAGAAAACTTCTAAAAATTAATTTAAAAAAGTGTTTGACACTGAAAATTAATTCCTTAGAATACGCCTCCGCTTCGATGGCAAAGCTTACGAAGCAAGCTCTTTAACAATATAGACCTATCAATCTGTGTGGGCACTCGTTGATGATAATCCAATTCGATACCTCGGTATCAAATTAGGTTTCAATGAAACGAAGTGACCATTGAATCTTCGGATTCAGCACAGTCAATTCAAACATTACTTTATGTAATGTTCAGTATTCATTGAGCCGAACAAAATCTTAAATTGAAGAGTTTGATCATGGCTCAGATTGAACGCTGGCGGCAGGCCTAACACATGCAAGTCGAGCGGAAACGAGTTATCTGAACCTTCGGGGAACGATAACGGCGTCGAGCGGCGGACGGGTGAGTAATGCCTAGGAAATTGCCCTGATGTGGGGGATAACCATTGGAAACGATGGCTAATACCGCATGATGCCTACGGGCCAAAGAGGGGGACCTTCGGGCCTCTCGCGTCAGGATATGCCTAGGTGGGATTAGCTAGTTGGTGAGGTAAGGGCTCACCAAGGCGACGATCCCTAGCTGGTCTGAGAGGATGATCAGCCACACTGGAACTGAGACACGGTCCAGACTCCTACGGGAGGCAGCAGTGGGG